>JBGCFZ010000306.1:0-11467 GCA_045110355.1 Lewinella sp. | reverse complement strand
GCTTTTATTGAATTTCCCCGTCGCCAACTTTTACGTTGAAGGGCTTACAGAAGTAAAGCACATAGGCGTATTCGTTGAGGCCTGCACCGGAGAAGGAGTATTCATGTGCGCCACTAAAGATATCTACGGCACCTATCTCATAGGCTCCACTGATAGTATTGGGGTTGTTACTGAGGAAGACAAAAAGGCCGGGCAGGCGATTGTCGGCGTTGTAATCGTCTCCAAAAGAAAGGATCAGGTTGCCATCGGAGCCCTCGGTTAAGACGAAGTCTCCCATTAGAGGGTAGCTGCTGGTAGTAGCAACGCTGCCTGACCGCATCATGGGTTCAACAACTACGGTGGAAGCACCGACTTCGACCGGCTCAGTGTGCATGGCCACTTCTCCGAATTCGTCTTCAAAAGTAAGGGTAATGCTGGTGTTGCCTTCAGCGATTGCCGAAGCGAGGCCGGACTGGTCAATGATGAGAATGCTCTCATCCGCTGAACTCCAGGTAGGGGTAATGGCCTCTTCCTGGCCAACGTTGTTGATGAATTGGTGCTGGAACTGATAAGTAGTGCCTTCTTCGATACTGCTAACGGGGTTCTGAATCCGAAGCTCGGGACTTACGTAGTCGTCTACAATATCATTACCGATGCTGCAAGAAGTTAGCAGGAATAGGGAGATCGTAAATTGTAAAAACCGCATAGCAGGAATATTTTTACGAAGTTAACTGCATATCTGGTATCTGGATCAACGGCGAGGGCTTGTTGTCGCGTATGCGACTAGTGGGAGTGTTTACCTTCGTCTTGAAGAACACGAGGTTGGCTATCGTTAGGAACTACCTACAGTTAAGATGAAAGCAGTAACTTAAGTAAGCTTATTGCTCTTTCATGCCATACATTGCACCTGCGGCCTCGCAAAAAAAAGTAGTACACTTACATTCCAATTCTGAACACGATATTTGCAGTTCCTAACCACACCACATATGAAAAAATCCGGCGGACCATTCAAAGATTTCTCCCTGGCAAAGCAAGCCTTGAAAGACTACGCTGAAATAACGGGACAACAAAAATTGCCAGATTTCGGGGATTCCGAAGAGACCTTCAGGCATCTGTCCGATTCCGAATTAAAGAATAATGCCCGCCTTTTCAAAATGATGGGTATGGATTGGTTGACGAACCTCATGTCCAGCATGGGCGTTGGGGCGGTTAACCTTGGCCTACCTGGTGCCTCCTGGATGGTAAAGAATACTATTTATCGCCAGTTTGTTGGCGGTACGAGCCTGATTAATGCGCTTCCGTTTATTGAACGACTGTACGAACGGAACGTCACCAGTATGCTTGATTACGGCGCAGAGGCTAAAAGCACCACTGAGGACTACAATAACTTCATGAAAGAAGTGCTTCGGGGTATTGAATTCAGTGCGGAAGCCCCTGCCGCCAATGCGGTGGTGGTGAAGGTGACCGCACTGGCACCCGATGATCTTCTGGTGGCACTAAACGATGAAGTAACGGACTTTGATGTCAGCACTAACGTTGAGCTGCAAGCCACGCTGCGCCGCCTGGACGCCATTTGCGGATTGGCAGAAAAGAGAGGCGTTCAGGTTTATATTGATGGCGAAGAAAGCTGGATGCAGAATACCATTGACCAACTGGCCAACCGTATGATGTCACGTTATAACCGCAAAGAAGTGGTGGTGATGAATACGTTTCAGCTTTACCGCCATGACCGGCTGGCCTTCCTCGAGCTGAGCCACGAAACGGCCCAGCAGGAGGGCTATAAACTAGGCGCCAAGCTGGTGCGAGGTGCCTATATGGTCAAGGAGAATGCTCGGGCTAAAGCGAAGGGATATCCTACACCGATCCAGCCTAGCCTGGAAGCAACCCACACTGATTTTAATGCAGCTGTAAAGTACTGTGTGGACAATGTTGAGACGATTTCATGCTGCATCGGTAGCCACAATGAAGACAGCGTCCGGTTGCTCACCCAGTTAATTGCCGACAAAGGGTTACCGCGCGACCACCCACACCTGCGCTGCGCCCAACTATTGGGGATGAGCGGTAACCTGACCTTTAACCTGGCCGCCAATGGGTATAATGTCTCTAAGTATCTGGTCTATGGCCCGGTGAAAGAAGTATTGCCCTATCTGGTAAGGCGCGCTCAGGAAAATACCAGCGTTACCGGTGAAATGGGAAGGGAGCTGGGACTAATTCAGGAAGAAATTAAGCGGAGAAAACTGTCGTAATCTTTACTCAGAACAGAAGCTTTCAGTTGGTGTAAATCAAACAGTTCGTTAACGTCTTGCCCTATCTCGGAAAGCAATCGTAATTTCGCCCCGCAAAAACAAAACCCATGCGTCTGCTCGTTTTATTAATCGCCCTTACTTCTATGATCTCCTGCGGCGACCCCGCTGGGGCAACGGCTACCGCTTCAGGTAGTGATGGAATCAACAGTACCGTAACCACCACAAGCCTTGCAGGACGGCAACTGGAAAGCCCTGACATTCGCGTAACCCTAACCGGTGCTTCACCCGAGGGAGCACTGTTGATTGGTCAGTTTGCAGAACAGCAGTACAAGGCTGCCGACGGGATAGTGGACGGTAATTCCGTCGTGTTTAAGCAGGACGAACCCTTTAAGCCTGGCCATTACTACGCCTACTACACCGATGGATCGGCCCTGCAATTGTTGGTTGATCAGGACCAGACTTTTTCAATTTCAGGAAACAAAGGTGGCCCCATAAGCGAGATTAAAGTAGAGGGGAGCCTGGACAACCAATTATTCTATGAAACCCTTTCTTTCGAAGCCGATATGGCCGAAGAATTTCGGCTGGTTACGCAGGGCTTAGGCCAGCTGCAGGCCGGTTCTCCCGGCTATGCCGAACTGGAAGCAGATCGGGAAGCGCTGGTAGATAAGCGGGAAGCTTTCCAGGACGAGCGATTTAACAAATACCCCAATTCCATATTCACAGCTTTTAAGCGTGCTGGTCGTAATCCTCGCCTGCGGGAAATCCGCCTGTCTGATGGCTCTCTGGACGAGAAAGCCCAGGTTGATGGTTTCCGGGAGGACTTCTGGAATGGGGTCAACTTCGCAGATATTCGTTTGCTCAACACACCGGTTATCTTTAATAAACTTAAGCGGTACATCAATGAATTGACGCCCCAGAACGCCAATGCCATCATCAAGTCTACCGATATGCTGATGGAGAAAGTGCTGCCACACCCTGAATTTTTCAAGTTTGTGGCTAACTGGGTTACCCTCCAATACGAACCTGGAAAGACTACGGTAATGGATGGTGCTGCCATTCACGTCCACATGATCCAGAATTACTTTACCAGGGAACGTGCTTTTTGGTCCGACAGCATGACCGTTTTTGGCCTCCAACAACGTGCTGATCAAATGGCGTACAGCCTGGTCGGTCAGCAAGGCCCGGACATTACGGTGCCAGGCATTGATGGCCAGCCCAAACGTTTGTATGACCTCAAGAAGCCCTACATCGCCGTATTCATGTTCAATCCGGACTGTGAACACTGTATCGAAGAGACACCTAAATTGGTACAAGCTTACGAGGGCCTGAAGGATGAATTAGATATCTACGCCATTGCCCTTGATACGGAGGCCGATAAATGGAAGAACTTCGTCAACCAATACGGTTTAGGCAAATTCACCAACGTCTACGACCCCACCAACCGGTCTATTTTCAAGACTTACTACGTAGACAATACACCGGAGCTGTACCTGCTTGGTCCGGACCGTAAAATCGTTTCCAAGAACCTGAAAGTAACGCAGTTGGCGCAGGCTATTGAGTTGGCTAAGTCTAAGAGCAAGTAGCACCCATTCTGTAATATCCTTCGCGTTCTGGAAAGGTCAGCATAACGAACTGCGCCTTGAGCATGGCTCAGGCGGAGTTCGTTATGCCACCGGTTTGGTTGAGACAAAGTAGGTTATCGCTTTTCGTCTTTCTTTCATTTATAGCGGGTAATGATGCAACAATACCTACTGAGTTTGTGGAAATACGTGAAGGTGTCTAGATTTCCTAGCTCCTAGCTCCTAGCTCCTAGCTCCTAGTTCCTAGCTCCTAGTTCCTAGCTCCTAGCTCCTACCTCCTAGTTCCTACCTCCTAGCTCCTAGTTCCTAGCTCCTAGTTCCTAGCTCCTAGTTCCTAGCTCCTAGCTCCTAGCTCCTAGTTCCTAGCTCCTAGTTCCTAGCTCCTAGTGCCTAGCTCCTAGTTCCTAGCTCCTAGTGCCTAGTGCCTAGCTCCTAGTTACCTAACCCTGCACCTGCGGCCCCGCCCCTTAACTAAAATGTGCGCTGTCCGACATCTCTGAAACCTCCTAACTATTTATCTTTAGCCGCAAAGCACCTCATATGAGAATTTTTACACTTTTGTTAGCCCTTATCTCATTGACGTTTGCCTGTAATCAGGCCGAAGCAGATAAGCCCCGTCCGGCCCCCATCGAAATTGGTGCCGATGGAGAAGCCGACGGAGAAGAAAAAGAGAATGCTCGGGAGCGCTGGGAGGCAGCCATCCACCGGGCTGCGCCCGGTACCGACTGGCGTAAACTCGAAGCCCGCAACGCCATGGCCCGGCATCGGAAACGTCGGAATGCCCCCCGGCGCAAAATGGTAGAAACTTACGCCGATGGTTTACTGCTCGGGGAATGGTTTGAACGTGGCAGTAAGTACACCGCGGGAAGCATCCACGATGTGGTACAAGATCCGGCTGATCTAAATAACCTCTTCATCATGTCAGCGGGTGGTGCTATCTGGCAAATGGATTATAATGAGGAAGAATTTGCCCTCGTTAATCACGACATATACTTCAGTGAGGAATACCTTGGCTTGGTGCCCACGCCCGAAGGCCGTAACCTGATTGCCTTCACCGAAAACCGCCCCATGTATTCAACCGATGATGGCGACAACTGGGAGTACGCTACCGTCCGGCGGGGAAATGACCGGATTAATGGAGATCAATTAACCAACTTCTTTAGTCCGATGGTGGCCGACAGCAGCTTGCTGACCACCCTGCAAATTGATAATGGCCGCTACGAGATTTTCCGTTCAAGGAACGGAGGAGCCAGCTACAGCTTCATAAAACAACCACCATTTACGACTGCTGCCGGAGACCATTCCATTAGCCACCTGTACCGCCCACCCGGGGTGGAACGGACCTTCGTTTTAATGAAGAAGATGTACGACGACCCCCAGGTGACGCTCTATGAAATGAAGGAGGACGAAGCGGGGATCCGGTACGACTCGCTTGGAAATTTACCTGTGACCACAACGGGGTTTTTCAGGGGACGACTCGCTGCCGCCATGCAGCCAGGAACGGATAGCCTGCGAATTTTTATTCAGGCCGACGATCAGCTGTTCCGCAGCGATGATGACGGAGCCAACTGGCGTGAAATGCCCACCCTGGAGAAAAAACCGTGGCGGAACCAGGCCATCTACGTCCGACCTTCCGACCCTGACTTCGTTGCCTACGGCGCGGTAGAACTCTGGGTTAGCCGGGATGGAGGGGAAACCTTCACCCCTCCTAACTACTGGTGGGAGTATTACGACGATATCACTAAGTACCTGCATGCCGATATAATGCGACTCACCGAAATCACCGATCCGGCGGGAGAAAAGCGAATGCTGGTGAGTAGCCACGGAGGGCTCAATCGTCTGAATCCCGCGGATGGGCTGTGGTACAACGTTGCTAACGAGGGGTTGAACGTCGCTCAGTACTACGACGTAAGGACTAACCCTGGGAACCCGGACATCATCTACGCTGGTTCTCAGGATCAGGGCTTCCAGATCATGGAAGAAGATGAAAACAGTCGACGCGAGATTTTGGGAGGTTACCAGGATTTTAGTGGAGATTTCGGACACCTGGCCTTCGCTGAAAATGGCAACGTCTTCTTTACTGCCTATCCCTTTGGCAGTATTTACGCCTTTTATGACGTACTGGCTTTTGGTGGGTTCAACGAAGGTTGGGCGAATTACCGCATCGAAAGCCCCGATGAGTTTACCTGGATCACGCCGATGATGGCACCTCCGGGAATAGGAGAGGAGGTGGAGTTGTACGTAGCCGGAGGAAGCGCCGATACCGCCAAAAGCGGTTCTTATCTCATACAGGTTACCCTTGACCGGGACATAGACAGCGGAACATTTGGAGAACTAACCGGACGGGATAAACCGTTTGATTTCATCGACGCGGGAGCAGGGAACCTGTCGGCTATGACCTATTCCCCCGTTAACCCTAACCGGTTTTTCGTGGCAACTACGGAAGGACGATTCTTTACTTCCATTGATCGGGGGGACAACTGGACGGAAACCCTCAACTTTCTCCCCGATGGCTGGTACCTCTACGGACAGGCCATCCATGCTTCTAAGACGGAGGAAGAAACCGTTTGGCTGGGAGGCTCCGGTTACAGTAATCCTCCCGTTTGGCGCTCAACCGACGGTGGGGAGAACTTCTTTCCCGCCAGCGAAGGGCTGCCGCCAACCATTGTTCATGGCCTGACGGCTAACGCAACCGAATCACTACTGTTCGCAGCTACGGAGGCTGGCCCCTTCGTGTACGTCGTTAGCGAAGAACGTTGGTATGACCTGGCCGGCCAGTTTGCGCCAACAATGCGATACTACTCCGTCGAATTCCTCGACGATCGGAACCTGGCTCGCTTCGGCACTTATGGCCGGGGAGCATGGGACTTCCAGGTCGAAGAACTGGTGCCGACCGATGAGCCGTTTGCTGCGTCAGAGCAGCTGAAAATTTATCCTAATCCAGCCAGTGGAATGACTACTATCGAAGGCGCCGCTGCAGGCTACCGGGTGTATGATATTGCCGGTAGAGAGGTAAGCAGAGTAACGGCTTCCAATGATCGGACGAACTTGCCGTTGGTTGGTTTCCTGCCTGGCCTTTATTTCGTACAGCCGCTTGATGCCGACGGACGGGCAGCTGGGCTGGGGCAGCGGTTGGTTGTTAGGTAGTCAGATAGTCAAACAGTCAGATAGTTGCTGCCGTATAGAGGATGCTCACTACGTTAGTAGGAATACGGCCTCCAGCCATTGTCGGGAATTGTGGGCCATTTGTACAGGAGTGCCTCCAGAACTGTTTGACCCACTGACTGTTGACCCCCTGACTACGATACTGTTTGACTCCTTGACTATCAGACTCTCTGACTACAGTACTATTTGCCTCCCCCAAACGTTATCTTTACCCTACAAGAATTTTACCGCCCCAACTATGTCGTTAAGCAAACTATCTCTTATTCTTCTGCTGCTTTGTGGCAGCGCCGCACTGCAGGCAAGTACTATGCTCATCCCAATGGATGAAAAGCAATCCGATCACCTTAAAGCTTACGGCATTGCGTATTGGGTGCTTGACAATCAGGTAGACGCCTGGTGGCTGCTCAATTACCGGGGCGGAAGTTTCGCTTTTACGCACAGCCGGGCTTTTGAGCGTGAGTGCCTGACCCGGGGCGTAAAGTATGAGGTGATCCCCGACGCAAAATTCAATGCCATCCTGGCCGACATCGCTAATCCTGAAAAAAACATGGATGCGATGAAGCTGGAGAAGGCGCCGAAGATCGCTGTTTATACGCCAGAGTATAATTTTAAAAAGGGTACCAAAGTTCAACCATGGGACGATGCAGTAACCCTTGTGCTCGCCTACGCAGAAATTCCGTACGAAACGGTTTACGACAATGAAGTCCTTGGCGACCGGCTGGCGGAATACGATTGGTTGCACCTTCACCACGAAGATTTTACTGGTCAATTCGGTCGGTTTTACCGCAGCTTTCATACCGCCCCCTGGTACCGCCGGCAGGTGGAGTACCAGGAAGCATTGGCCGCAGAGAATGGCTATGAGAAAGTGAGCCAGCTGAAACTTGGTGTTGTTAAAAAAGTCCGTGAATTCGTGGGCGGTGGCGGCTTTATGTTTGCAATGTGTTCCGCAACGGACAGCTACGATATAGCCCTGGCAGCTGAAGGCGTCGACATCTGCGCACAATACTACGATGGTGATCCTATTGACCCCAATGCCCAACAGAAATTGGATTTCAGTAAAACCTTTGTTTTCGAAAATTTCAAACTGCAGCGTAATCCGCTGGAGTATGAGTTCAGTAGCATCGACCATAATCCCCGCCGTGTAGGGGAAAAACAGGATTATTTCTCCCTGTTTGAATTCAGCGCCAAATGGGATCCGGTACCGACCATGCTGACCCAAAACCACACCAGGACGGTAAAAGGATTTATGGGGCAAACTACGGCCTTCCGCAAAGAACACATCAAATCAAGTGCGCTGATCCTGGGAGAAAACAAAGCTGCCGGTGAGGCCCGTTACCTGCACGGCAACTTCGGCGAAGGCTTTTTTAGTTTCTACGCCGGGCATGATCCTGCCGACTATCGCCACCTAGTCAACGATCCGGAAACTGACCTCAGCCTACACCCCAACAGTGCTGGTTATCGCCTGATCTTGAACAATATCCTGTTCCCGGCGGCTAAGAAGAAGAAGCGGAAGACTAAATAGTCAAACAGTCAGATAGTCAAGTAGTCATATAGTATCTGCCACAAGGGACCGCTCTCTGCGTTCGTTCTTGGAAACGGGTACTTCCTGACTTTCTGACTATTTTACTAGTTTTGTGGCATGGAAACAGAACAGCTCAACGCCTACCTGCAAACTGCCATGAATATGGTCATCGAATATGCACCGAAGGTGGTGATGGCTATTGTTATTCTGTTTGTTGGCATTCGCATCATCAATAAGTTGGTTAGCATTGCCATCAAGGCCATGCAGCGCAATGGCCTTGGGGCAGATATTGCTCCGTTTCTGGGGTCCATTGCCGGCATCGGACTGAAAATAATGCTGATGTTTACGGTAGCGGGAATCCTCGGTATCGACGTAGCGGCTTTTGTTGGGGTCCTGGCCGCAGCGGGTTTTGCCGTTGGCCTTGCGCTGCAGGGCAGCCTGAGCAATTTTGCTGCGGGTATCCTCATCATTCTTTTCAAACCTTATAAGATCGGCGACTGGATTCAGATCCCCGATGATTTCTTTGGCCAGGTAGAAGAAATCCAGATATTCAATACCATTTTGGTTACCCCCGGAAAAAAGACCTTGATCGTACCTAATGGCGAAGTGATCAGTGGCGTGGTAACCAACTTTAGCGATAAGGGACATATCCGCCTCGAACTGACGCTAATGCTGGGGTATGAAGAGAGCTTTCCCAAGATAAAGCAGGTTATTGAGGAGGCACTGCAAGACGTAGACGGCATCCTCCATGATCCGGAACCAGAAATTGGAATCGAATCCTACGACACGCATAACGTAGTGATCGCCGTGCGGCCCTACGTCACCCCCGACGACTATTGGGAAGGCACCTTTGCCGTGCACGCACGGATAAAATCGGCATTGTCCGCTGCCGGAATCAAGATGGCCTACAGCGAAGGTGTTGAGCTTGGGCCAATCGGGGAATAATTCAGGAGACAGGTTGCAGGTTAAGGCAATAGGGCGCGGCCGCAGGTGCAGAAAAAAGGTAGATAGGAGCAGGGAATAAAAGGCAATGCTATTACCTGCTTTTACGTTGCTTTTATATCCCCCATCAATGCACCTGCGTCCCCGCCCAAAGCTTGTTAAACTATTCCTCCATATTTATTCGTTCTTACGGGGAGAATACTTGCCGTTTTAAAGAAAAGGTATTAGTCCTTTCGTAGTCTTAAGCTTCTACGCGCTGTTCCTGGTTTGTACATCATTTCAGCACGCTGCATTAGTCGAACAACACCCCGGTTATAGATAAAAATATTGTTTTACTGCTCCTGGCGACCAGCTTGTGGACAGACTATTATACCTAAGTCAAAGTGGTTTGGGACTTTATCACTTGTTATCGTGCCCCCTGACTTCGTTAAAAATCCTCGCCGACACTAAGGCGTCGCCTACGTTTCGCTTCGCGGCTTCTTCGAGGTTTTGCCTTGTCAGGAACCACGCTAACTGCGCGCTAATTGTCCCACCCCGAAGGAGCAGCGAAGCTAAACCACTCCGGCTTAGGTATATCTAAGATTAACCGACCAACTATGTGCCGTACCAGCTTTTTTAGCCTCCTTATTACCTTTTTTGCCCTTCTTTTCTTTACGCCCCATCTCTCCGCACAGGTGGCTTGCGGCGGAGGTTCCTCCTTTCAAATACTTCACTTCACCCGGACTGAAGGCTTTAACCACGGGACTAAGGCGAACAGCCTGACCATGTTTGAGGAAATCGGTGCACTACAGAATTTTACCGTAGTCAACAGCGATGACGAAAGCGCTTTTGACGATCTGGGCGTCCTGATGACTTATGAAGTGATCGTATTTGCCAATACCAGCGGTAACGTCCCCTTTACAGCGACCCAGAGAATGAATCTTGAAAGTTATGTTGCTGGTGGCGGCGGGGTACTGGGTATCCACGCGGCGACCGACATGTACCGCAACGCCAGCTACCCATTCTACACCAATTTGATGGGCGGCTCACGCCGGAACTCTCCGCCACATACCAACAATAGCTTTATGGGGACGATGGACAAAGTTGGCGTACACCCCAGTACTGCTAACCTGCCCGATCCCTGGATGAAAGAAGAGGAATATTATTATTGGCCAGACACCGGCCTGGTAGCGACCATTGTGCCCGTGCTGGAAGTTCGTTCCACCGGCTCCAACAGCTACGACGCAATACGGCCAGCCAGCTGGTACCAGGAATTTTCTTCCGGTGCCCGCTCCTTCTATACCACCCTGGGACACAAAAATGAAAACTATACGGATGCAAGTAATGAATTCAGGCAGCACTTGTCCGACGCCCTGTGCTGGTTGGTGGAAGCAGCGCCGATGAGCCTGCCCGTTACGGTGCTGAGCACCGAGTTAGAAACCGTCGGGGGCCTGCACCGCATCAGCTGGGAGACGGGCAGGGAGGCGGCCAGTAAGGTCGAGTTGCACGGTGGTTATGCGCAGGAAACGGCTACTTTACTTAAGTCCGTGCAAAGGCCCGATGGCTTGCTTGGGACACTGGAGCATCGTCCTGATCGCCAGGATGAATGGTTCTACTACCGCCTGCGTTTTTTTGATGCCGACGGTTTACCCAGTTGGAGCGCCTGGCTGGCGGCGGCACCAGCAGTGGAGCTTTCGGATGCGGGGCCGCAGGTGCAATACGGCGTGGAAGGAGCAGTGCTGGTCGTTCCGGCGGGTGGACCCTCCCAGGCTATAGTGTACGATGCTACGGGAAAAACGATTGGTGCGCTTAACCTGGTGGAGGGCCAAAATTTACTTCCCGGCAGGAAGGCGGGCATTTATTTGATTCGCTTCCCTTTTCTTTCCGGTGGACTGAAGTATACGGTACGTTAAGGTTTATTAACCTATTCAACTAAACTCAACCCTTGCTCTTTTGCGTTATAGATGACCCAGACAAAACCTCTAGAACGTGAAGAATTTCCTGCTATCCTTCGTTATTGTCCTGGCGGCCTTCGCCGCCGGTCGTTACCTCCT
>JBGCFZ010000305.1:0-7320 GCA_045110355.1 Lewinella sp. | reverse complement strand
AGAGAAGTTCATCCAATGTGTAAAACCGTCAAAGCTACCTGCGGTAAAGCCCACCACAGCTGCCACAAAATTACACATCCGATGAGCTCGCAACAGCCACTATCGCGGCTGGCGAGACACATCGGATGAGAATTTTGTTAGATACCGTACTTTTAGAAAATGCAAAACCCAGCTGACCTTGCCAATTTCATCTTCCATATCTATAATAGAAGTAATGATCGCGGCACCCTATTTCATACCGATGAGAACTATCAATTCTTTCTGGCAAAAATGATTCGCCAACTTAATCCCGTTGTTCACTTATTGGGTTATTGCCTCATGCCCAATCATTTTCATTTATTGGCTATTCCAAAACATCACATTCGAGAAGACTTCCCCTTAGACGGTGAACGATATAGTTTAATGCCAACTTTAGAGCTAAGTGAAGCAATGCGTCGGCTACTAATGGGCTATACCAAATCCCATAATAAATTTTACGGCCTGACCGGTTCCCGGTTCCAACAAACCAGCAAAGCAAAGCACCATAAAGGCGGCATTAAGAACGGGTTGGACTATTTACATCAGAATCCTACAAAAGCTAAGCTCACCCAGCATGAAGGTGAATGGGGTTTTAGTTCTTTCAATGAATACAGTGGCATTATCGACCCAAAGAATTGTATTTGCGATATAAAACTTGGCAAAGCTTTGCTCCAACTATGAATCAACGGTTTTCTCATCAGAGGCATCTTCTCCACTGGCGCAGCCTTGGGAAAGTTCATGAATCAAAGGTTTTCTCATCGGATGCATCTTTTCCATTGGCGAAGCCGTGGGAAAGTTCATCAGATGTGTAAAACCGTGCGGTAAAAACCACCACAGCTACCACAAAATTACACATCCGATGAGCTCGCAACAGCCACTATCGCGGCTGGCGAGACACATCGGATGAGAATTTTGTTAGTTCTTAACCGCAGGCCGAGGATACTTAGGGTTCTTAACCACCGGCTGCTTCATCGCACCAAGCTGCTTCAGCAGCTCAGCCACACCGCGCTCCAACTGCGGGTCCTTACCCGCAGCTAAGGACTTAGCGTCCTGCCGCACGGCGATGTCGGGCGCTACGCCTTCGTTTTCGGCCACGTAGGCATCGTTGATCGGGTCGAAGACGGCATTATCGGGCGCAGTGAGCGCACCGCCGTCGATGAGGCCATAGTGGACGGATGATTTGACCAGTCCGCCCCAGGTGGTCGCACCGATCAGCTTACCGGCTTTCTGCTGGCGGAAGGCCCAGGGGAAGAAGTCGCCGCCGGAGCCGGCGCGTTCGTTGATCAGCAAGACCTTGGGGCCGAGGATGCCGCCCGGCAGGCGCAGGGCTTTAGCGTTGGGCACCTCGTTGGTGAGGGCGGCGCGGAGCGACCGCGTCATGAGGTCCACCATATAGTCATCAAGGAAGCCACCGCCGTTGAAGCGCTCATCGATGACGGCACCGAGCTTGTCCTGCTGGGCGAAGTAGTAGCGGTTGAAGTTGACGAAACCGGCACCGGAGGTATTCGGCACCCAGATGTAGGCGAGTTTGCCACCGGAGAGTTCGTCAACCTTGCGGCGGTTGTCTTCCACCCACGCGCGCTGGCGCAGCGCGCCTTCGCTGGAGATCGGGACAACGACCTCCTCCCGCTGGTCCTCAAATTTTGGCTCGTCGTTGAGGTGCAGGGTGGTCTGCTGGCCGCGCGTACCGTCCAGAAATTCGTAGGGGTTGTCGGCAGCAGTAAGTTCGCGGCCGTTGACGCCAACGAGGTAAGTACCGGCTTTGACGTCGAGGCCGGGGCGGTCCAGCGGACTGCTCAGGCGGGGGTTCCAGCTCTCCGTCGTGTAGATACGGGTAATGCGCCAGCGGCCATTCTCTGCTTTCAGGTCTGCGCCCAGCAGACCGACGCGGGAGCGTTCGGTTTGTGGGTAATCTCCACCAAAGACGAAACTATGACCAACGGACAATTCACCGTTCATCTGGTCCATGATGTAAGTCAGGTCGGCACGGTGGCGAACGTGCGGAATCAGCGGTGCGTAGCGTTCGTACACTACGTTCCAGTCGCGGCCGTGCATGCCCGGATCATAGAAGTAGTCGCGTTCGTAGCGCCAGGCTTCTTCAAACATTTGCTTCCACTCGGCCATCCGGTCAAGCTTCATGCGAAGGCTGGGGCTGAGGCGTTCGCCGCCCTTGGCACTGGGGCCACCGGTTTTGGCCACCGACCAGCCCTGCATCGTGCGCACCAGGATCATCTTACCATCGGCAGAAACGGAGAACTGGCGGAGACCACCGGCGAACTCCTTCGCCTTGCGTGTTTTGAGGGTGAATTTCATCAGCTGTCCACCGGGGCTGTCGCTCCGCTGGCGGGCCAGGAAGAGGGTGCCGGCAGGGCCGGCAGCAGTGGCGTAGTAGTTGCCATTGTCGACGGGCAGTGCGATGGTACGACGGGCAATTCGGTCGAAGTCGATCCGGACACCGTCGTCTTTATCCTTGTCTTTGGCGTCGCCGCCCTCTGCTTCTTTGTCCTTATCCATGGCACCTGCGTCCGCGCCCTTATCACCTTCTTTTCCACCCTTTTCTTCCCCTTCTTCTTTTTCTTTCTTTTCCTCTTTTACTTCTTCCTCGTCGCTTTCAGGAATGAAGGGAGAATCCTCATCATTGCGCAGTACGATCACGTAAGCGGCGTAACTGGGATCGGCCTGCATCGAGCTGGTATTGGCCCAGCTGGAGCCGAGCGCCAGGTCGGTACTGGCCAGGAAGTAGAGGTGCTTTTTGTCCCGGTCCCAGGCGGGGCTGAAGGCATCGGCGAAACGATTGGTCAGTGCTTCGATGTCGCCCGTTTCGCTGTTCCAGGTCAGGATTTGGCGGAAGTTATTCTCCGCCGACTTCACGTAGGCCAGGTACTTGCTGTCCGGGCTCCACTTGGGGTCGGTCCGGCTACGATCAAGGTTAGTACCACCCGAGTCGACGGTCTTGATGCTTCCATCTTCGAGGGTGATAACCCGGACGCGGACGTCATCATCTACGAAGGCGATGTGTTTTCCGTCGGGGCTCCAGGCTGGATCCCAGGCCATTTTGGAGACACCGATGCTGTGGGTTTTGACATCGCCGCGGCCGTCCTGGTTGGCCAGGTGAAGGCGGTAGCCCTTGCCGTCAGCGTCGGAGAACCAAGCCAGTTGGTCGCCCTTGGGCGACCAGATCGGTGCCCGGTCAGCCGTGCCCGAACTCTGGGTGATGTTGCGAGAATCGCCCTTGTCAACGGGAACGGTGAAGATATCTCCACGGGATTCCATCACGGCGCGTTTACCCGTTGGCGACAGCGAGATGGAACCGGCGCGGCTGCTGACATCCTCCCACTGGGTAGCGGCCCAGGGAAAATCAGCGATGATGTTGATTTTTAGCTTTTTGGCGCTGCCCGACTTCGGGTCTACCGTATGCAGATAACCGTCTTGTTCCACCATCAATTGGCCATCACGAGCGTCGAGCCATTTGACGTCGGTTTTCTTGAATTTGGTAACCTGGCGTAGCGCTTTTGTCTTGACGTTGTAGGCCCAGACGTTCATGGTCCAGTCGCGGTCGGAGAGGAAAAACACCTCTCCTTTCATCCAGTTGGGTTGGATGTCGGTCGTTTTTTCGTTAGGAATTAACACCTCATTATTAGTTGCCAGATCAAGGATGATCAGGGGGGTGTTCTGGCCGCCACGGTAGGCGCGCCATTCGGTGTCCCAGCGGCTCATTTTATCGATGGCGATGGTTTTACCGTCGGGGCTGTAGCTGCCATCAAAGCCCCACTGTTGGGTGATCTGGACGGCGGGGCCGCCGGTGGCGGGGATGGTCCACAGGCGGTTGAAGCCGACGGGAGCGCTGTTGCGGGTGCTGGCGAAGAGGACGGATTTTCCGTCGGGGGTCCAGCCGCGTACCGAGCCGCCGCTGGGGTGCCAGGTCAGGCGGGTAGGCATACCGCCCATAGCGTCTACGATGTAGACCGAGGTACCACCGTCGCGGTTGGAGCTGAAGGCCAGCCATTTGCCGTCGGGCGAGAAGTGCGGGTTGCTTTCTACGGCAGCCGTACTGGTGATGCGACGGACGTCTTTGCCGTCCATTTCGGCGGTCCAGACGTCAGCCCCGTAGGTGAAAGCGATGCGATCAGTGCCGAGGTTGGGCTGGCGGAGCAGCCGGGCTTCCTGGGCAGATAAGGTGGTGACGAAGAGGGTACATAGTAGTACAAGCAAGATATTCTGGGGGCGCGGACGCTGGTGCATAGTGGTGTGGTTAAGGAGCTGGGAAGATAAGGTATTCGTATTTACCTGATGGAAGGACTGTGGCTTATGTCGGAAGGTTGCCTTTGCCTTGCTACAAGAAACGGACCTCCGGCCCAACATTGGTTCACGATTATCACATACCTTCGCAATCAAACGTCTACCCCATGCCCAATATCACGCAGGAAGACCTGCAACTGCTCGTCGATACCCCCTTCAATTTCATGAACGCCTATTACGATCGGGTGGAGGAAAAGGTGGTCACTGTCTGGGATCTGGATCAATACCAATGGGGAGCGGTTGACGAAGAGACCGACGATGAAGTGAGGAAAGAAGCCGAGCGGTACGCCTCCGACCCCGCCCGCTACGAACCGATCTATGACTTAAGCAGTAGTGACAGCTTCCGTACTATGGCGGCCTTCGTGGAGCAACTCCCTAAAGGAGAAGAGCGGACCGCCCTGGAGCAGGCGATTAACGGCCACAAGCCTTTCAGAAATTTCAAGCATACGGTGGATGACACCAGTGTCCGGATCGAATGGTTCCAGTATCGGGATGCCCAGAAGATGGAACAATTCCGTCGGGAGATCCTGATGAGCCTGGGCGAAGAAGACGATTGGAACGAGGAAGAGGACGACGACCTGGAAGCAGTAGGCAGTACCGATTTTGACACAGATGCTGACAACGCTGACCTTCCCTTCCAGTTCGATTGGTTGGAGAAAGAACACGGAATCAAGGTCCGGGAAGAAGACGTAAGGAATACGCCAGTAGAAGTCTCGGCCTTCCGGGCCACGGTGACGGAGGAAGACCTGGAGAACCCACGTAACTACCTCCGCAAAATAGAGCCCCTGCAAAAGAAATACCCGAACGAGCCGATGCTGGCCATTGAGCTGGCGGGGGCCTACGCTGCTACGGGCAAAATCCCCAGAGCCCGCCGGCTCATGGAACGCGTAACGCGCGACTTCCCGGACCACCTGGAGTTGAACATCACCAACGCCATGTCTGCAGAAGACGAAGCGAACTTCCTGCAGGAACTCAAACAATTCCCAAAGCCATTAGACATCCGCAACCATCCTGCCGGAACCGATAGCTATTACCACACCCTGGAATTCCTGGCCTTTGAGGAAATGGCCATCCGTGCGGCCCTACTAAAGAACAAGCTGGAGGAAGCGCGGAGCCGCCTCGACCGGCTGGTCTGCTTTGGCTTCCTGCATGGCGATGTGGAAACCTCCGCGATGGCTGTCGCTGCGGCCCAGCTTGAGGTGATCATGGATCGGGTCCATGAAGGAGAGTACCATCTTACCAAAGCCGCTCCGGAGCCATTCGCTCCGGTATCTGAGCGTACGAAAACCATCCTTGAAACGAGTATGAAGGAAGTCGCGGTGATGATGCGCGAGTACGAGGCAGAACAGGAACGGGCGGCTACGCCGGTGCGCAACCTCGAACCCAAAGTGGGGAGAAATGCTCCTTGCCCCTGCGGGAGTGGAAAGAAATATAAGCAGTGTTGCTTGCGGAAGTAGAAAATGCTAGCTTTATCCCCATGCTTCGTTTCCTCCCCCTGCTCCTTACCCTCCTCCTTTGCACCTGCGGCCGCGCCCCCGAAAGTACCTCAACGGGAAAGGCCCTGCTGCTGCCCCAACCTAAGGAACAAACGGACAAAGAAGGCCATTTTGTTCTTGAAGAAGACCTGGTCATTAGCCTAGAAAGTACGGAGCAGGGCGGGCAACTACTGCCCTTTCTGAATGCCCTTGAATCCGCCGGTATGCAGCCGCCAACATTGCTGGTAGACGGTACTTCTAATTTTCGTCTGCTCACCGATGCCAGCCTACCAGCAGAAGGGTACACGATCGAGGTAATGCCCGGTGAAGTTGAAATAAAGGCCGCTGACTCGGCAGGTTTCTTATACGCCAGCCAAACCCTGCGGCAGCTTTTACCCATTAATCCAGCGCCGGGAGCCACACAATTTGCCCTCCCCTCCGTCAGCATCAAAGACGCCCCAGCCTTCGGCTGGCGGGGCTTCATGCTCGATGTTTCCCGCCACTTCTTCACCGTCGACCAGGTGAAAGACGTGCTCGACATCATGGCCAGTCAGAAACTCAACCGTTTTCACTGGCACCTCACCGACGACCAGGGGTGGCGCATCGAGATCAAGGGCTACCCCAAACTGACGGAGATCGGCGCGTGGCGCGCCGACCGGATCAACACCGATGAGAAAATCTCCGACTGGTGGGGCCGGGCACCGCTGCAACCCGGTGAGGAACCAACCTACGGTGGCTTCTACACCCAGGACCAAATCAAGGAAGTAGTCGCCTACGCCAAAGCCCTGAACATTGAGGTTATTCCCGAAATCGACATGCCGGGCCACGCCCAGGCGGCGGTAGCGGCTTACCCGGAGATCGGCTGCGTCAAAGCCCTCCCAGCCGTGGCTACGGGCGGTGTTTTTCGGTACAACACCATCAACCCCGGCAAAGACGAGACCTACCAATTCGCCGAAACGATGCTGAATGAAGTGATGGATCTGTTCCCTTTCGACTACGTCCACATTGGCGGAGACGAGTGTAATAAGGAGCAATGGAAAATTGACCCCGATGCCCAACGAAAAATGCGCGAGGAAGGCTTAAAAAACGAAGGAGAATTACAGAGTTATTTCATCCGTCGGATGGAGGAGATCATCAACGCCCGGGGTAAAAAGATGATTGGCTGGGACGAGATTCTGGAGGGTGGACTGGCACCGAATGCCGTAGTGATGTCGTGGCGCGGCGAAGAAGGTGGACTGGCCTCGGCAAAAGCGGGTCACGAAGTCATCATGACCCCCAGCAAGTATTGTTACCTCGACCTCAAACAGGGCCACGACGATTTTGAACCCAACCTTGGCTACTCCCGCTCGCTACTCTCCGATGCCTACAACTATCAAATCGTTCCTGATGATCTGACGCCGGAAGAAGGTGCCCTGATCAAAGGCATCCAGGCCAACCTGTGGACCGAATCCATCAGCGATTGGAGTAAGCTCACCTACATGGTTTACCCCCGGTTATTCGCGGTCGCGGAAAACGCCTGGACGCAGCC
>JBGCFZ010000304.1:0-4807 GCA_045110355.1 Lewinella sp. | reverse complement strand
TTTAGTCCGCAGGATTTTCGTGCCGTGGCAAGGCGCTGAAACCGGATTTTAGCCATAGCTAAATGAGGATTTCAGCAACGAAGTCACGGTGCTAAAAGGCAAGGAATAACGGTCAAGTAATTGTGAATTCACCCACTAGTGTCTTAAAACCATGCCGTTAAAACCGAAGGTACTCCGTAGGGTCCACTACACTTCCCTCGTGCCAAAGCTCAAAATGGAGGTGCGGGCCGGTTGATAATTTCCCGGTATTCCCGATGATGGCAATGGCCTCTCCTGCTTTGACGCGATCACCGACTTGCTTGAGGAGTTGCGAATTGTGCTTGTAGAAGGTGACGAGGTTGTTATCGTGCTGAAGGCCGATGACGTTGCCATTTGAGCTGGTGAATTCACTGATGAAGACCACTCCGTCGCGGACAGCCTTAATGGCCGTGTTTTGCGGTGCGAGGATGTCGACCCCCAGGTGGCTTTCGGCGGGGTTGTACCCGGCACTTATTTCACCGTTGACCGGCGCAACAAAAAACAACTGCGCCAGGGGAACGTCCACACTACCCGGTGAAGGCGCAAGGCTTCCGCCTTGCCGACTACTCTGCCCAACCCGCTCCAGTGCCATTTCCCGTCGCAAACGAACTTCTTCTTCGGCCAGTGGCGCAGGGGTGGCATCCAGGGGGTCAATCGAAGTTGTATCCGTTTCCATGTCCGCACTGGTGACTACTTCTCCATGGATGTTTCGGTTCAAGTTTTCGATGTATAAACTCTGGGCATCCAACCGCTTGGTCATCTCATCCAGAATGTTTTCCATTTCATTCATTTCCTGGCGTTGCACGATATCTCCGTAGCCAGGGATGTACTGACGCAGGGGCGTATAAGCAATGAGTAAAAACACCAATACTGCCACCAGGAAGATGGCTGCGGATAGTGCTACGTAGATATTTAATGGCGTAAGGTTATAGGAACTGACCTCACGGTAGCTCTTTACATCCCGGATCACCAGCTGATATTCGTCCTTACTGTTTGCCTTGAAGCGTTGCCACCAACTCTGGCGGACCTTTGATTCTTCCATAGGGAAGGGATTATTTTTTCTCTGTTAACCTTACACTTTGTGCCTGACACTCAACGTTTCAAATCAGATGCGGCAAAGTGAGGATGCTTACCTTTGCGTCCTCTTAAGGGGCAACAAAGATAACGGCTCCTTTCGCTACGCATCCCAATGATTTTGTTTTCTGGTGCTCCCCGACCAGAAAAATCCGTATAAAAGTAGTCTCGTTTTGATCAAGCTTACCCGATTTCTCCTCTTGTTGCTGGCCTTTCAAATTGCTGTTTCCAGCTGCGCCTCTACCAAACGCCGCGACGAGCAAAGCGCGCTTGGTAAGCTCTGGCACAATATGAATTCCCACTACAATGGCTATTTCAACGCCAAGGAGCTCATGACTGAAACCCTGTTGAGTATCGACAATCAACACGTTGACAATTATACCCAGCGGCTTAAAATGTTCCCTTTTCTGGAACTCCAGAACACGAGTGCGGTAGCAACTGACCTTGACGTTGCCATAGAGAAAGTGGCCATCGTGGTTAAAAAACACCCTTATAGCAACTGGGTAGACGACAGCTATTTGATTGTGGGGCAGGCACAGCTGGTAAAACAGGATTATGAGAGTGCGGAGAAAACTTTAAGGTTTCTGGTGAACGAGTTTCGCCCCCGCCCAAAGCGCAAAAAGGCCAAAAAAAGAAAGGGTGCTGCTGATGAGCCGGAAGAAGAAGCCTATGTAAGCCGCCGCAAAGTAGAGTCGAATCCTGCCCAGGAACGTAAAGACCGCCTACGGGCCCGTAAGGAGGCCGCAAAAGAAAGAGACAAACTGCAAAAGGAACGGGCTAAAGCAGCCAAAGCGCGTAAGAAAGCACGCGATAAGGAACGTAAAGAGCGTATTCGGGCTCGTAAGCGCGGTATTAAGCTTCCTCCCCGTACCCGTACGGACACCTCTGCTGTAGCTGGCCTGGAGAACGAACCGGAACAAGAGCAGGAAGAAAACCTTGGCCCTGTGGGCATGATCTCCATTTTCAACATGACTTCCGACCTTGGCACTGATGGGGAAGCCTACGGCAAAAAGCCCGACAACTACATCGCAAAACACCGCCCTGCTTTTCAGGAAGGTCGCTTGTGGTTAGCTTGGACATTGATCAAACGAGATGCTTTTGACCAGGCCCAGATCATACTTGAAGACATGCGTAACAACCGGGGAACCTTCCCCGACATTCGGCGCAAAGCGATGGCCGTGCAAGCCTTCCTTTACCTTGAGCAAGACGAAAAAGAACAGGCGGTCGCCTACCTTGAAGAAGCCGCAGAAGTGGCCAAAGAACGAAACGAACGCGCCCGCTTTTACTACATTGCCGGGCAACTTTATCAAGAGCTTGGTCAGCCTTCTGGTGCTGCTTCCGCGTTCGAAAAGACCATTGCCGCCCGCCCCAACTACGAGCTTGAACTGGGTGCGCGCCTCAATCTCGCACAAAACGCTTTCCTTAGCGGTTCGGGTTCTGCCGCAGACGCCCTGAAAAAGTTGGGACGGATGGCAAAGGAAGACAAGAACCTTCCTTACGAAAGCCAAATTCTATTTTCCATGGCGGCCGTTTCCCTGCGTAGTGGAGATAACGCCGGAGGCACAGCTTACTTGCAGCAGGCACTTGCCAGCCCATCTGCCGGCCCCGTTCAGCGCACCGAGGCATATAAGCTGCTTGGTGACCTTGCCTATGACCAGAGCGACTACCTTCCGGCAAAGCTGTATTACGATACCACCCTCACCGTAATGGATAAAGGCGACCTTCGTTACGATCTGGTCATCGAGCGCCGGGATCAGCTTTCCGGTATTGCTGAAGCGCTGACCGATATTCAGTTAAAAGACAGTCTCCTTCGCATCGGTATGCTGCCCGAGGCCTCACGGCAGCAGTGGGCAACGGACCTTTTCGAGCGTCGTCGTGCAGAGGCTGCCCGGCCAGTTAATCCGGTAGCAGACGCCGGTAGTTCCCGTCCACGTGGTGCCGCTGTCTCCAATAAAAGCGACTTTTTCGCCTACAACCCACAAACCGTAAAACGAGGTAAGCGTGATTTCGAACGACAGTGGGGTGACCGTGACTTAACGGACAATTGGCGGCGCAGTCGCAATACCGAAGCCATCTTCGACGATCCGGGAGATAGTGGCACCGCCGAACCGGAAGAAGTAAAAATGGTGACCGAAGACGAGATCAAAAAACTACTTGAAGGTATTCCGACTACTGAAGAAGACCTTTCCACGATGAAGATTCAGCAGTCCAACAACTGGTTCAACCTCGGAAGAGAATACCGGGATCAGTTGGAAAACAATGATAAAGCCATTGAGGCTTTCGAAACGCTGAATACCCGCTTCCCGGGGTCCAACGGTGAAGCAGAGAGTTGGTATTACCAATACGTCATCCACAAGGAGGAAGGGCGGATGGATAAAGCACAGGTAATTGCCCGCCAGCTACAAAACCGTTACCCCGGATCCAAATTCGAGAAGCTGGCGAATGAACCTGGTTATGCCGCTAAGTTGATGGCAAAGGAAAATTCCGAAACCTTCGAGTACGAAAAGGCCTACAAAGCTTTCGAGGACGGTGACTACAAAACGGCGCACGAAATGGCCGTCAAGGGACGGGCGACCTTACTCGGCAAACATCCGCTAAAGGCACGTTATGCCCTGTTGCTTGCCATGACTACGGGCAATACTCAGGGACGGCAGGCCTATATCAACGCCCTGCGCCAGGTAGTTTCTCAGTTTGAGAACACTCCGGAGCAGTCCCGCGCCAGAGAAATCCTGCGCCTGTTAGGCGAAAGTGGTGCCCGCATCCCCGGACAGGCCAATGGTGGCGCAGGAGGTAGTTTCAAAGAAACGATGAAGGAGTTACATTATATCCTGATTGTATTCAACAATTTTGAGACCAACCTGAACGAGGCTAAAATCAAGGTTAGCGGATTCAACGCAAAATACAATAAGACCGACCGTTTGCGCACAACCAACGTATACCTGGGTGCCGACAACAAGACACCGGTGCTGGTCGTCCGCCGACTTAAGTCCGGAGAAATCGCTAAAGCTTACGTCGACAACGCCCTCAAAAGAGAAAAGGAATTCCTTGACGCTGGAAAGTACGATTACAAAATCTACGCGGTGTCCCAAAGTAACTACCGGGAAGTGCTCAAGGCACGTACGGTAGAGGGGTACGATGAATGGTACCAGGATAACTATTAGGGTTCAATTATCAGGGTTTAGTGCTCAGGATTCGGGGTTCAGTATACGGAAACAGACTGCTGCTCAAGTGGCGAATAAGGCTGTCTTGTGCGCTACTGTTGGACCGGCACTCCGGCCGTCCGCCAAATTCTTTTTACCTGGCGAAGCCGGACAAAAGTGTGTCTGACGGCTAATACCTGAAAGATTTTTCGATCTCTTCCACTAGTGGTCGAGTTCATAAATACTCGATCATTATTCCTTGGCTTTTTGCACCGTGACTTCGTTGCTGAAATCCTCATTTAGCTATGGCTAAAATCCGGTTTCAGCGCCTTGCCACGGCACGAAAATCCTGCGGACTAAACGGCCAGATAATTATGAACTCACCCACTAGCAGTCTCTATTTAAACCGCCCCCGAATCCAGTCCATCAGCCCAGTCTTTTTCTCTGCCTTAGTGGGTAGTACCGGGCTTACCGTCGGGACCCATTCCCGCGGGTGCCGGTTCGGTATTTTTACCGGGGCTGCGGGTAGGTTCGCGATAGTCGGCGGAGCAGGTGGGGTGTTACGATCTCGTGGG
>JBGCFZ010000303.1:0-8555 GCA_045110355.1 Lewinella sp. | reverse complement strand
TTTCAGGTTTCAGGTTTCAGGTTTCAGGTTTCAGGTTTCAGGTTTCAGGTTTCAGGTTTCAGGTTTCAGGTTTCAGGTTTCAGGTTTCAGGTTTCAGGTTTCAGGTTTCAGGTTTCAGTGATGCAAATATACGAAAAACATTACTAATTTGGTTTCAAAATTTAATATTTGTATTATTTTGATTACATTTTTCTGTTTTTCACCTTCAAAAGGAAGCACTATTGAAGTTGGAACAAGATTTTTGGTAAATTTTACCATCCATAAATGCCCTCTTATACTACTTACAATAGCTACTATCACCAATTGTGACATCTCTGCTTAGTATCTTAATTTTAAACTGACGTGGCACAAGCACTTATGGCTCAAATCCGTATCATTGTCTTTCTATGGCACCACATGCAGACCATGCGCTAATTCTTGCCCTTCGGAAGGGAGATTTTTCGGTACTCAACCGAGTTTATGCTGATAATGCAGCGACCGTTACCAGCTGGATTACGAAGAACAGTGGCAGCGTGGCTGATGCTAAAGACCTCTTCCAGGAGGGGGTAATTGCCTTGCACCAAAAGGCGAACGACCCTGACTTTGTCCTTACCTGCCCAATTGGTGCTTTGCTGTTCCGGATTTGTCAGAATAAGTGGTTATACGCGCTGCGCAAAAAAAAGCGGTCGGCAGAGGTAAGAGATGCACTCCCCTTGCCATCTGAAGATGAAGGCAACGTACACGACCTGCTGGAGGCCGTAGAAGAAGAAGGCATTCGCCAGCGAAACATGAAAGCGGCCTTTGCGGAGTTGAGTGAATTATGTCAGCGGTTATTACAATTGCTGGCAAAGGGTTTGCCGGCAGCAACTATTGCGGCCGAGTTGGATATGGCCGAGGCCAATACGGTGTACCGAAGGCGACATGCCTGCGGAAAACGGTGGCGGACGCTGTACGAGCGTTTTTAGTTAATTAGGTTTTAGTTTATGGTAATAGTTTGTTTGTGGCAGACCGATGAGTTTTGACTACTTACAACTATTGCACCATTATCCGAAACACAGGTGATATCGTGATGCAAGAAGAAAATGACATTTTGATCAGCCGTTATCTGGCGGCAGATTTAAGTCCGCCGGAGTTGGCGGCATTCGAGGAACGGCTGGTGGCCGAACCGACGCTTGCGGCAGAGCTGCAGCGGCGGAAGGAGGAACTCACCTTTCTTCGGACCGAAGCTGCTTTGCCCGACCTGGAAGCACAAATGGCCGAGCTGGCTAACCAGCATTTTCCCTCAGCTCAACGCGATAAGGCAGGGCAGGAGGCGCGGACGCAGGTGCAGGGGGAAGGTAAAAAAGGAGCAAAGGAAAAGGGCAAGGTTAATCAGTCCGCGAAAGTCCGGACCTTGAACTGGAAGCGCTGGCTCCCGGCTGCGGGCATTGCTGCCGCAGTAGCCCTCGTGTTGCTGATCTGGAATCCGTTTACCGGCGCTGAACCTTACGAGCAATTTGCGCAGTATGCCCCGCTCTACCTTACCGAAAAAAGCGATGCCGCCTCCGCGGCGGCTACCGCCGCCCAGCAAGCCTTCAATGCGGGCGATTACGCCAAGGCCCATGACCAACTGATCCTTTACCTCCAGCAAAACCCCGACGATAACGAAGCCCGATTGGCCTTCGGCATAACCGCGCTGGAAACCAACCGGGATGCCGAAGCCCGTGCCATCTTCACCGAACTCGCCAACGGCAGCAGCACCTTTAAAGACGACGGACAATTCTACCTCGCCCTGGCCTACTTCAAGGCCGGAGACCAGCGGGCTAAAGCCGAGCTGCAAAAAATTTCTTCAGATAATCCGGACTTTGGGGTAAGGGTTGGGGAGATGTTGCAATTGGTGGAGTAGATGCAGGTTGCAGGTTTGCCCGTCTTGAAACCTGCAACTTGAAACCTGCAACTTGAAACTTGAAACCTGCAACTTAAAAAAAATCGACACCATGAAACGTTCTTTCCTCCCTACCCTGCTTTTAATCCTTACACTTTGCACCTGCGGCCGCGCCCAGAACCTCATTGGCGATCTGATTACCTTTGAAGGTACGGCCTTTGCTGACTGGAACGATGACGAGGGGCGCTTTGATTTCACCGTAGATGGTAGCGCCTCCGCCACTCCATTCTGGGGTAACCGGGGCCCCATCCGTTCTACATCTGGCCAAAATGCTTTAATTCTGCTTGGAGCAGAAGGTGAAGAGGTCACTCGCTTCAAGTCTCCTTTCCTCGAATTCCCCGCCGGACAGGACGTATGGCTGGGTTTTCACCAGTATTACCGCCAAAACGATGGAGGCAGCGCCACCATCGAAGTACGAGAAGATGGTCAGTTACGACGCACCATTGACCTGAGTGCCAACCTGAAACCTGGCGTTGAAACGGGCCCTTACGATACCGTAATGGTGAACCTTACCAACGAACTTGCCGGCAGAAACAACATGACCGTAGAATTTGTCTTCAGCGGCCGCAGTTACTTCTGGTTACTCGATGATATTGGCTTTTACGACGGACCGCCACAAACCAAACCTGACGTCTTCGGCAATTACCTCCGTGAGGAAGGCTATGATTTTGCGGTCGACAGTGCCAACTGGGCTTATGTACCTAATCAGCTGGTGATTCAGTTCGAAGGTGGTACCCGTGAAAGCTATATTGACTCCTTGCGGGATGAGTTTGGTGCAAGACTGATAGATTCCTGTGCCTGCGACTTTGTGGAGCTGTGGGAAATAGACGGTGCCCTGTTTCAGGCCCAGGGGGGCGAGCAGGAGGAAGCCACCGGGACTACGGGCATCCTGAGTAACATCATCAAGGCCAAAAGCAAAACAATGGTAGATGGCGTCGACTTGAACTACCTGACCAATACCGAGCCAGTGCCGGCTCAACCGATCACCAATGCTCCTCTGGCCGCCAGTGACCTAAGCGGCATTGGTAATTCAGCCGCAAACCCATTGCGTATTGCCATCATGGACACCGGCATTGATTACCAATACGACGGTATAAAACCCTACGTAAAGATTCGGGAAGAGAACCAGACAGGAATGGAAGATGACCTTCTTAATTGCCTGCCTAACGACCCCATCGGATGGAATTACGTAGACAACAATAACAACCCCTTCGACGATAATGGCCACGGTACCCACGTTGCTGGCATCATCGCCGACAGCCTGAACAAGTATGGCTTCAACCGGACTTACGAGTTTGTAGCCTACAAAACACACGATAACAACGGGGTATCTTCGCTGTTTGACGTCATCTGTGCCACCTTTCAGTCTTCCCTTGATGACATTGACATTATCAACGACAGTTGGGGCTTCTTCGGTGATTCCAGTAAGATCCTGGGCAATGCCATCGATACGGCCCGCATGCGGGACATCCTGATCATTAGCGCGGCCGGCAATGACGGCATTGACCTGGATACACTCGTTCAATACCCCGCCTGCTATCCCGACAGCAACATCATCACCGTAGGGGCAACCGTGGTTGACCCAAATGCCGAACTCGGCGTGGCCAGGGCCAACTTTTCTAATTTCTCCCCCGGCTTCGTCGATATTCTTGCTCCTGGCGTCGACATATTCAGCGCCGCGCCCTCCTGGACGGGTGTGCTTCGCGTACTTAAATCGGGCACCTCCATGTCAACACCAATGGTCACTGCCGGTGTTGCCAAGATCATGAAATATTATGAGGACGAACGAGGTCCGGATGCTTATGACTACTACACGGTAAAGGACTGTCTTTTGAATAGTGCCCCTAATTCGGATTTAACGGACGCTGCTCAAAACGGTTGGTTACTAACCTACGATTATGTTTGTATCGTTGGCACCTCCTCCGGCACGCTACCTGCTGATGAAGGCTTCCAGGTATTTCCGAATCCCTTCCGACAGGGGTTGACCATCACTTCACTTGCTCCGCGCGAGGCCGCTACCATCCGCCTGCTTGGTGCAGATGGCCGGGAGCTCAGCCGGTTCTCCTCCCGCTCCTGGTCGCCCAATGAGCAACAAAGCATTACCTTACCTGACCTGCCGGCAGGTTTATACCTACTGCAAATCGGTGGACAAAACTACGTATGGACGCAAAAACTAATTCGCTATTAGGCGCTTGCCTCTCCTTTTTCCTTTTACTTCAGTTTACTACGGGCGTCAGGGCACAAACCCGGACTGACAGTATTGACCAAGCTGCAGCCTATCACAAGGCTGGCACAACGTTCATTGTTGAAGCGCACTGGGACAGCGCCGTGCACTATACCCAGCTAGCGGCTGCTGCTCGGGAGGTCCTCTTTGCCGACAGCCTGAATTTGAACCTGGGAAAATCTAACTTCAACGCCGGAGCGGCGCTTTTCAACCGTTCTGACTTTGCCGATGCTCGTTCATTCTATGAACGAGCATTGGTTATTTACACGACCTTAGACTTGCCCACCACCCAACGTTGGCGCGTCCCCTACACCCACCTGAAATTAGGCGAAGCCATTGCAGGAACCGGAGATTTTGAAATCGCCAAGGATCAGATCAAACTAGCCCTGGGTATTACACAAGCCCCCGAGCACAAGGGCCTTGATTACATGGCCAAAATTCAAGCCGACTGTTATTCGGCACTGGGAGGCATTCTCCTTGAACAAGTTTTGCTGCCAGAGGCACTGACTGAGTTGAAAAAAGCCATCGCCCAATACGATCAGGCTGAAAAGGACGGTGACTACGTTGACGAGTTTCGTCTAACGGCGAAAGCAGACCTGGCTTCGGTTTACAACAAGCTCAACGACTATAAAGCAGCGGAAGCCGCCTACGCCATTATTATTCAGGAGTATGCAGCTTATGGAGATGATCAGAACCAAGCGATTGCTGCCAATAACCTTGGAGATATGCGGACTCGGATGGGTGATTTTATTGGAGCGGATCGGGCGCTGGCTAAAGGGAAAGCGGCGGCCCAACGGGCCAATATTCCGCAGTACCTCGCCCAGGTTGAAGACCACCAGGGTTCCTTGTGGCTGGCACGTGGTTACCCGGCTAAAGCTGCCGCAGCCCACCAGCGTGCACAGGCGATCTTACTTCCTGAGTATGCTCCGGCCAACATTCTAGAGACGCCTCCCATCGCTCAATTACGATACGCCAGCAATAAGAAAGACCTGTTTTTATATTTGATCGATCAGGCGCGGGCGCTGGATGCAGTGGAAGGTAAAGGAGCAGAGAAAGCCAGGGCACTGTCTCAGCTCTATCGTACGGGTGACGCTCTGCTCGACGATCTTCGCCAACAACAAAGCGGGCAAGCATCCAAGTTGTTCTGGCGGGAGAAAACGGCCACCTTTTACGAAGCAGCCATCCGCCTTTGCCACGAGCTGGACCGGCCAGAGGACGCCTTCTTTTTCTTCGAAAAAAGCAAAGCTGTTTTACTCTACGAATCCATCCTGGGGAGTGATGCGCTTCGGGCCTTGCCTGATACCTTGCGCCAGCGGGAAAGGCTACTGGCTAGGTCATTTACCAGCGCACAGTCGACATTAGGCAACGCCAGTGACGATGGCCGTACCCAGGCCCTGCAGGCAGTCATCTCAGCGCAAAGCGACCTTTCAACCTTTCGCCAACAACTGCGCAACCAGTTCCCTCGCTACCGCTCACTGACGGAAAACGTGGTGGTACCCCACTCCAACGATTTTTATGCGGACGTCCTTCAGCCAACTGATCAGACACTGGTTCATTTCTTCTTTGGCCCTGAGCAGACCTACGCCCTGAAGCAGGACGAAGCCGGGCTAAAAACGTATCACCTCGGTAATAGTGATAGTTTACAGACTACGGCCCTTCAATTACTCAACTATTTCTCTAAACCAACCGACATTCAAAATGATCCTGCCGGTTATGCTGCGGCAGCCTTTGCGGCGTATCAGGTATTCCTTAGTCCCCTTTCCTTACCGGATCATCAGCCCTTACTGCTTATCCCCGACGGGCCACTCACCTATCTGCCCTTCCCCGCTTTACTGACGGAGGTAGTTTCCGACGCCAATGCGCTAAGTAATTTACCCTATCTGCTCCGCCGACACCCCGTTTCCTACGGTCATTCGGCCAGCATCCTCTCCCGGCAGCGCACCAACAATTCAACGGAAGATCAAATGGTGGCCTTTGCCCCCTTTGCCGATGGCAGTGCGACCATGGACTACCCCGCCCTCTCCTTCAGCGAAGACGAACTCCAACAAGTCACAGCCACTTACCAGGTTGACCTGTTTATGAACGAAGCGGCCACGCTTACCCAATTTCGAGAAAAAGCAGGTACCGCCAACGTGCTTCACCTAAGCACCCATGCTTTTGCTTCTACGGACACAGAAACGCCACTAATTGCTTTTTATGACCAGCCATTGTTCCTGCCGGAGGTTTACCACCAGGACTTAAGTGCCGACCTCGTCGTTCTCAGTGCTTGCCAGACGAACATCGGCAAGCTGGCTAGAGGAGAGGGAGTTTTAGGGCTGGGCAGGGGCTTCGTTCAGGCAGGTGCGGGCAGTGTTATCGCCAGCTTATGGAACGTAAACGCCCGGGCTGGCGGACGGGTACTCAGTGATTTCTATCAGACGCTTGGCCAGGGAGCAACAAAGGGGATGGCCCTGCATCGGGCTCAGCTCAGTTATCTTGATGACAAAACGATGCGCGACGTAGAGAAGTCTCCCTATCTGTGGGCGGGGTTAACCTATTACGGGACAGAAACAGGCCTTGAACTAGCGGCCGCCAGACGCTTGAATCCACTTGCGGTGGTATTGGTCGGAGGAATTATTTTGGGATTCGGGGGGGTATGGATCAGTCGACTCTTTCAACAGAATCATTCTCAGCAATAACTACCAATCCTCAGCTCCCAGCAGTTTGCGGCCAAGCGGGGTCAGTTCTGCGGTAGCATAACGGTCGCGTTCCCAGTTCCGTGGGTCGCCGGGGAAGGCGTAGCCTTCCGGAGCGATCCGGTGCTGCCAGGAGTTGATGCGCCATTGCCGCAGCTCCTTGTTCTCTTCCTGGGCCGGCATCATGGAGAGGTACTGGGCGATACGGACCTTGTCTTTTGAATTATTCGGACGGATCCCATGGGGCTCCGTGCTGTTGAAGATGAGCAGATCTCCTGCTTCAAGCGGGACTTTAACCAGCTCATCCGTTAGTTCGCTGACGTCAGGCTTAAAACGGTCCCGATCTTCCGGCTGGGTCAATTTCCAGGTATCGTAGTTACGGTAGAGCCAGGGGATGCACTGGAAGCCGCCCATCTCTGTATCCAGCTGGTCGGCAAGCGCCAGAACGCCCTGGACGTTTTGCGGCCGGGTTTCGGGGTCGTAGTCCCAGTGAATAAAGCCCCGGTATTCGAACCCTGGCCGGATGGGAAAATTGAGGTTGGCCCGATCAATGGTCACCCACAGCTTTTCAGTTCCCCAGACGTCAACAAAGGCATCATAGACTTTGGGCATCTGCCGGTTATTCCAAAGGTGCTGGTGATTATAGACTTCGACCATTCCGGTGCCGGCAAGCTCCTTCATCTGCATCTCTGCACGTGGGGCAGTGTACCAGGTGGAGGGATCGTCTGGGGATTTATCCTCAAACTCCCAAAGGAAGGCGGCGGTAGCCGCCGCTTGCTCCCGGGAAACAGCGCTTTTGATCACGACGTAACCGTTGGCCCGCCAGAACTCCCATTGCTCCATCGTTAAGACGCGCAATGATTCAGGCGAGGCCGCCTCGCGCAACCGAACATTGCTGCTTTTGGCCGTAGAAGGATTACCAGGGATGTCTTTATGGGCGTTGTTTTGCATCGAGTTGTCGGTTTTCAAGTTATCAGTCCCGTCGGACGGCTACGCGTAAAGATCGTAGATCTTTTTACGTGGGCCGTCGGGCGGGTTGGTTGTCGGGTTGTCAAGTTATCGGTCCCGTCGGGCGGGTTGGAAGTCAGTGTTCTACTGCTTGCTACTTTAAGCCTATACTGCACCTGCGACCGCGCCCTAATTGACGATAAATTACTCCTTCTCCCCCAGGACTGCAAATTGAAAGCGTTCGATTCCGCTAGGAATGTGCTCCTTTACCATGATGGCCTCCATTTCTGCTACGATCTCCGGGTTGTCGGCCGCTACATCGTTGGCTTCTTTTACATCCTTACTCAAGTCGTACAGCTCCAGCGTGAGGTTACCATCATGCATATTTTTCCGGATCGCTTTCCAGTTACCTTTCCGTACGGCCTGCTGGCCTTTATAGGCGGGGAATTCCCAGTAGAGGTAATCGTGTGCTGACTGGGTTTCCCCTTTCATGGCCGGCAGGAAGCTGATACCGTCGTTGGCCGGAGGTTGAACACCGGCAATTTCGGCCAGCGTTGGCATCACGTCCTGAAAGGCTGAGATGTGGTACGACGTCCCGTTGGCCGCTATGGTTGCGGGCCAGTGCGTGATCATCGGCACCCGGATACCGCCTTCGTAGACGTGTCCTTTGATGCGGTCATACTCCGTCTGGAAAGGCTCAGCGCTATTGAAGAATTTTGTATCCGCGCCTCCGGCATAAGTCGGGCCATTATCGCTGGTAAAGATGATCAGGGTGTTTTCGTACACGCCCTGCGCCTTCAGTTCC
>JBGCFZ010000302.1:0-51068 GCA_045110355.1 Lewinella sp. | reverse complement strand
CTGCGGCGTCTTTTACCCGCTGGCTGCGTTGCTTGAATCCTCATTTAGCTACGGCTAAACTCCGGTTCAAGCGCCTTGCCCGCAGGCAAAATTCACCAGCATTTAATGCGACAGAATCGACCTGACAAAGCACTAGTGCTCGGTCATTCCAGATCAAGTGCGAGGGGACTTTACTCTGCTATTTACCACCTTTCGCAAAAATCACCTGGAGTGACCGAGTCTATTATAAATTGGTCTTTTACCCTCATTCAGCAAGGCTTTTTTTGTAAGCCTCCACCATAAGGTGGAAACCAACTTCCACCCCCTCCTGCATTTTTTGATACACCTCCGGTTTTTCCCGCTTTACCCATTCTAAAACGTCTACTGAAATGGCGTGCGTAGGTTTATAGACATCACTCACCGGTTTCATCTTCCTATCGTATTTACGGGTCTTCTTCCTTAATTTTTTCAGCGTCCGGGCATAGGCTTCGTCATTGATCAGGTTAACCAGTTCTTGTGGGTCTTTTTCCAGATCGTACAGTTCTTCTGCGGGCTTTTGGGGAAGGAAAAAGGGCAGTTGATGTTCGTTCAATTTACCCTCCTCACGTAAGGTGCGCATTACGTGAACGGCCGGACGATAGAACTCCAGGTAAGCTTGCTCGGCATCAAAAGGCACGTCAGGTTTGTCATTGCGGATGTACTTCCATTTTCCGGAAGTAAGGGCGCGCGATTGTTCTTCCACTTCATCCCATAAGTCTCGCCCGGCGTAGGTGTACTTCCGGTCGAAGGAGGCGTCAAAGATAGGAGCGCCCGTCATGTACTTTGGCACTTTTATACCAGCAAGGTCAAGTATGGTTGCGGTGATGTCGGTAGCACTCACTACGTCCTTGCGGATCTTTGCCCCAAGGTTGCCGTAGGGAGAATAGACAATCAGTGGAATATGCAGACCTGCATCGTGCAGATAGCCCTTGCCACGAATATTGCACCGGCCATTGTCGCCAATGAAGATGACGATGGTATGCTCCGCCATCCCTTTTGCCTCCAATTCTGCAAAGATCATCCCCACCTCATCATCGGCGTACTCCATTTGATCGAGGTACTTGGCCCAATCAAGCCGGATGGCCGGATGGTCGGCCATGTAATCGGGTAAGACGACCTTAGCGGGGTCAACGGGGTGCTTGGACTGCGCGCGCACATCGTCCCACCATCCTCCACGATGGGTTACGTTGAGCTGGATTTGCGCGAAAAATGGTTGGTCTTTAACGGTAAAGGTGTCGAGTTTATCGAAGAGGCCGAATTGCGTTTTTCCATCCCACGGCCCAATTTTGGTGTGCTTGAAGTTTACGTCCGTTTTCCGGCCTTTTCCCCGTACCCCATGATGTCCGAGAATAGTGGTGTATCCTTCGTTTCTTAACCAGTAAGTGAAGGGTTTAAAACTTCCATCAAGCGGTATTTCCCGGTTGCTGCGGTGATGATGGGTATTGGTCTTGATCTGGTGACTGCCCACCATCATGGCCGATCGGCTGGGGGAGCAGATCGGATTAGTGACGAAGCAGTTGTCGAAGCGGACGCCTCGCGCGGCCATGGCGTCGAGGTTGGGGGTTTGCACCGCCTGCATGCCGTAGCATGCCAGATCGGTGCTGATGTCTTCTGCCATCAACCAAATGATGTTGGGTTGGTTCTGGGCAAAGGATGGACCAGCGAGAGGCAGAAAAATGGCCGCAAAAAAGAGCGATTTTACATTGGGAAATAGTGGTAGTGCCATCGGTCCTGTTGGTTTGCTTGTGAAGGTATAAACATAGGAACACTTCGGGGCAACCACAATTGCTGACTACCGGATTTGGTAATGATGTGTACTACGCCGAACTAAAAAGCTGGTACTGGCGGGTAATTCATTTATTCGAAGGTGAAATAGGGGAGCAGACGAGGCAGGTCCGATGCTTTGATCAGCCGTAGCCGTTTGAGGTCTTCCGGGCCGTTGAAACGCCCGGCCTTCTCTCGGTTGCGGACGATAGAATTGGCCAGGTTTCTGTTGATATAGGGGTGCCTTTTTAGCGTTTCGTAACTGACGCGGTTGATGACGAGCGGACGGTAAACCGGGCTTGCTTTCAGGAAAACAACAATGACTGCGAAGGTACTATCGGGGAGCCCTCGGGTAGTGGCTACCTGGTCCACAGAATAAAAGCCTCCGAGGGCGTCCCGAAAACGGACGATGCGTTTGGCGCGGTAGCTGCCAATACCGGGAAGGGATTGCCAGGCGGAAGTGTCCGAAGTGTTGATGTCGAAACTTGCTGGTGGAGGTGGGGGAGGTTTTGGTTGGTAGGTGTAAGTTGCCGGACTGGCAGTAGCATCAGGCGCGGACGCAGGTGCAGTGTAGGGTGGAAGGGCAATGTCAATCAACGGGAGTACGGCCTCAATCAAAGCAGAATCTAAGGAGTTCACCCGCCGCAGATCGGTCGGTCGGCGAAAGGTGATCGGTCGGTCCCCCCGATATCGTAACAATGATTTTGCTTGCCATGCCGGAAAGCCAAGTAGGGCAAAGCTGTCGGCCGAAATGGTGTTCGGATCAAACCGAAACCGTTGGGGCGCAGCATTTGGGGAGGATGCTTCTTGCGGGATCTCGGCATACTTGATCAAATGCTCCTTCTGCTTGTCCGACAGCGTCCCCAGCCGGCGCAGGTCTTCCGGTTTTCGGAAGGCCCGTCCGTATTTAGCGCTGCTCCGGTACTTGACGAAAGCGGCGGCTTGTTTAGGGCTCAGGCCCAGCCGCTCTAGGTCAGCTACGGCAACGGTGTTGGGGTCAAAAACAAACCCCTGCACCTTTCGCGCTTTATCGACGACGCCCCCTTTCTTTTCCCGGACGTAGGCCAGAGGGATCAGTCTTGCCTTATCTTCTTCGCTCAAAACGTACAACTTCCCGATGTCTTTCGGGGTCCGGAAAGCATTGCCGCGGTACCCCCGGAATTTTAGCCAACTCGCCGCCTGTTTCTCGCTCAGCCCCAGGCTGACCAATTCCTCCGCAGACACCGTATTGGGGTCAAAAGCAAAGGAGGCGGGCGGAGGACGGAAGTTTTTGGCATCCGCCTCCGCCCGCTCGTTTCGTAGACCGGCCGCTGCTTTGACCATCAGCTGCTTCGACGGGCCTGGCAAGAACAGCCCTCCCGCCAACCAAAAGCCGGCGGTCGTCACTAAAACCAGAAAAAGTATGGCCATCCGCTGTGCGCGGGAATACGCGCCATAGCGGTATTGCATGCTATAAAGGTAATGGCCAGTCCAGGAATTGGCAGACCAGGCCACCCATAACCGCCATAACGATTACCCAGTAGCCCACGTGGATCAGCATGTACTTCCAGCTTTTACGCTCGAATAAACCATTGATACAGATGGCCGGTGCTACGATGAAGAGCGCACCCATCGCACCGTGCAGCGCTCCATGGCCAAAGTGAAGATGACGGGAATACATGCCCCATTTTTCGTCCAGCTGGTTCAGGTCTTGCCACAGCGCACTACCGCTTTCCGCCCATTCGGGTAGCATGCCAAACAGGCCGGAAAGACCGGTCTGGTGTACGACCACTAGTGGAAGGAAGGTGGCGAATAGGAAGCTGTACAAATACGTCAGGCCGAAAATCTTCAGCATATTGGCGTTCTGCATCTGCTCTTCAGTTACGCCAGCTTCGCGCTGCCATAATTTACCGAATAGTGGGCCATAGTAAATTGATCCGATGGCAAGGGGAACCAGGGCAATCAGGAAATTAACCCAGAAATTAGTAGGTACCATAGTATAGTAGGTGGTTTGGTTGGGCTAAATCTAGGTGTTGCACCGCATAGTTGCAAACAATTTACTTTTAATTTGTTTTAAATTATTTATTTTTAAACTTTACTACCCGCTACCCGCTACCCGCTACCCGCTACCCACTACCAGTTATAAACCCCGCCCACAAAAACGATCCGGCGGGAGAACACCTCATTCGATCGTTCCAAATACGTGGCGTCATAAGTATAGTTGCGGATGTTCTCCGTATTGAGCAAATTATTAACACTGAGGTAAAGGATGAGCTGGCCTTCACCAAGTGGGAGAATTTTGGAGGTAGACAGATCAATACGCCGGTAGTTCGGGTACCGCTGCCCGGCGGTGGGTTCGGCAAATACCGGTGCTTGCCAGCCGTCCGTTCCCGGAAGAGGTGTTTGGCCAATCACGGGTAGAAAGTAGGTTCCCTTGCGCCAGGTGGTAGCCAGGCCGACGTTTATATTGCCCCCCAACTCTTTTTGCACCTGCGCCCGCGCCAAAAAAGGGAGGTCACGCCGGGAAGGAACGTTGCCTTCCGCGGAACGACTCTTTACCAAGGCCAAACTTGCCCAGGCCCGGAGACTTTTATCATCGAAGGTCACCCGTCCCTCCATGCCCGAGACGTCAAGGTCAGGAAGCTGCTCGTAACGTTCCTGCTTGCTGAAAATCGCCGCTTCGACCTGCCAAAAACGCCGTTCATAAGTGTACTCCAACGCCACCTGACGAAGTTCCAGCCACTGCCATTCGCGGATGTCCGGGCCGGGAGAAAGAAACTGAGAGAACGTTCCGCCTCCAAGGTTGAACCGGTGCCAGTTGCCCACTCGGTATTTTACCGATGCCTGCACGGTGTACTTCATTTCGCCAGCCATTGGCCGGTACAATGGCTTGACACCAAATCCGGCCAGCCATTGCTCACCAAGCCGCAGCTGGGTGTAGGCGTAGGCTTCGGCCAGTTGGTGGTCGGTGTCTTCCGTAAAACTCCCCGTCGGGTCCTCCGGGCGAAGGCCGTAGTCCGAAAGGGGGAACTGCCCCTTCACCCGGTCAGCATACACATTCCAGGTACTACCGGTTAGAAGCTTTATTCCTGGCTTACTGTACTGACCGTGCGCCGCAAGATGTCCGGTGAGTCGCCTCGGTGCCGTCAGGCTGTTCCCCAGTCGGTATTCGGCGTTTTCCCAATCGACCGATTGGTTGAGGGCCCAAGACCAATCTCCCCGGTTCAGTTGCCAATTCAGGATGGCAAGGTGTCGGGGTTTCTGTTGTTCGAAATCACCGGTGTAGTAAGGGGTGGAGGTTTCGAACCGGAAACGCTCATTGAAGCCCAGATAGAACAATTGGAGGGTGGAGTTTTTATCGAATTGGTGTACAAACTGTACCGCCGCATCGAATCCATTGGAGGCTTTTAACTCCGGTAACCCTTCCCGGTTGAGGAGGCGAAAGGCGTCCAGGTTGGTGAAATTGACGAAGGCCCGGACGCCGCTCTTTTTGCCCAACGGACGGGCATGGGAGAGCCCCGCTCCTGCCAGGTTTAGCGAGATACCTGAAGTGCGTTCAGTAGGCAGTGTTTTGCTGGTGTACAGGGCCACCGCGCCCGCACTGGTTTGTGAAAAGTTAACCGGCGGCGAGCTGGCGTAGATGCGAACGGCATCTAGCGGAATCTGACCAAAAATGCTGAATTGCCCAACGCCATTGCTCTGGTCGAGGCGAACGGCTGAACGAATGGGCACTTCGTTGAGGTAAACGCCGGTGGCTGCCGCAGGGCTTCCACGAAGGGAAACGTTGGCGGTTTCGTCTACATTGGTGGCGGCCGGGAGGGTGTTCACGGCAAGGAGCGGATCGGCGTTGGCGGCCGGGTTCAGGTAAATGTCCATTTGGCTGATCTGGGTGCTGGCCAGTTCCCCGCTGGGGATCTTCCTGGCCCGAACGGTTACCGCATCCATCGAAGCGGCTGCAGTGGGGAATAGGTTTAACACCAGCCCCGAATCGGATTTGGCGACGTACTGGCTCAAGGCCTTGAAGCCCAAAAAACTCACCAGTATCGTATCTGCTGTCGCCAACTGGAGCGTGAAATATCCCTCGGTGCTGGTGGTGGTTACCTTCCCCGGATCATTTTTCGGATAAACGTAGGCACCGGGCAGCGCCAGCTCGTCCGCCTGGCTCTGGACGATGCCACTGATGGTGATTTGGGCGCGGCCGCAGGTGCTGGCCAGGGAGATTAGTAGCAGGGTTAGTAGGCAGTGGTTGTGTTTCATGGTGGTGTTTTTTGGCGGAGCTGAGGTGATGTGTTTGGGGCGTTGGGGGGGCACAAAAAGAGGGTGCAACGACTTGGACAAACAACGAAAACGAGGGGCTGCACTTGGACCTGCGGTCCTGCGTTTACCCCTCGCTACGGGAGGCGGCACTCCGTGCCTAAGCGGGGAGGCAAGCGCTGAACCCTATACCCGAGTCCTAGTCCAATGCCGGCAGTAAAACCTGCTTCACGTACCCAAATTCCGGTTCCAACTTAAGTGCCTGCAGATAGGTCAGCCGGGCGGCCTGGGTGTCGCCGGTTTTTGCCTGGGCCTGGCCCAGGAGGGCAAGGGTTTGGAGGTGGAACCAGTCGCAGGCGGCCTGGTCGGTAGGCACTGCCGCTGCGGCGTTTTTGAGGTGTTCGACGGCTTCGTCTGGGTCACCGCCCCAGGTGGTGGGGGTGTAGAACAGGTTAGAGCCGAGACAGTATTGGGCTTCCTGGCTTTTTGGGTCGTAGCTGACGCCTTTAGCGGCGTACTTACTTGATTTGCTGCCGTAGAGCATCCCCTTCATCGGAGATCGAGCGATGACCATGCCGAGGTAAGCGCTGTACAGACCATTAGCTGCGGCGTTTTTCTTATCGCTTTTCCAGAATTCGTCGAGGGCTTCTTCCATGATGTCGAGGTATGTTTTCAGGTGGTCGTCACTTTCGTTTGCCATGGCAGCACCCAGGGCCCCCAGGGCCAGGCGGGCAGTCTGTAATTGGTTTTCTGGGTTGTCAGGAGTGGCTCTGGCGGCGGAGAGTACTTTATCCCAGGCCGCCAGGTCATTTTTTAGGTAGGCGGTGCGGGCTTCGGTCTGTAGGACGGATTGTTGTTCGCACTGGGCGCGGCCGCAGGTGCAGACAAAAAGTAGAAGGAGCAAGGTGAGGTAACGCATGACTTGGTGGTTGGTGCTGATTAATTACTCGCAAGAAGCAGGGAGTCAATCCACCATCAAAATTCACTTGTCGAATGCCCGCAATGGGTTGATGAGTGGTTACTTTTCCGTTTATCAAGTTTTTGCGGGCATTCGTCAAGCAAAAAGCTGAAACCATAAAGGAGGACCTATTAAGGGCACCGGGATGCTTACCTTGGAGCGTGGATAAATCAATAACCATCAATACCGGAACACCTGCCTTTCCTTATGTACTGCGGCGCGGACCCTGGGCGGACCTCGCGTTCTGGTGTCTGTACGGGGTATTCTGGCACGTAATTTTTTCTCCGGAAATATTTGCCGGCCCTAATTTGATTATTTCCGGAATTCTTACCTTCTGGCAGGCTGCTGCTACTTATACCCACCACTACTTTTTACTTCGGCCCCGCACGAACGGCTTAGTCTCTCTTCCGCTGTATGCGCTTGGGGTGATGATCCTTATCGGGGCATGCTCAGCATTAAGCGGGCTCACGGTGTATACCTTCTTTGTCACTTCCTTGGGCGAGGAGTCTACCGGAGAGTTTGTGATGAGGTTCTGGAATTATTGGTTGGGCTCCATTCTGGGTGGGATGACGATGGCCGTGGCCCTAACCGGTGCCATCTTCCTTTTCGGCCGTCGCCGTGATCAGGAAAAGCGAGAGCGCGAGATGGAACATGCCCGTACACAAACAGAACTGGCATTTCTGCGTGGCCAGCTCAACCCTCATTTTCTGTTTAACGCCCTCAACAGCATCTATGTATTAATCCCCCGGAGCCCGCATAAGGCGCAAGAGGCCCTGAGTGGGTTCTCGGACCTGTTGCGGTACCAGTTGTACCGGTCGGAAGAAGCCCTGGTGCCCCTGGCCGAGGAGCTGGACCAGCTGCAGCAGTTTATTGACCTGAGCCGGTTAAGATTGGAAGAAGACTTCGTGTTTGCTTTGGAAAAGCCCGTTGGATTAAAGCAACAGCGAATACCTCCGATGTTGTTGTTGCCGTTGTTAGAAAACGCGGTCAAGTACAGCCCCGCTCAGGGCGGGAAGATTGTCGGAAGCTATAAGGCAGCAGCTGGCCGATTGAAGTTTACGCTGACGAATAGGGTAGGCCGGGCCGTCTTGCAAACGGACCCGATGGCCAGCGGTATTGGGCTGGCTAATATTCGACGCCGGTTGGCCTTACTCTTTCCCGGTGACCACCTGTTAGAAACAATTGAACAACCCGAGTATTTTACCGTAAATCTTGAAATCCCCCTCGCTTGAAAAAGACCCTGAGCACCCTGATTGTCGATGATGAGCCCCTGGCCAGAACGGGGCTGAGCGACTATGTGGGGCGGGTAGACTTCCTGACCGAAGCTGGGCAGGCCCGGGACGGTATGGAGGCCTTGTCAATGATCGAAAGACAGGAGATCGACCTGCTGTTGTTGGATGTACAAATGCCGGGGCTAAGTGGTACGGAATTAGTCCAAAGCCTGCAACGTCCACCAGCCGTCATTTTTACCACCGCACATCCCGGTTTTGCCGTGGAGGGCTTTGAGTTGAATGCGCTGGACTATCTGCTAAAACCGATCTCTTTCCCACGATTTCTCAAGGCTGTTCTCAAGGCTAGGAACACTTTGCTACCGTTGGCCGACTTGGCGTCTTTACCTTCCTTTGCACCTGCGGCCCCGCCCGAACCTGTTGTGCCTGAAGACCTCTTTATCCGGGAAGAAGGACGGGTAGAAAGGCTATTGTTGAAAGATATTCTATACGCGGAAAGTATGCAGAACTATTGCCGGATCTATACCGTACACGGCAGTCATTTGCCCTTGTTACCGCTCAGAGAATTGTTAGAAGCCCTACCCACTAAAGATTTTTTCCAGATTCACCGCTCTTACTTGATCAACCTGAAAGCAGTAGATGCCATCGTCGCAAATCAGGTACGCATTGGAACGCAGTTGCTGCCCATTAGCCGACCGAACCGGGAGGAGTTGGAACGAAGACTGGTGGGAGACCGGCTGCTGTAAAGAACTGGTTTCCTTGATGTGTACTACGACCATTAGTGTTGGGTAAGGCATAAGTCACCGTAGTGTGCCAATAAGATGGTCATGGTTTTAAATGAAACTGTGTTTTGATGACACAAAAATGTTTCGATAGGGTCAGCATTGCCTAAAAAGCCCTAAACTTGCGGTAAATAACCCAAGAAACATGTCCAACCTCACCGCAAATCTCACTGGCCAGGTAGCCGTATTGACCGGCGGTGCCGGCGTCCTCGGCATGGCGATGGCCCATGCTTTGTCTCAAGCTGGTGCCAAAGTGGCGCTGCTCAGCCGGACCAAATCAAAGCTGGACGCCGCGTGCAAGGAACTGACGGAGGCCTCTGGCCACCCGACCCTGGCGCTGTCCTGCGACGTGACCGACGAGGACTCTCTGCGGGCCGCGCTCGCCGAATTGCAATCCACCTGGGGCAATCCCACCATCCTCGTCAACGCAGCCGGCGGCAACCGCGCCGGTGCCACGGTGATGCCAGCGGCCGACATCTTCGCCACTTCCGCCGCTGACTGGCGCTCCGTCATTGACCTCAATCTGATGGGCACCGTTTTGCCCAGCATCGTCTTCGGCCAGGCCATGACCACAGGGGGGAGCATCATCAATATCTCCAGCATGGCGGCCGATCGGCCACTGACCAGGGTAGGGGGCTACTCCGCCTCCAAGGCCGCCATCGATAATTTCACCGGTTGGCTCGGCGCCGAACTCGCTCAACGCTATGATGGTAAGCTCCGCGTCAACGCCATCGCTCCCGGCTTCTTCATCGCCGACCAAAACCGTGCGCTGCTCATGAACGAGGACGGTACACCGACGGCACGTGGCAAACAAGTCCTGGACCAAACGCCAATGGGCCGCTTCGGTGAACCGGAAGAACTGCAGGGCGCTTTACTCTTCCTGGCTTCGGAGGCAGCTAGTTTTGTTACTGGGACGGTCGTCCGGGTGGATGGGGGCTTCTCTAATTTTGCGGGAATGTAGGCCGGAGGCCTTAATTAGACGAAAACTTGCTTCGCTCGTTTTCTTAATAGGCGCGCTTCGCGCTGGTAGACGGCCTTCGGCCTTTGTAGATTTATAGGCTGCCGCAAGTGATAGCTCGCTCCGCTCGTGCAGTTCGTTCTGCAGATTTTAATCTGCACGAGCGCAGCGAGCACAGCCGCGCGGCAGCCTATCAATCTACTAATCTATCAATCTACAAAGGCTGCTGCGCAGCCTTCCAGCAACCCTTGCCAGAACAACATTTTGTTAATCGAAAACCTCGCCGTAGGTTTGCTGCTGCAAGCAACTAACTTGCAAAACGTATAACCAATGACTAATCGCAATTTCTACTTTTACTTTAGCTTCTACTTTTACCCCAGCCGGTAAGGGACGCTAAATTATTGTAGTAAAAGCAATTTGAAAAGTGGCCCTGATGAATCGGGGCCACTTTTTGTTTTACGACTCATCCCCTCAAATGGAAACGACGATCGCCATCAAACAATTAAAAGTAAGCATACAGGGTTATGCCGGTGCCTTTCACGAGGCGGCTGCCCGGGCGCATTTCACGGACCAGGAAGTAATCACCGTTCCGGCACACACCTTCTCCGACGTAGTCGCACAGGTGGAGTCTGGCCAAAGTGACGTTGGCCTAATGGCCATCGAGAATACCCTGGCCGGAAGCCTGATGGAAAACTACGACCTTCTACAGGTGGCTGACCTGCGCATCACCGCAGAGGTCTACCTCCGTATTCGCCTTAACCTGATGGCCCTTCCGGGTACCAAGATCAGTGAATTGCGGGAAGTTTACTCTCACCCAGTAGCCTTGATGCAGTGCCGGGAGTTTTTCAAAGCCTGGCCGCAAATCAAGGTCATCAAAGCGGTAGATACTGCCCTGAGTGCCCGGGAGGTGATGGAAAAGCAGGAAGTTTCGCGGGGAGCTATTGCCAGCAGCGCAGCTGCTGCGCTTTACGGATTGGACATCCTGGCCCCTGGCATCGAAACCAATAAACTCAATCATACCCGTTTCCTCGTCCTTGAGCGGGGACGGGACCACCTGGCCGACAGTGGTAATAAGGTAAGTCTCAGTTTTTCCACCAATCATGAATCGGGAAGCCTTTACAAAGTCCTGATGGTATTGGCGGCGTACCAAATCAACCTCACCAAAATTCAAAGTAAGCCTATCGTTGGCCGACCTTGGCAATACCGTTTTCACGTCGATTTTCTGCTCGAAGGCGAGGTCCCGCTGGAGCAGGCACTTGACGCCATTCGACCTATTTGTAGCGAACTGCGCATCCTTGGAGTGTATGACGAAGGAGATAAACCGTAGCAGGTTACAGGTTGCAAGTGGGCAACCTGCAACCTGAAACTTGAAACTTGCAACCTGAAAAATAATGACCATCACCGAAATAAATCCAGTAATCCCAACCGCCGATCGTCTCGGGGAGGTGAAGGAATATTACTTCAGCACGAAGCTGCGGGAACTGGCGGCGCTTCGTGAAGCCGGCAAAGACATCATCAACCTGGGGATTGGAAGTCCGGACATGCCGCCTGCTCCGGCGGTCATTGATGCGCTTAAAGAGGCCGCTGGCCGGAACGACGCGCATGGCTACCAACCCTACGCCGGGTTGCCGGCCCTACGGGTGGCCTTTGCTGGGTGGTATGACCGTTACTTCGGGGTTAGTCTTGACCCTACAAATGAAATCCTGCCGCTTATCGGCTCCAAGGAAGGGATCATGCACATCAGTATGGCCTTCTTAAATCCGGGAGACGAAGTGCTGGTGCCCAATCCCGGTTATCCTACGTACCGTTCGGCAACCGAACTGGCTGGTGGCGTAATTCGAGACTATCGGCTCAACGATGCTTCCGGATGGTTGCCAGATTTGGAAGCCCTCGAAAACGAAGACCTGAGTAAGGTCAAAATAATGTGGGTCAACTACCCGCACATGCCAACGGGTACGGCAGCACCGGAGGGTTTCTATGAAGCCCTGGTGGCCTTTGCCCGCCGAAACAACATCCTGTTGTGCAACGATAATCCTTACGCCTTTATCCTCACCAATTCGCGTAAGAGCTTGCTTTCGGTACCTGGGGCAAAAGAGGTGGCCATTGAGTTGTGCTCCCTGAGCAAGGCACAAAATATGGCAGGTTGGCGCGTGGGCGCGGTCGCAGGTGCAAAGGAATACCTGGGGAGCATAATTCGGTTTAAGAGCAACATGGACAGTGGGACGTTTCGTCCCATTCAGGAGGCAGCGATCAAAGCGCTTTCTTTAGGACAGGATTGGTACGACGGGCTCAACGCTGTCTATCGTCAGCGCCGGGAAATCGCCTTTCAAATTATGGATACGCTGGGCTGCGTTTATTCCAGAGATCAGGTAGGCCTCTTTGTCTGGGCCAGGTGCCCGGCCGGTTCCGTCGGTTACGAGGTGAGCGACGCGGCCTTATACGGCCAGGATGTATTTCTCACCCCCGGCGGCATCTTTGGTAGTGAGGGCGAACACTACGTTCGGATCAGCCTTTGCTCTACGGAGGAACGCTTGTTGGAGGCTTTGGAACGACTGAAGCCCCCGCTCAACGAGTAAGGGCTTTCATGAAAAACGCTGCGCGTTTCTACGGTCAAAACTTTGCCTCAATTTTAACCTTGCACCTGCGTCCGCGCCCTTATTCGATCATTCACTTATTCAATCATTCACTCTTGACAGTTACCATCATCGGCATTGGCTTAATCGGCGGCTCCCTTGGCATCACCCTAAAGGAGAACGGCTTTGCCACGCGGGTCATCGGCGTAGATGCCAGCGAGGAAAACCTACATAAGGCCATCCGGCGGCGGTTGATCGACGAAGAAATGTCCCTGGCTGAAGGCGTTGCGGTGGCGGACGTCATCATCCTGGCCACCCCCGTGGATGCGATGCGTAAGCTGCTGCCCGAATTGCTTGACCGGGTCAGCGCGCATCAAACAATTGTTGATGTCGGTTCCACTAAAGAACTGCTGCTTAGTGAAATAGATGGGCACAGTAATCGTATCCGTTTCGTCGCCTGCCATCCGATGGCTGGTACTGAATTCAGTGGCCCCGAAGCCGCGATACCTGAGTTGTTCGCTGGGAAAATGTGCGTAATCGTTGATGGGGAGCAAAGTGCGCCCGACGCCCTTGATGCAGCTCATCGCCTTTTCAAAAGCGCAGGGATGAAGCTCAGTCGTCTCGACCGAAAGGCCCACGATCTGCACTGTGCTTACGTTTCCCACATCAGTCATATTGCCAGTTTTGCGCTGGCGCTTACGGTACTGGAAAAAGAAAAAGACGAGCAACGAATCTTTGACCTGGCCAGCTCGGGTTTCGGCTCTACCGTCCGGTTGGCTAAAAGCTCTCCGGATATGTGGGTACCCATTTTTCGCCAGAATCGGGACCATGTTCTGGACGTACTGGACGAACACATCGAACAACTCTCAAAATTCAGAACTCAACTCATTAAACGCGATTTTGACGGCTTCTATGAACGAATAGAACGCGCCAACCAAATCGAAAAAATCCTCAAATAAGAAAGATCCCTTAGGGATCAAATCACATAAAACTAAAGATCCCGTAAGGATCGAATCACTTTAACCCCGGATGCAGTAAGATGCGTAGCATCGAACGAAATCCGGGAAAAAATAGCCAACAATGGAAATGAAAATCAATAAAGTACTCCAAACTACCCCCGGCCGTGGCCTCGTCATCGCCGGGCCCTGTAGCGCCGAAACGGAAGGCCAGGTCATGCAATGTGCCAAAGACCTCGCTAAGCTCGGTCAGGTAGATCTCTTTCGCTCTGGTATCTGGAAGCCACGTACCCGTCCGGGAAGTTTCGAAGGCGTTGGGACCGAAGGCCTGAGCTGGCTCAAACGCGTAAAGGAAGAAACTGGTTTACGTACGACCACTGAAGTCGCCAAAGCGGCACACGTCTACGACTGCCTAAAAGCAGGTATCGACGTTCTTTGGCTTGGTGCCCGCACGACGGTAAATCCCTTCAGCGTTCAGGAAGTAGCTGATGCCCTTAGCGGAGCCGACGTTCCCGTGCTGATCAAGAACCCGATCAACCCTGATTTGGGTCTTTGGGTAGGTGCCGTTGAGCGTATTTATAAAGCCGGTATTACCCGCATCGGCCTGATTCACCGGGGCTTTAGCTACCACGGTAAAACCGAGTACCGTAATGTGCCGCGCTGGCAGTTGGCCATCGAAATGAAGCGCAAGTTCCCGGAACTTCAGATGTTCGTCGACAACAGCCACATCTGTGGTCGGCGTGATACCTTGCAGGAAGTGGCCCAGGAAGCGCTTAACCTGAATTACGATGGCCTGATGACGGAGGTGCACCCCCGTCCGGATGAGGCTTGGTCCGACGCCGCACAGCAGATCACCCCCCAGGTGTTTGGCGAAATGCTGCAGAACCTGCGTCTCCGTAAGCCAACAGCCAGTGAAGTGGAAATGGCTGACCTCATCGAGCTCCGCCGTCAGATCGACGAAGTCGACAGCGACTTAATCGGTATGCTAGGAAAGCGGATGCAACTGGCCGACTCCATCGGTGAGTTCAAAGCTGCCCGGAACATTGCCGTGCTTCAGAGCGATCGCTGGGACGAGATCATGGCCGAAGCGGCCAAAGCAGGTGCCAACCACGGCCTCAGCGAAGAATTTATGAAGTCTTACCTGCGGGCGGTTCACCAGGAGTCGATTGACCATCAGGATGCCATTGTGAATAAGTAAGGTTCAAGCGCTAGTTCGCTGCGTACCTAACTACGTGGTGCGTGTAGAAAATAGCGGTCAGGGTCAGCATTCAGCGCAGCAATGCCTGGAAGCTGATCGCTGACCGCTAGTGGTCGAGTTCATAATTTAGTCCGCCGGATTTTTGTGCCGTAGCAAGGCGCTGAAACCGGAGTTTAGCCGTAGCTAAATGAGGATTTTACCAACGCAGCCAGCCGATAAAAGACGCCGCAGAAAAGGCAATGAAATTTATTTTACACTGCACTATACCCAAACCACTTTGACTTAGGTATAGCTCTAGGGTGTTCCGTCCGGTGAGGTTACTGCAATACACTTTATGAACAGACTTGGCTGGCTTGAAACCCCCTCCCCAACCCCTCCCCACGGGGGAGGGGCTTTGGAAAACGCTGCGCGTTTTCCGGACAAAAACAACGGTATTGAATTGCAGACATACGGAATACCCTACTTCTAACTCCTGATTCCCAAAACCTTTTTCAGCACCTGCGGCCGCGCCTAATAATGCGCGGTCGCAGGTGCTTTGTTTTGGTGAAAGGCAAGGTGGACCAGACCATATTGCTGCGCTACTTTTCCTCCGCTAATAAAGCCAATACCCACCCCGAACTAATTCGGCCGAACTGGCTTTCGACGTGTGGTAACGCCACGTTCTGGAGGAAGTCCGACGCAGTGTATTCGGGCAAGAGCTCCCGCAGATAAGCCAACTCCGTACGCAGGTCCGCTACGGGCACCGGATGGAACTGGAAAGGCTCTGGCGTGAAATCATCAGGTTCTTCGTTGAACAGCGGTTGATAGCTGAAAGTATAGGCATCCGCTGGGTTTTCCAGGTGGCCCGGAGGCAGGTGCAGGGAAAGAGTATTGTTAAGAGCAGGGTAGCGGTAGGTGGTAGTTTCTTTGCCCCACATGGCCGTTAACTCGAAGTAGCCATCTTTTTCTTCGAACTCATCGGGGTCGAGGTTAAAGACCAGGGTATCTGGATAGGCGACGTCGCCCCGGAAGTAATCCAGCAAATCATAAGGGTCTTCGAGCTTAACGATGGCAGAACTAGACCCGCGAATTCCCGTTTCTTTGAGCTGACTGGGAGGAATGAGGGCATGCTTAACGGCAACGAAAAACTCAGAACGCCCGGCCTTTTTGGCGTTAGCGGCAGAGAGGACGAAGTAGCCTTTCTTTGGCGAGATCACCCGGGCAGAAGCCGTTTCGGTAGCGAAACGGAGCTGTGTTTCCGGGGTTAATTTATGTTTTGGGGCCAGTGCTGTGGTCCCGTCAAAGATTTCTCCCTCGATGGACACAACGTAATAATTCTGGGCATGAAGTAGCCCGGAAATCAGTAGGACGACAACAACGAATAACTTATTCATGACTGGGGTGATTTGGGTGAGGATACGAAGAACCGCTGGCGGAAACGGTTCCAAAGGAAATCTACAATTTTGCAATAAATCAGTAAGATCAGAATGTTGACATGAACGTTGAAGAGAAAGTACGACAAAACGGTCAGGCCGATGAGTAATACCGCCTCGTCAATGGCTTCAAGCAACCACTGCGCCAGCTTGGAACGGAACAGGTACTGTAACCAGCTGGGCGGTGTGAACTCGATGTCGTTGAAGATCCGCCAGGAGATCAACGTGAAACCCGTCAGTAGCAAAAGTAACCACCAAATGGACACCAGGTTGCTCCGGTCGGCCAGGGTAAGATAGGCGTTGTAGATCAATAGGATGCCGGGACTGTCGCCGAAGGGCGTAGCGTGTACATCGTTCTTGAAGTCGCCAACAAATACGATTTTACCTTCGAACAGGGCGGCGATGTCTTTTTCTTCCATGTACTCCCTGGCTTCGAGTAATTCCCCGAGCGGCCATACGTGGAAATTACTTTCCTCCAGGTCCTGACCTACACGAAAATCGGAGTCGCGTACCTTGAAATCCACAATTGGATTTCGCAAAGAAATACCCTCAGGGAAACGGTAGAACCAGCCGGAGGCATCCAGTTTTTTCTGGTGTAACCGTTCGAAGAGGAGTAGGGGAGCGGTGGGCAGGCTATCTCCCATGATCAGCGGGTACTTCAGGAAGAGCCCCTCTGCGGCGCGGTAGGTGACGATGGCCTGATGATCGAACTGGATGACGGAGGTGTCCACTTTCCCCTTCGCATCAATACGGTTTACGGCCAGGAGTTTATGCTGTGCCATATCTACTTCTCGTTGCAGAAGAGTGTCTTTGGGAGAGGCCTGATCGAACAGTACATCGAGCAGCACGGCCCGCGTTTGTTCTCGGTACGGGGCCAACATAGCCAGGAACTCGGCCATGTCGCCCCGATCTGTAATGACCAAGCGGTTGTATTTGGAGTCTTCCTCGAAGATGTTCTTTTGGGGGAGGAGGGCTTTGTTTCCCGAGATGTCCACCAACAGCACGCTTTCCGGTGGCGGCTTTTTGTCCATCCCCAGCAAAGATTTTTTCGTCAGTGCCGTCCACTTGATCAGGAAGGCCTCATCCCCAAAAGTATACGGCAATCCCTGCCAATAGAGGGACAGACAAAGCATCAGCAAGCCATTGAACAGACTGAGCATAAACAGACGGAAGGGGCGCTTGGCGCGAAACATGGTGTGGGTGATTTAACGGGGCTAAGGTGGTGCTTTTGGGGGATATTTGGGCCTTTGCTCGACTAATGCTTGGGGATTTACGATGGGGTTAGTCACTTAAACAGGTAGTTTTACCTGTTTTTCTTAAAGGTGCGTGCCCTATATTTGGTCCAACATTATGAACTTTTAACCTATTAAATCCTAGGAGTATGGACACCACTGATTTTTTTATGAGTAAAACTGCATCGGTTTATAACGTAGTCAAGAAGGCCGCCCATTCTTTTAAGGTTGATGTCAAACACCCTAATATCTCTGTTGCTGTTTTATATGGGAGTAGTGATGTTACGAAGGCAACAATAACTCGATTTGATTTTGATAGCGAGAAGCCTCAACAATCGTTTACTACCCCGGATAAACTAGAGATAGGAACTAAAGTTTGGGTGTTTACTTTTTTACTTCCTAAGTATTCTCCAAAGCAAGGATGGTTATATAAGTTTGGCATTGAGGCAGGGGAAGGAGGAGAAGCTGCACAAATAGGTTTGGGTGAGAAAATTGGTGATGCTAACACACTCCCTCCCTCCTTAGGGGCCGTTCCCAGGAATGATCTGTACGGATCAAATGTGGTTACACCACCGCTTTCCCAGACAAAACCTGACCCTCCATTCAATGTATGGACCATATTTGAGATGCAGGCAGGTATACACGTCGAACTGGATGCCGAAGTGTTTTTAGTGAACAATGAAAATAACATCATTGGCTATTGGGGGAGCGAGGTAAATGTCAGTAATGTAATTGAGTACGGTGTTAACAAGGCAGGAGCTTATTTCTTTATTTGCTTGGTGAAAGCATCTCAACCATTGCCTGGTGAAGCGGGGCAAGGTGGCTACCACTTTCATGTGGGTGACCCACGGAAGGATGCTGTGGTTACTGTTTCTGAAGGAGAAGGATGATGATACGAGGTGTATCTTTTGCCATCCTTTGGTTAGTACTTTGTTTTTCAACTTCTAAGGAACTAAGAGGGCAACAAGCGGTTAATTGTGCTTCTTTAAATGACGAATTAACCAGATTAGATTCGGTTTTCTGGGAGGTTTATGGGCCAGACACCCTAATTACAGCGTTCTCAGCTGCGGATAGTATCTGGCGTGAGACTGCTTGTTATGCCAAATTCTCTGATCAATCTCTTCCTTTCTTGCGACTTTGGTACGAATACGGTTTCTTTCAAGAAAGTCGAGAGCAGTTTCGGAAACTAGAACGACAACTGATCAATGACCAAGTAGCTGCTGATACGTTACTGAGTAAGATATATTTTGAAACAGCGCGCTCCTTTCTTCTTGAAAAGAAACTAGACTCCTTGGCCTATTGGGCAAAGAGGAGTATTTCTGCAGTTCCTGGTCTTCCAGACTACCCGATTGAGAGTTATAATCTACTCGGTATTTATCACAAACGATTGGGCCAGTATGGTTTCGCTGAGAATTACTACCGGAAAGCAATCGAACTGAGCCTAGGTACCGCAGACTACTCCAAGAGTAGGGTGATAACCTTTTACCGCAACCTCACTTTGTTATACAAAGCGGACAATAATCCTCAAAAAGCAATAGCAATACTGAAAGAGGTTGATCGAAGTATTCCTAATTTAGAGAGCTACGGAAAAGCAGCGATATCATTTCTTAGGGATCACTGCTATGGACTTCGTGATTTGTATCGATTACCTGAAGAACAAAGAATATTGGTACGGTTAGGTGCAAGTTACGAGATGGCCAAACTTACCAAGACAGAAGCCTACGGCGATTTTCTACTGAATAGTGGTAATAATCAACGAAAATTGGGTGCGCTAAGGGAAGCTGTTGCCAGTTACCAAATTGCCCTAACCACTTACAGTGAACTAACTAAGGCACCCTTAGCTAAACAGGGCTTCGTCTATCGAAACCTGGGTAATGTGTATGGAGATTTAAATAACTACCCAGCCAGCGACACCTCCTACCAAAATTCTCTTGAAATAAGCACGCTCCTGAAGGACACCTTCGGTATGGCCGATGATTACAACAACCTGGGCATAAATAGGCTGGAGCAAGGTAAACCACAGCAAGCCATTAGCTATTTTGAAAAGGCGCTGATTAACCATCAGATCGCCGAGGCGAAGGTGCCAGACTTGGGAAATGATTACATCAACCTTGCTGATGCTCATCGGGCTCTTGGACAATTAGATGCTGCGAAGATATATGCAGACTCTGCTCTCCGTATTGAAGAGCCGTATTTTCAAGAATTATCTCCCCAACTAGCCTACACCTACCTAACCCAGGCTCGCATCCTGCAACATCAAGGCGATGCCGAGGAAGCCCTCCGCTGGGCACAAAAATCTCTCACCGCCAACCACGAAAGTTTTACCTTTCAGGACAGCTACACCGTTCCCTCGGTCGCAGGCTACAGCAAATACGACTACTTCTTCGAAGCGCTCTTGCTAAAAGGTGAATTACTGGCCGGAATGGACGGGGATAATAACGCTGACCAGGCCCAAAACCACTTCGAACGCGCTGGCGACCTGCTCGATGACGTAAAAGACCAACTAATTACCCGCGAAGACCAAATCACCCTGGCCAACTATAATGCTCGGCTGGCCGAAGCCGCCATCGGCCACGCCTATCAACAATGGTCGGCAAGTCAGGACGAACGCTGGGCCAACCGCGCCTTCCAATACGCCGAACGCAGCAAGGCCGGTGTGCTCCGCTCCGCCATAGCTGGTACGGCTGCACGGAGATCCGCCGGCATCCCGGATTCACTGCTCCGCCAGGAGGAGGAACTGTCCGCCACCATCGGGTACCACAAACGGGAACTGGCCAGTGGACCAGACAGCACCGCCCGGGTCCGACATCAACGGGAACTATTTACCGCCAGCCAGGCCAGGAAGGAGCTGCTGGCCACTTTCGAACGAGATTACCCCCGCTACGCCGAACTTAAACGAGCAGTTCCAACACTATCGCTCACCGAATTACAAGCCGTGCTCCAACCCGATGAAGTGGTACGTTCCTACTTCACCGGTACCGATAAGTTATATGTTTTCAACATCGCCAGAGGAAGCGTCGTGCTACACGAACAAGACAAGCCCAAACGGCTGGACCGCGACGTCTCCGGCCTCGTCAAGGGAATGACCCGTCGCATCGATCGGCTTTACCTCCGCAAAGCATATGCCTTGTACGAATTATTGGTCCCCGAACCAGAAGAATCAAAGTGGCAAAAAAACATCCTCATCCCAGACGGCCCACTACTGAAAATTCCGTTTGAAGCCCTGCTTACTGAACCGTTGCCTATTGCCGATACGATAGACTTCAGTGCCCTACCGTATTTCCTTAAGGAGCATACCATCAGCTACGCCGCTTCCGCCTCCTTGTTTTATGAGATAAGACTCAGTGAGCAGGACCGAGCTGACAACCGGTCTGCAACGGATAATGGGCTATTGGCTTTTGCCCCAGTCTTTGAAAACGGAGAGGTCTCCGCCAGCGCACAACGCAGCATGAAAAAAGATGCGCTCCTGACTGCCTTGCCAGCTACGCGGATAGAGCTAACTGCCCTACAATCTCTTTTTACGACCAATAACCGGAAGGTCAAGACGCTGATCGGCCCCGTCGCCACCGAAGCGGCTCTTCGCTACAATGACCTAACGAACGCACGCTACCTCCACTTTGCCACCCACGGCTTCGTCAATGAACAGTTTCCCGACCTGTCGGGCCTTGCTTTGTATCCGGGTACTACCGGTGGAACCGACGATGATTTTCTGTCGGTAGGCGAAGTCTATAACCTGAAGCTGAAGGCCAAGCTGGTCACCTTGTCCGCCTGCGAAACCGGCCTGGGCAAAGTTGCCAACGGAGAAGGTGTACTGGGTTTTACCCATGCCTTTCTGTATGCAGGCGCGCAAAACTTGCTGGTTTCCCTGTGGCAGGTGCAGGACAAGGCAACTTCCAATCTGATGGTCGATTTCTACCGTCGTACCCTAACGGAAGGTGACAAGGGCTTGTCCGGAAACCTACGGGCGGCAAAACTGCAAATGATCAAAGCGGGAGGATTTAGCCATCCGTATTATTGGTCGCCTTTCGTTTTGATTGGGGATTAGTTCCTGGTTTCCAGTTTCCAGCTCCTACCCATTATCCGCAAACCCCGGATACAGCAGCATCCCCCCATCAACGCAAAGCGTAGCACGGGTAATGTAATCAGCGGCATCGGAGCAGAGGAAGGCGCAAACATTAGCGATGTCTTCGCTCTGGCCGATGCGGCCGTAGGGGATGAGGGTAAGTAATTGTTCGAGGGCTTCGGGGCTGTCCCAGGCATCCTTATTGATGTCGGTTTGGGGAGATGGCGTTAACGCGAATCTTGTCTTGGGCCAGTTCCTGGGCTAGGCTAAGCTTCATGTGAATAAGTTTATGGTGTAACCGGAATGTGGCGAGGGATGTTTGCCCACGGCCTGATACCTGCCGTTCAATCAACCCTTCCCGCCAATTAATAAGTCAAGCTGGTGAGCATGGAAGTTGTCACCGATCATTGTCGGTGAAAAGAGGGTTTTCCTATCCGGAAGCCCATCCTGTTACCCATAAAATTCATCCCATGTTTCGTTTTATTCTTTTTCTTTTTCTGATTGGAAGTCTTAGTACGCTTCAGGCCCAGAAGACTTCGGCACGTTTGGGGAGCACCACCGGGCTCTGCGGCAACTACGACGCTGACTTTTGTAGCCTACTGAACGACGAGATCTTTCCCGGTGGGACGATTGAGCTGGAGATTTACTCCTGCATGCCCGATGTAGCGACCATCAGCCTACGCAGATTGGAAGATGGCCAGCCACTGGTGGAGGTCGCTCGTCGCTTGCATTCCGGCCAGCAAGTACTCTCGATCAGCTTGCCTGATTTTGCCGAGCCGGGCTTCTACAGAATGGAAGTCCGCAGTGGCAGCGGAAATTTTGCCGATGTCCTTGAACAGCTGTAAGCGTAAGCCTTAAAACAGACCCTGCTTATTAACCCTTTTTTTGCACCTGCGGCCGCGCCTCCTTATGCGCGGTCGCGGGTGCATAGTTTTGGGGAGAGGCAAGGTGGGACAGTTGTTTATGCGGCGTCCCTAAGCAACAGACGACGACTTTTTCGCCTTAGCAAAGGATTAAAAGGTAAGGAGGCAAGCCTTAATTAATTATTATCTAAAGACATATATCAAATTTCGTAACTTTCGGCCACGTTAACCCTGCCCATAGCAGCGCCTTTATCCATGTTGGAAAATTTGAAAAGCGAACTAAGAGACCTCATTGCCGAAAACCGGCAAGGAGACCTTCTACGTCGACTTCTCGAGGAAGTCCTTGAGGAAGGTTCCCGGCTGCATGATTTGTGTGTCACCACCAGCGGTCGGTTTAAGAATTGGGAAATGGCCACAGCAGCGAATACCCAAAGTAAAGACGAGTTGGGTATTGAGCTGGCCAACATCAACGGTAGTCTGCTCTATGTCTTGGGAGAAATTTCCACTGCCGACCTTAAAGCGGACAACGCAAAAGCCAACGAAGTACAAGAGTTCATCCCTCCGTTTCATGCCTATGGTGTTGATCGGGCGCCGCAGGAAGGCCAGTTCTTCGACGAACAATTCGAGGCATTTGACCAGAAAATATTTTTCTATTATTTGCACGGCGGCGACCGACAGCAAGCGGCAAGCCTGGCTGAACGACTGGGCTTTAAACTGGTCGGGCTGCAGCTTACCGCTGACGACCTGAGTGCTGATGTCGAGGCCGACCCTCCATTAATCGTGCATTGTCGCCCCGTCTTGCGCGGTGCGCGCGAGGAACAATACCGGTGTCTGCTGGTCCATTCCATCGCTCAGCAATTTATGGGGCGCATCCCGATGTCCCAAATGCGGGGAATGCTGAAGCTGACCATTTTGGACTTGCTCGATCAGCCCAAACTGAAACGGGCAGATGGTAGCCAGCACCCCATTATCTGCATCAACGTGACGGTTGGCCACAGCTACTGGCGGAAGGATATGGTGCCGGGGATGCTCCGCAAATTCTACGAAACCTTCTGCAGGGTGGAACTCCCCGACGATGCACCCACCTTTTACTTCTTCTTCGGCCTGGAGTATTGTGACCACAAACCGACCATCCGTAAGGAAGTGGCCGAGGCCATTGCCGCTCGCCAGAACGGTAGTGCCCTGCCGGAACTGGAACCAGTGTTGATCTCCGACATCGAGAACTGGTTCAAGCACCACGGATTAATGATTCCCGAAGGATACGACGCAAAGCAACTGGTCGCCGAAAACTTCTCTGCGGAAGGCGACAAACTCGATATGTTGGCGGTAGAAGCTGACTTGAAACGACTTATTGAAAAATTCAACGAAGGCATCTGCCTGAAAAAGAAATAACCTCAACCATGGCTTACCAGACCCAGGATTACGTTTTGCCCCCCGGCCTGAAAGAGGCCCTCATGGGCGCTATTCACCTTAAGCGCCCCCTGTTGCTGACCGGAGAACCCGGTACCGGTAAAACCACGCTGGCCGACTGGGCTGCGTGGTACCTGAGCCAACATTATAAGGATGCCGCTTTCGGGTTCGACCCCAAGCCCCTCAAGTTTTCGACCAAAACGACGAGCCAGGCCAGGGACCTCTTTTATACCTACGATGCACTTTCGCACTTTCAGGCGGCTAACCTACGTAGTGGCAAAGCTACGGACATCAGTAAGTACCTGGAGCTACAGGCACTGGGAGAGGCCATTGCGCGTAGTAACCCAAGCCCGGAGCTTGCCGCTAAGGTCGGCACCGTTTTGCCCAAAAAGCCACAGGGTGGGGTAGTGCTGATCGATGAGGTAGATAAAGCCCCAAGAGATTTTACCAACGATGTGCTCGATGAGATTGACCGTCAGCGGTTTTACCTCCGTGAGCAGAACCAGGAGTTTAGCCGCGGTGACGCACCAATTGTAGTCATCATGACTTCCAACTCCGAGAAAAACCTACCGGATGCTTTCCTGCGTCGTTGTGCTTTCTTCCACATCGAATTCCCCGGAAACGACAATCCGCTACTTCGATCAATTGTCAGCAAGCACCTGGGAGAAGCTACTGGGGCTACGGCACAGGCCCGCGAAGAACTTTTCAAGTTCTTCTACGATGCCCGGGCGGCGTCTCCCCGTAAAAAACCGGCGACCGCTGAATTGCTGGGTTGGCTGGAACTACTGGAGATGCAGGACTACGCCTCGAAAAATGAAGCGGAGAAAAAGCAACTGCAGGAATACAACCTTTCTTTCCTGGTAAAGACCCAGGAAGATCTGGAAGCTGTGCGTAAGCTGATTTAGGTACAAGATTTTTTCCTCCGTCGCATCATTTTTCGAAGGCATAGCCCGAGAGAAGATGTTCATCGGAGGCTTAAATCCGACGAATTAAATCCACGTAACCAATTCTTTCTTGACTAATCTCCCCAAACATCTACCGCTTCCCCTGGCGGGCTTCGTCCGGCGCTTGCGCGCCGCCGGCTTTGCCGTGGATGCCAGCCGGGAGTTCCAGTTGCGGCGGGTACTGCACGAGCAGGGAGCGGACTACATCGGCCGGTTTGACGAATTGAAATTTGCCCTGGCGCCCTACGTGGCTACCAATGCGGGGGAACAAAGACGATTTTACCGACTCTGGGACGACTACCTCCTTAGCCTGGAGCAGCAGTTGGTGGAAAAAGAAGAAGTTGCCCCACCCGCTGGCTGGCGGAAATGGGCCAAACAACTTCGCTACTTGCTTATTGGTACGGTGTCACTCTCCTTGATATTATTGTTATGGAGTATACTGAGGACCAAGGGGCCCGTTCAGCCAGCACCATTTGTTGCCGTGGAGATCTTTCAGGAAGCGGAGGCAAGGGCTGGACAGCCCCTGCAAATTCGTAATGGTACTTTGCTGGAGACAGGAATGGATACTGTAGACTTCGTCTGGGATATCCGGGATCTTGAAACAGGCATCTCCTTATTCCGGGAGGATTCTTTCGATCTGCACTACATCGTTCCGGATACCTTGACGGGGCGGTCGATAAAGGTGGTGTTGTGGGCCCAACAACTGGTGTCGGAAAAACAACTGGATGTCGACACGCTGACCCTGGCAGTACTTTGTAGTGATCCTCCTCAAATTCCCTCTTTGTCTGGGCTGAACCAGCGGATGGTAAGGGGGGAAACATGGCTGTTGCCCAAACCCGAAAACTATGCGCCGCAAAACCGAAGTGGCGCTAAAGCAATAGCGGAGGAGAGCGAAATAATTTACCGTTGGCTGATCAACGGTGAAATGCTGGAAGAAACACCCGAGGAATACGTTTTTTCAAAAGAAGGACAAACTAAAGTCCAGTTACTCGTTCAAAGAGCGGAAGACCCCGAGAACTGTTTTGCGCTGTCGCCTCCCCGGAATGTCCAGGTGGGGTCTAATGTTCCCGTTATTCCGACGATTGCCCTGAAAAGAGATGTTCCCCGGCAAATACTTAAAACCAGCACCTGGTTGTATTTAATCCCGTTCCTCTTTGGACTGTTGGTATACTTGCTGCACCGGAGAAAATGGAAAAAGAAAGAGGAGGATACCCGTGAGAAAACGGACGAAGAGTTGGCACTAGCCTATCCTTTCCATGACGTTGGCCCCTACGTTATTCCTTACCAGGACCAGTCGGGGCAGATATCCGTCCCCGCAGACTTTTTCCGTATTGCCGATCAGTTAAGGGTTCGGGAAGCGGGCCTGCGTATGTCATTTGATGGAAAGGCCACCGTGGAAGCTACGGTTCGGGAAGGGGGCTTTCCTTCCTGGAGGGAGAAGGCGGTAAAACGGCGGGCCAATTACCTGGTTCTTCTCCGCCATACGGATGAGTTTCAGCAGCAGGATCGCTTACTTAAACGCCTGACGGATTTCCTGATGGCCCGGGAAGCTGAGCTTGACGTTTATTATCACGCAGGGGATTTTTCCTGGTTCTGGAACGACGCCCACCCGAAAGGATGGAGCCCCTCGCAAATGACCGGCCGCTATGGCGAACACCGGCTTATTGTTTTAGGAGACGGACATGGCCTGGTGGATGCGTTCCACCGTAAGGAGCCCCGGCTAGAGCCTACCAAAGAGCGTTGGCTGATGAAATGGGCACGCCGCCTGTTGCTGACGACGGAGCCTGCCGTGGACTGGTCCTTTCAGGAAGTCCTATTGCACAAAAGCCTGTTGTTGTACCCGGCCACGACCAACGGAATATTAAGGGGCGTGGCGGACCTGAACCAGGTAGAGGAATACCAGGGCACCAGCTACTCCCGGTGGAAGGCAGAGCGCTTCCGGCGTAACCCTGAACCTAGCCATCGGTACCGGACCTGGACTACGGTCGGTGAACACCGAGATTACCTGGCCAACGACCCCGAACTCTTCCGCTGGCTAACGGCGCTTTCCGTTGCTCCTAATCCGGATTGGAGTCTGACGATTGCCATCGGGCGAGGCCTTGGCCTGAACGTTACCCACGACCGGCTGCTACAACTGAGCCGAATTCCCTGGCTGGCCGATAATGCCCCCGATCAGGACCTGCGTCTGGCCTTGCTGGCGGAACTCTCCACTGCCGATGAACAACTGGCACGAACCGCCGTGCTCGAACAATTGGAGGCCGTTTCAGGGGAAGTAGACAACACCTTTGCCGAAAGTGAATGGACGGCTAACCAGGCGGTGCAGACCTTTGCCCTGGCGCCAATGGAAGCTGGTAATCAGACTACAATCCGCGACCTGCGCCGGTTAGGAATATTAACCCCGGACCAACTTGCGGAGCTGAATCAGGTAGCCGAACGGCAACTACCGGCCACTAAAGCGGGGCAGAAACTGCCAGGAAGTAAAGCTTCGCTTGACGAATTACTTCACCCAACTGAAAAGGCTGGCAAAATTCTGAATGAGCGGGAGAAGGAGTTATTGGGGTTGATCGTTGTATGCTTGTTGATGTTGTTGCCAATGTACCTGTTTAATAAGGCGGGACATGAGCTTAACCCTGGTGGGACCAAAGCAGCCTGGCAGGAGCTGGAGAACCCTACGGATGACGCACACTGGGCGCTGGAGAAAAACAATGCAGCAGTGGCGCAGGCCAACCTGTTAGACAGGGTAGACGGCTACATGAGGAACGGAGAAAACAAAGCATTGCTGGAGGGGAAAATTAAAGACTCTCTGCAAAGCGCGCTGTCACTGATGGACGGACGGTACCCACTGGTGGACACTAATCTTGCAGCTTTTCAGCTGAACCGCCTGGCCTATTCGCTAAATTGGGTGGCAGCGGATAGCGCACTACTTGGCCCTATGTTGAATCAGGACATTAATGATTTGTTGTACGAAGCAGATCTCGCCATTACCGACAAGTTTCCTGCGGATTCCCGATTTGCGTTGCTAAAACTTCATGCAGAAGGCTTGTTTAGCTGGCAATCTTTTCGGTCAATTGAGACCACTGCGGAGGATAGGTCTGGGGGGCTGGACTATTGGATTTATGCTAGTCAGATCAAAGCCGAGATCGATAGTATAAACCCGGAGTTTTTCAACAGCCTGAGGGATTCGATGCCAGTGAACCTGGAATATTTGTTGAGTAAGGATCCACGGCCTACGTTTGCTATTCCTCCCGGTGTAGTATCCGGAAGGGTCGTGAATCAGGATGGCCAACCCTTAGAGAGAGTGGTGGTTAAGCTTGGGGGGAACAGTAGAAAAACCAGCACTAATGAAGAAGGTAGATTCGCTCTGGAAATAAGCCGAAGTAAAGGTTACCTGGAAGTGGCCTGGCAGGATGTACCACCGATAGAGGTAAGCTTGTTTTCGCCAGGTAGTGACTATGTAACCTTGAAGGATTTTTACGAAATAACGCTGAATGTGCCCGAAGGCACTGAGCTGATACAACGTCCATCGAAGGAAATCAGGGGCCGGGTGAAGGGCCCTGACGGCAAGGGGCTGCCTGGCGTAAACGTAACGGCCAGCCGGCAGAATAGTACCACTAAAACTGATCAGAACGGGTATTACTTTCTTACGCTAAACGATGATCCCGCAACGGTTTCACTTGTATTTGAAATTGATGGATTGCGCCGGGAGCGGAACTATCAACTGGCAGTGGGAACAAAGGTAGACCTGGGAGAAATATTGCTGACTGAGCCACGGGCGATGAGCCAGGAGCCGGAAGTATCCGATAACATTCTGCGGGGGCGGGTAGTGGATGAAAGTGGAGCACCGCTTACCGGCGTGTCGCTTGTTTTTCAGGGTACGGCGAATGAAACCCGCACGAACGCTTATGGCCTATTTGAACATACCCCGGACCTTGGGCCAAGGAGTAATAAATTAGCAGTTTACTATGAAGGGTATATAAAACAGACGCTTGACGTAAATTTTGCCAACGATAAATTTAGCCCCAGTAATTTGGGAACCATTGTCCTGAAAAAAGAGGCTGTTGAACAACAACAAACGGAAGAGGAACGATTGATCGAGCGGTTGTTAGGCGGGAGTACGTCAACTAAGTTTAACCGTGGAATTACTGCCCAGTGGAGCCCGGCGGCGACTAACAGTTGTATTAACAGCATCACCTCGATCTTAAAAAACAAGGCCGAAACACGTGGGGTGTTGACGGGAGATGAACTAATTGCATCTTTGCAGGAAGAATACGGAGATAAAGTTGCCGTTGGGGATGGCCCGGGGAACACGAGTGGTGGGCAGTTCCTGTTTTTTGGCCCATCGCTTCGGATTCCGAGACTGCGTGATCGCATTAACACCCTGACAAGAAACAGTGAAGCACTCATCATTTCTACTTCGAGGTTCGAAGATCAGATGTTTTCAAACTATCCTGACCTCGCTGGCTCGTCGGTAAATCTGAACAATGAGTTGAAAAGACTTGGGTTTAACGTCACGACTTTGCTGGACCCAACTAAGGCAGAGATGCTGGCAGCACTGGCAAAAGTTGAAAAGGCTAATACAGCTAGGGGAACAAGTGGTCAGTTCCTCTTGATGTTCAATACTTATAAAATCGGAGGCGACATCATTGCTACTGATTCGAAATATGGTGTTCCTGCTACTTACCTGAGTGAAAGTGAGCTGTCGGGTTATCAGAAAAATATTAGTGGATATCAGAACAGAAGAGGGGACGTTGTGCACACGCTGGTCATTGGTAACTTCATGAACTTTGTTCCTAAAATATCTAATCCTGGTCCGCAACAAATCCCCGGTAAAGATATTCCGGAACCAAAATACAGGTTAGTATCCTCCGGCGTGAGTGGTGGGGAAATTGGTCTGGGTATTGGTTCCCGGTCTGCCATAAATGTAACCTCTTCGGCTCCGGGCATTGTCTACCTGGATGTTTGCATCGATGCCAAAGGCCGGGTTGTTTCTGCAGACTCCAATCCGAAGCGAAATGCAGCTTTTGATCCGGCGCTCATCAGCAGGTTACAGAGCAACGTTAGAAAGTGGGAGTTTAAGGTACTTCCACTGGTGCAACCCAGTCGTCAATGCGGGCAGGTGAGCTTTCAGTTTAAGTAATACGGCCTTTGGGAGAGCATGGTGAAATACCCGCTCGCGGGGCTACCTTTGTCTCGTCAAAATCCCACACCATTTTGCTTCGCAGACTCCGTATCTCCTTCTTCCTTTGCTCTCTCATCCCGTTACTATGCACCTGCGACCGCGCCCAGAAAACGCTCTTTCAGGAACGCCTTGATACAGGAATAACCAGCACCAATCAGCTCGAAGAAACCGAAGACTGGAACATTGTGGAGTACCTGTACTACTACAACGGAGGTGGGGTAGCGGCCACGGACATCAACGGTGATGACCTCCCCGATCTGTACTTCACCAACAACCAGGGGGCGAATAAATATTACATCAATGAGGGCAATTTTAAGTTCCGAGATGCGACGGATCAGGGCGGGGTCGCAGGTGCAGGGGACTGGTCTACGGGAATCAGTGTAGTGGACGTGAACGCCGATGGCCGGATGGACCTCTACGTCTGCAACGTCTCCGGCTACAAAGGCCTCACCGGCCGCAACGAACTCTTCCTGCAAAACGAAGACGGCACCTTCACCGAATCCGCCGCCGACTACGGCCTCGACTTTGCCGGCTTCAACACCCAGGCTTACTGGTTCGATTACGACCGCGATGGCGATCTGGACATGTACCTACTCCGCCACTCCGTCCATAACGACGCGACCTACGGCACCGCTAAATCCCGAACTATTCCCGACAGCCTGGCCGGGGATATGCTCCTCCGCAACGACCTATCTAGCCTAGATTCGCAAAGCGAATCAAAAAAGCCCCTCTCCCAAGGAGAGGGGTTGGGGAGAGGGTTTAAAAACGTCACCGCCCAAGCCAACCTCTACGCCTCCAAAATAGCCTACGGCCTCTCCGCCGCCATCGCCGATTTCAACCAGGACAGCTTCCCGGACATCTACGTCTGCAATGACTTCAGCGAAAACGATTATTATTACCTGAGCCAGGGAGATGGTACCTTCAAAGAGTCCGTCCGTGAACTCGCCGGCCATACCTCCAACTTCAGTATGGGCTCCGACGTTGCCGATTTCAACAACGATCGCTGGCCGGACCTCCTTACACTGGATATGCAGCCCGATCAGGAAGCTATCCTGAAATCCACCATGAGCGCTGATCCCATCAACGTCTATAACATCAAACGGGAACTTGGCTACCACCACCAGTTACCCCGCAATAACCTGCAGTGGAACCGGGGGGACGGCAACTTCTCCGAAATCGCGGAAATGGCCGGCTTGGCCGCCACCGATTGGTCGTGGTCCTGCCTGATCGAAGACTTTGACCTCGACGGCCGGCAGGACGTCTTCGTTGCCAACGGCATCGAGCGTCGGCCCAATTCCCTGGATTACCTCAAGTTCATCTCCTCTGATCTGGCTCGCGCCGCTACTAACCTGGAGGTGATCGCTAATATGCCCCCTGGCCAGGTGGCCAACCAGGCTTTCCGGATGACGAGGGAATGGGCCTTCGAAGAAGTTGGGGAAGATTGGGGACTGGACTTTGTTGGTAGCTCCACCGGCGCGGCAGTCGCCGATTTTGACCGGGACGGCGATGCCGATCTCGTCGTCAATAACCTCAACGCACCCGCGAAGATTTATGAGAATACTTACGTGGCTAAGCCACGTTCTCCGGGTGCCGCCTTCAACCCCACGGCTCCCTCCAAACGGCGTTACGACCCCGACACCCGGCTGTGCCCGCAGCGCGGCATGATGTCTCAGTCCCAGGGGCGTTATGGCCCTGATCGGGGAACTGCCGCCAAATACCCGCCGTTGTACACCGTCACACCTACCGGTTTTACCCGGACGGCCGGTCTGAATGGTTTTTTCGACAAGGACCCGCTGGCTCCTTATAAACCCAAGCCAAGCAATAACCCGGTCCTCCGGCTCCAAAATGGTGACCTGGCCATCTCCACCGACGAGACCGGTAAGCTCTACGAAGCCTTTCACTGGGAGAACGAGCAACTGACGTCTTTGGGCAAACTGCCCTGGCCAGCCCTTAAGCACCGAATGGCTAAAGGCCAGGCGACTGTTTCCCTGCGGGTCCCGATTACGCAGGACGGAGAAGGCCTGTATGCCCAGCCCTTTGCCAAGATTGGTATGATGATGCCGGGCGGAGAGGAAATCGACATTGCGCCTGATCATAGTGGCATATGGCAATCGCTGACCGGCGTCTCCGGTACCGGAGCACCTGAGACTGTGTTATTTGCAGGGAATTGGGGGCTGAACTCTGGACTGGGGACTCCGACGCCCGCGTCCCCACTTCGCTTGTACATAGAAGACGTTGACGGAAACGGACAGCCCGAGCCGTTACTGACGTACGTTCGCCAGGGCAAGGAAATAACGGTGGCAGATAAGGATGAACTGGCGGCCCGCATTCCGTCCCTGAAACGTAATAACCTAAGTTACGTCGATTATGCAAAGCAAAGTTTTCAGGAGTTATTCCCGGCGACCCAGAAGGAACCGCAGGAGGTAAATACCTTAGCGCATCTTCAGCTGGTTCGCCAAAACGGTGGAAACTGGAAAGTAGATACGCTGCTCCGAGCGGCCCAGATCACCACCCTGAATTGCGTATTGGAAGTGCCACAAGGAATATTACTTGGTGGGAATAAACAACACGTGCAGCCACGTATCGGCCGGCAGGATGCAGCTGCGCTGCAGCTGCTTCGTGAGAACGGTAGTGTGGAATTCATCGATCTGGGAGGTGCGCGTAACCATTTGGAGGTACGGCAGCTGGTCCGTTTGGATGACCGCCATGTCTTGGTGGTGGTAGGGGAGGGAGAACACCTGATCCTAAGTTGGTAATTGCTGTCATGTTTACTTGTGCTGTAGTTCAAGGTTTTATCTAACTTCTACCCCTAATTCCTGAAAACTAAAAACCAAATGCAAAAGCCCCCTCGTAAAGCCGCCGTAAATTTTATCCTGATCACCGTCCTGATGGACGTGCTTGGTTTCGGAATTATTATCCCCGTCCTCCCAAAACTGCTGGCGGAGATGCAAGGGGTGGCGACAAACGAAGCAAGTATCTACGGTGGTTATTTGCTGGCTGCTTTTGCCATTGCCCAGTTCATTTTTTCTCCAATCATGGGGAGCTTGAGTGATCAATATGGGCGTAGGCCGGTGTTGCTGATCTCGCTCTTTGGCTTTGCGGTGGATTACGTGATCCTGGCCCTGGCACCTAGTTTTATCTGGTTGTTGGCAGGCCGCATTTTTGCGGGCGTCTGCGGGGCCAGTTTTACTACGGCGTCGGCTTACATTGCTGACGTGAGTACGGAGGAAAACCGGTCCAAAAACTTTGGGATGATCGGGGCTGCCTTTGGCCTTGGCTTTATCATTGGTCCGCTGATGGGAGGTGTCTTGGGGGAGATCGGAACCCGAGTACCTTTTTATACTGCTGCCGGCTTGTCTTTCCTGAATTTTCTCTACGGTTACTTCATCCTGCCTGAGTCGTTGGCACCAGAGAATCGCAGAGCTTTTAACTGGCGGCGGGCTAACCCCATTGGTGTTTTTCGCCAATTATTCAGCTACAAATCCATCGGCTATTTATTGGTAGCCTTCTTCTTGTTGTACCTGGCTTCGCACGCTGTGAATAGCAATTGGGCCTATTTTACGATGTACCGGCTGGAGTGGTCGGAACTAATGGTAGGGCTTTCCTTGGCCTTCGCTGGGGTTTTGGTGGCCATTGTTCAGGGTGGTTTTGCGCAGAAGGCCTACAACTACTTTGGGCCAGGAAAGAGCATTTACTATGGTATGGCTATGTATTTTCTGGGGATGTTCCTCTTCGCTTTCGCGTCTTCTACCTGGATGATGTTTTTGTTCACCGTTCCCTATTGTCTGGGAGGCATCTGTACGCCCAACCTGCAATCTTATCTGGTCAGCCAGGTGGGGGCCAATGAGCAGGGAGAACTTCAGGGCGGATTGACGTCGCTACAGAGCCTCACGACCATTTTCGGCCCGTTGATCATGACCGGCATCTTCTTTTTTACCACGCGTGAAGGCACCCCATTCTATTTCCCCGGCTCCGCCTTTATGCTGGCGGCGGTACTGATTGCGGGAAGTTTTTTGATTGCTTATCGGCTATTGCGGGATCAGAGAACTAACGCGCAATCATCTTAAGTCGTTGCACCCGTGCCTCTTCCCGCTTCAAATGCTGTCCGCTGCCTAGCGGTACGGTCAGCCCAGCTGCCATCATCCCGTCGGGCTGGACGATTGGTCCGAGTTGGATACTCAGGTCATCCGAAATATCGAATTCCTGCAGGTGAGCGTCGGTGTAGGCTTCAACGGCCTGAAGCAGGTAAACCACAAAAATGCCGATGTAGGCAGTTTGCCGGGCTTTGTCGGCGTTCGCTCGTGCTTGCAGCAGGGCATTGTCGCTGACCAGGCTTGTGGAGAAAACGTCATCAGTTGGAACACATTCTGAGGCTGGGATGATGATGACGTTTCCGTCGCCAAGACAGCGGTTTTCCAGGGCGGTGGTGAAGCGGGTATAGCTGGTCTGGTTAAAGTCTGCATAAGCCACCATGCCCAGCAGGCCACCGTAAACGAGCGGGACCTTCCACCAGCGTTTGTTGTATACCTGGCCACCACCGGGGATGGCACTCCACAGGAGGGCGTTGCGGGGCTTACGTCTGATTTCTTTAAGCGCTACCGCCGTGTCGGCAGTAATCGATTCCAAGGTGGGTGGGGGCAGCGTGTCGGTAATTTGAGCAGGCGCGGCCGCAGGTGCAAGGAACAGGATGAAAAGGGCAAGGAAAGTCACTGCGCTGCCTGCGGCAGCGGGTCCAAACCCGGTATTTCTTTTTGTTCTATCCATGCCTTAATGACCTGTTTGCTCCATAGAACGCTGGCCGACGACCTTTTCTTTAACCTTCTGCTAACGATTTAACTCCGGACGGCAGACAGCTTAGAGCTCAACCGTTTTATAAAAATGCTCCAGCTCGTCTTTACTGGTAAACTGGATGGTAATGGTACCGGACTCCTTCCCTTTTCCGTCCATCTTAACGGCAACCTTCTTGGTCTCGAAAAAATCTTCGAAGGCTTTCTTGACGGTTTTCAGGTCGTCGCTATTGTTCTTCGATGCACTTTTCTTAACCGACGTTTTCTTCTCCTTGTAGCCAACTGCTTTCTCCTCTATCGCCCGTACACTCCAACTTGGATTCTCCAGAATTTCCGTCAGGAATAATTCCTGAAGTGCAATGTCCTTTATTCCGGCCACCGCCTTGGCTGCACCAATGCTGATCTTCTTGTCCCGGATGGCTTGTTGGACCTTGGGAGACGTTTTCAGGATGCTCAGGTAGTTGGCTACCGTAGGTCTTTTTTTGCCGACCCTGTCTGCTACTTCATGCTGCGTGAGGGAAAAGTCTTGCGAAAGGCGGAAGTAACTGTAGGCTACTTCCATCGGGTTAAGGTCTTGGCGCTGAATGTTTTCAATTAAGGCCATTTCCAGTAACGTCTGGTCATCGGCCGTACGGATGAACGCCGGAACCTCCTTCAACCCAGCCAGTTGGCTGGCGCGGAAGCGCCGCTCCCCACTAATGATCTGGTAAGTGCCATCCCCCATGTGCCTTACCGTCATCGGCTGGATGATGCCGTGAAACTTGATGGATTCCGCCAGTTCCCCTAGCGCTTCCTCCTCGAATTCCTTCCGAGGCTGATCCGGGTTTGCATGAATCTTACTGACCGGCAAACGGAGGAAATCTTTACTCAAAGCAGCCACCGTTTCTGCCGGTGCTTCTTCCATCGCTTTATCCAATCGCTTACCCTGAAAGAGGGCATCGAGGCCGGAGCCGAGTTTAGCCTTGGATGCTTTACGGGGTACAGGTCTTGGTTTAGCCATAGTTGTCTTACAGAATTTTATCTCGAAGGGCAAAGATAACCAACCCAACGGAAGGAAAAACCCGTACAGCCGTAACGTTTCCATAACAAGCTGTATTAACCCTTGAGAGCAATACCTTAGGGGTATTCGTAGGGCCGCTTCTGGGATGAATAATTTTCCGGAGGCGGTCTTTATTAGACGAAAACTCGCTGCGCTTGTTTTCTTATAGACGGTCGCTTCACGACCTGGTAGACAGCGCTTCGCGCTTTGTAGACGCTACGCTTGTAGAGCTGCCGCAGGATTCAGCTCGCTTCGCTCGTTTGAAGTTATGATTCTTAGTGTAGCCCTTGTGCCTTTGTAATGAAAAAAGCCTAGGATAAAGCCCTGCCTTTAAATCTCCCCTGCACCTGCGGAAGGAGCTAGAAACTAGGAACTAGGAACTAGAAACTAGAAACTAGAAACTAGAGGACTAGCTCCTAGTTCCCTAGCTCCTAGTTCCCTAGTTCCCTAGCTCCTAGCTCCTAGTTCCTAGTTCCCTAGCTTCTAGTTCCTAGTTCCCTAGTTCCCTAGTTCCTAGCTCCTACTTACCAAATTTAAGGACCAAAGTACTAAGTGGCGGCAACGTCAACTCAATGTGGTACGGCCGCCCGTTCCACTCCGACTCAATGGCTTTCAGTGGCTTCAAATCATAGTTGCCGGTACCGCCATATTTGTCGTCATCGCTGTTGAGTAACACGGAGTATTTTCCTTTAAAGGGAACCCCGACCCGGTAATGGTGCTGTACGGTTGGAGTAAAGTTGTTGAGGACAACCACAACGTCTTTTTCCTTCTTTCCCCGTCGCAGATAGGTCAGGACACTGTTCTGATGATCCCCCAGGTCAATCCATTCGAATCCCTTGGGGTCGTAGGCGCGTTCATAGAGGGCCGTAGTGGTTTTGTAGACCTTATTGAGATCAGCAAAGAAGGTCTGCAGCGTTTTGTGCGGCGCATATTCGGTAAGGCTCCATTCGAGGCCACGTTCAATGGACCATTCACTGGTTTGCCCAAACTCACCGCCCATAAACATGAGTTTGCTGCCCGGGTGGGTATACATGTAGCCATACATTGCCCGCAGGTTCGCAAAGCGCTGCCATTCGTCTCCCGGCATCCGGTCAATCAGGGGCCCTTTGCCGTGTACCACCTCGTCGTGGCTGAGTGGCAACATGAAGTTTTCGCTAAAGGCATAGACCAAACTGAAGGTGATCTCGCCGTGGTGGTAGCTGCGGTGGATCGGATCCTGCTTGAAGTAATCGAGCGTGTCGTGCATCCAGCCCATCATCCATTTCTGACCGAAACCAAGGCCACCAACGTAAGTCGGCCGGGATACACCGCTGAAGGAAGTGGATTCCTCCGCTATCGTCATCGTGTCCGGGTATTCCCGGTAAACGGCTTCGTTGAATTCCCGAAGGAAGGAGATGGCTTCCAGGTTTTCATTGCCGCCGTACTTATTGGGGATCCATTCGCCTTCGTTCCGGCTGTAGTCGAGGTACAGCATAGAGGCTACGGCATCCACCCGAAGGCCATCGGCGTGGTAGCGGTCGAGCCAGAAAAGGGCGTTACTGATCAGGAAGGAACGTACCTCATTTCTGCCATAGTTGAAGATCGCACTTTTCCAGTCAGGGTGGAAGCCCAGGCGTGGGTCTTCGTGGTCGAACAGGTGAGTACCGTCGAAGTTGGCAAGGCCGTGGGCATCGGTGGGAAAGTGGCTGGGGACCCAGTCTAAAATAACGCCGATACCAGCTTTGTGCAATTCCTGAACGAGGTACATGAAGTCCTGCGGTCCACCAAAACGGCTGGATGGGGCAAAGTAACCGGTACACTGATAGCCCCAACTCGGAAAGTAGGGGTGTTCCATTACGGGCATGAACTCGACGTGCGTGAAGTTCATTTCCTTAACGTAGTCCACTAAATCAACGGCAAGCTCCCGATAGCTGAGGCTTTCGCTACCAGTTTTTTTCTTCCACGAGCCGAGGTGGATCTCATAAACGGAGTAGGGCTGGTCAATAGCGTTGTGCTCAGCGCGGTTGGCCATCCAGTCCTGATCTTCCCACTCGAAGTAGGTATCCCAGACAACGCTGGCCGTTTTAGGAGGCATTTCCCACAATCTGGCAAATGGATCTCCTTTTTCCAGCCACCGACCGTCGGGGCCATCAAGGGCATATTTGTAGACTGTGCCATTTCCAATTTCCGGGATAAAACCTTCCCAGATGCCACTGCTGTCCCAACGCGGATTGAGCTGATGCTCTCCCCGGTTCCAGCCGTTGAAATCACCTACTACGGCAACGTACTTGGCACTTGGTGCCCAAACGGCGAAGTAGGTTCCTGACTGACCTTCTACCTCAATAACGTGGCTGCCAAGCTTATCGTAAGCCCGGAAGTTTTTACCAGCCTTCCAAAGGCTGATGTCAAAATCGGTAAATAGGCTATGGGCAATTACTTTAGGAATAGTCATACGGTTGAATGGTTATACTTTTCGAAAACACCGACGAAGGTACGTGACGCTAACATAGTGGTAACGGATTAATTGGCCGGATGTTAATTTGGTCTTACAATTTTCAGAATTCAAGGGTTTTAGGCCTGATTTATCGGATATTCAAACTCAAACAAGATAAACACCCCTTACCCCTCAATCCTTAATCCATGAAAGCATCCTTACTCTTTGGCCTGGCGGTCTTCTTCTTTACCTCAAGTTGTGCCACTCTTTTCAGCGGGACCCGCGACGAAATCCTGTTTACTTCCGAACCCAGCGGCGTTAAAATAATCATGGACGGCTACACCGTTGGCAAAACTCCGATTATGTTGGACGTACGCCGAAACACCGGCGGCAGGTGGGTAGCTTTTGAGTTGGATGGCTACGAGCCCCAATACGTCAAGCTTGAAACTGACTTTAATGCAGTTGCTATCCTTAACCTGACCTGTCTTATTTGCTGGGGGGTAGACCTGGCCACCGGCGCCGCCACCAGGTACTCCATGCCGAGTATGTACATCGAAATGGAGCCGGAGCTTCCGGCAACTATCCGTAATCCTGACCGGCCTTAGGCGAACCACGCTGCTTGTAGTCCACATCCAAAAAGAAAGTGACCAGCGGAGTTATCCGTTGGTCACTTTCAGTGGTCTGGGTAATAAGGCGAAGTGATTACTTCTTCTTAACGCCGCCCTTCAGCTCGTCCTGGAGCTTCTTGAGTGCGTCAACCTTACCAGCTGCGGCCAGTTTGGCCTGCTGCTGCCAGGTGTCGGGCTTAGCCAGGCGGAACCGTGCACCGGCTGCGGAAAGAACGTCGGCAAGCTTCTTAGGGCTGGCTTTGCCGAGCTGTGCAAAGGTGGAGATGCCAGCGTCGTTCAGCAGGCCGGCAATCTTTGGGCCAATGCCTTCGATGCGCTTCAGGTCATCTGCCTTGGCAGCAACGGCCTTTTTCGCTGGAGCAGCTTTTTTGGCGACTGGCTTCTTAGCAGCAGCTTTCTTGGCGGCAGGCTTAGCGGTAGCTTTTTTAGCGACTGGCTTCTTAGCAGCAGCTTTCTTGGCAGCAGGCTTGGCGGCAGCTTTCTTGGCAGCTGGCTTCTTAGCGGCAGCTTTCTTGGCAACGGCAACTTTCTCTAGGGAAAGCAGGCAGTTGTCGGAGTTGTAACCGCTGGAGGTGTAGCCCTGAGCTTCCCAATCGTTTTTCCATTCCTGGTTGTCAACGAGGTAGCGGAACTGGTACTCGCCGGGAGCGAGGTTGATGTTCGCTTTGTAGGTGCCTTTTCCGTTGGTCATCGCCAGGCCCTTGTCCCAGCTCCAGCCGTTGAAATTGCCAAGGACACGTACATCACGGCCTTTTCCTAACTGCTCTACAGGTACTTCGAAAATTACCTTGTACTGCTTCTTTGCTTTTACGAATGACTTCTTAATCATAATGGAAGTATTAAGTGTGGTTTTCTTTAGTTTGAGGAAATACAATTCTTAGTGTGTTATCTACACTAACGTGATTTCAAGACGCAAAGTTAGGGGGAAGTCACTGAAAGTCAAATGTTTGGGCGGGGCCGCAGGTGCAGGGGAAAGGAGCTGAAAAGCAGTGATTAGTGTCGTTTTCCCTTAAATATTTTGTTTTTTAGTCTTTAAGCAAAGAAGTCGGATCGTTGTCAAAAGCGAGCCAAACTTTTGTTTGGCTTGGAAAGTTTGCGTTTACCTTAAAAAAAGTTCAAAAATTTCTTCACTTTTTTTCAAAGATTGCTGAATTAGCTGATAATACTGCCCCAGGTCACTTCCGTCCACTACTGCATGGTGGGCCTGCACGGCAAGGGGCATTAGTACTTTATCATCACGTTTAAAATATTTCCCCCAGGTTATTCTTGGCACACTGTCTTTCCGGCTATGATTCATCGCATGGGTGACGCTGGTAAAACTGGCCCAGGGGAAGGCACTAAGGAAGAGGTAGTCGTCGGCCCCCGGCTCATCTTCAAAACTAGGATCCGTTTTCATGCGCTCAATCATGGCTTCAGCTGATGCATGAAATTTTACGGGGTCTTCGTCGTAGGCCACGGTACAAAAGCTAAAGGCGGAGGAGGTCGACGTTGGTACCGCAAAACTCGGCTTCAGCCCATTGTGCTCCACCACCTCGTCTCCCCGAATGCGCCAACGAAAGGGCTGCACCTTCATGGCGGTATCGGCGATCAGGTAAACGATGGCCGGGGTGAAACGCAGGGTGGGGGAGCGGCGAACGCAGTGTAGGAACTCGGTGATGTCTACTTCGGCGGTAATGCCGAAATGAGGTTGATCCATGGAATTAAAGAAATCGAAATGCTTTTTACGATGAGTGTCTTCGAAGATTACTTTGCGCATGAGGGGAAGAGATCAATACTTAAAAGTGAAAACCTAAAGGTACTTCTCCTTGCTTCCTTTTAACCTTCCTTGCACCTGCGGCCGCGCAAAAAATGTCCTGCTTAAGCTATCGTTCGCATTCATTCATTTCAGATGATGCGTTTAGCACTACTATTCTTCAAGGTACAATACGAGTACTTCTATTTCGCGTTGAGCTTTGGCATACTTAAGGCCGAGCTTTTTCATAGCTGTCCGAAAAGTATCCGGGTTTTCCGGGTCAAAGGAAAAATCAATTTGGTAGGCATCCCTGTACAGCCCCTCAATGGTCTGGTTATAAGCCGTAAAGCGACGACCTTTAAAAGGACCTTCGCCATACTGTTTGGTGAAGGAGGGCAGGTCTGGGTTATTCGGCTGGAGGTCAAAGGAAGCCTGCGTTAGGGTGTCGGCCTGGAAATAATCGTAGAGTGGATCGAAATCCTGTTTGCTTATTTTAACCGGGAGATCAATTGATTCCCCGCGCAATACTTTTTCGATTACCACCGCAGTAATGTTTTCCGGAGCAGTTATGGCGACCACCTCTCCATTGGCATTGATGAGGACAGCGTGTGGAATAACCCGATAGGGGAACAGCTCCCTTAACGGCTGAGCGCCTCCTTTGCAAGGAGGAAGGTGTGGGTTCGATTCCCATCCGGTCCACAATTTATGCAGGCGTGGTGTAATTGGCAGCACGGGAGATTCCAAACCTCTTGGTCCGGGTTCGAAGCCTGGCGCCTGTGCCATAGTAAGGGCGTATAGGAGAAAGAGAGGGAAAGGGAAGGTGGGCGCGGCCGCAGGTGCAAGGGGAAGGTTGATGGGGCAGGGGAGAACCATCAAAAATTAGGTGACCACGGAGTGGTCGAATCATTTTTGCCCCAGGTGAAAAATCGCGAAGCGAGCTTTTACCTGGGGCATGGGTTCGTCCATAAACGTTGCGGCGCTGCGCGCCGCCTAATTGCCATCTCATCCATTACCCCGGATTACGGCGCCTCGCCTCATTCGGGGCAAATATGGTTTGACGCCTCCGGCGTCTATTCAATTCCTCCAACAACAATATCCCCATTCTCCTCAGCCCGTTTAAAAAGGGCGATAACTTCAAAGCACATTTCTACCAGACAGTCGATTCCATCAGGTTCGAATTTGTACACTTGTGATTGTACCTTATCCTACTCCGTTGAAAATTTATACCTGCCAGCTCGCAGAGCTTTTTAACACAGCATCGACTTTAGTCGGGAAAGGGGAAAGGGAAGTTGGGCACGGCCGCAGGTGCATAGTAAGGTTGAAGGAGCAGGGCACCCGACCAGCCCCGGAGGGTCGTCCGGCTTAGCGAGGGGATTCATCCCCTCGTTTTCGTTACAACCGCCCAAATTCCCTACCTTCCCATCCCCAAACCAAAAAAACATGCGTTCCTTCCTTACCCTGCTGCTTATTACCGTTCTATGCACCTGCGCCCGCGCCCAGGAAACCGCCAACTGGCTTCGCCACGGCGCCATCTCCCCCAACGGAGATCAGGTCGTATTCACCTATAAAGGTGACTTGTACACCGTAGCTGCCGCCGGCGGTCGTGCGCAACAACTCACTTACCATAAAGCCCACGATTACGCGGCCACCTGGAGTAAAGACGGTCAGCAGCTCGCTTTCGCCAGCAACCGCTACGGCAACTTCGACGTCTTTACCATGCCCGCCCAGGGCGGGCCAGCCACCCGGCTGACCTACCACTCCAACAACGAAATTCCCTACACCTTCGCCCCCGACGGTAAGGCCGTCCTGTTCGGCGCCTTACGACAAGATGAGGTGAAACACCGCCAGTTCCCTCACCGCTCCCAGTCGGAATTATACTCCGTCCCGGTAAGCGGCGGAAGGGTCAACCAAATCCTCACCGTTCCGGCAGAGTACGTCCAATTTACCCCCGACGGTAAAAGCATGTATTACCAGGACAAGAAAGGAGGAGAGGACGAATATCGCAAGCACCACACCTCTTCCATTGCCCGGGACCTATGGCGCTACGACCTGGCCAACAAAAGCCACACCCAACTCACCACCAACCCTGCGGAAGACCGCCAGCCCATCGTGAGTGCAGACGGCAAAACACTGTACTTTCTGAGTGAACGTAGTGGTACCTTCAACGTCTGGAAAGCACCGACCGGTAACCTGAAGCAAGCCACGCAGGTGACCGACTTCAAACTCCACCCCGTCCGGTTCCTCAGCCAGAGTAAAGACGGGACGCTGTGCTTCGGCTTCGACGGAGAACTCTACACGATGCGTGATGGCGGCGAACCTAAGAAACTCCCCGTAACGATCATCACCCAGGGGGCTGATAATGAAGATAAGTTTGTGACCATCAGCGGCGGCATTCGCGAAATGTCCGTCTCGCCAAGCGGTAAGGAAATCGCCTTCATCGCCCGGGGAGAAGTTTTTGTGACCTCCGCCGAAGAATCATTCACCAAGCGACTGACCAACACCCCCGAGCAGGAACGTTTTGTCTCCTGGGGCCCGGACGGTAAATCTGTCGTCTATAGCCGGGAAACGGCCGGGAAATGGACCACCTTTAAAAACGAGAAAACCAGAAAGGAAGAGCCGTTTTTCTACGCAGCTACCCTGACTAAGGAAAGCCCGCTGATCGAAAATGACCAGGACAACTACCTGGTACAATATTCACCCGATGGCAAAAAAATTGCCTGGGTGGAAGGCCGCCGCTCCATCAAAGTGCGTAATGCGGATGGTACCGGAGAGGTTACCCTGTTAAGCCCGAAAGAACTCTACCATATGGGCGACGGCGACAAGTACTTCACCTGGAGCCCGGACAGCGAATGGCTGCTTGTGGAATGGGATGTGCTGCTCAATAATAGTGAAGTGTTGCTGATGAAGGCCGACGGGAGCAAACGCGTTAACCTGAACCAGAGCGGCTACTACGACTCGCGGCCAAAGTGGATGAATGGAGGCAAACAGATGATCTGGTTTAGTAACCGTGACGGACTGAAATCTTATGCCACCAGCGGACGGTCGGAACAAGACGTCTATTCCATGTACTTCACCCAGGAAGCCTGGGATGAAGCTAACCTGAGCGACGAGGAATTCAAATTGGCCAAGGCCATCAAAGAAGCCCAGAAAAAGGAGAAGGAAGACAAAAAGAAAGCTGACGCCAAAAAGGACGGCGACAAAACGGACGAAGAAAAAAAGGCAGAAGCAAAAAAGAAGGCGGAAGAAAAGAAGAAAGAAGACAAGAAAAAGGAAGCGGCGAAAAAACTCACTTTCGACTGGGATAACCTTGACGAGCGGACCAAGCGCCTCACCATCCATTCCTCCCGACTTGGGGATGCCGTACTTTCTAAAGATGGCGAGAAACTGTATTACCTGGCTACTTTCGAGAAGGGGGCGAACCTATGGTCCACCAATCTCCGGACCAAAGAGACAAAAATGGAAATGAAGATCGGCAGTGGTGGCCGATTGGAATGGGACAAGGAACAGAAGAACCTCTACCTACTAAGTGGCGGTAGTATCTCGAAGATCGACGTGGCGAAGAAAAAGAGAACGCCAGTGAAGATCAAGGGAGAAATGAAGTATGATGTAGCTGCTGAACGCCAGGCGATGTTTGACCACGTCTGGATTCGTACCAACGCCATTTTCTACGAACCAACTTTCCACGGCATCGACTGGAACCAGATGCGGACAGAATACAGTAAGTACCTCCCCGGTATCGGTAATGCCTTTGAGTTTACGGAGATGCTCTCCGAAATGCTGGGCGAACTGAACGTGAGCCACGCCGGCGCACGCTTCCGGCCACAGGGCTTTACCAACCCTGATGCCACTGCTTCCCTCGGTATTTTTATGGATTACACGTATACTGGCAACGGCATCAGAATTGCTGAAGTCATTAACGGTGGACCACTTGACCGCGCTGCTTTTGACATCAAGCCCGGTATGATCATCGAATCAATCGACGGAGAAGTGATCTCCCCGAATCGCGACATCGCCAGTTACCTCAACCGCAAAGCGGGCCAGTTTACCCTTCTGGGTATTTCCGATGCGATGGGTAAGAGTAAGCAAACGATTACCATGAAACCCATTACGTTGGGCGCGGAGAACAGGTTACTCTACAAACGTTGGGTAAAGATCAATGAAGAGGAAGTCGACAAACTGTCTGGCGGCACTTTAGGCTATGTACACATCCCCGGAATGGGAGATGGCCCCTATCGTAGCATTTACCAGGACATGATGGGCAAGTACTTCGACCGCAAGGCGATGATCGTAGATACCCGCTTTAACGGTGGAGGCGATCTGGTGGCCGATCTGGCCATGTTCTTTACCGGCGTCCCCTTCATTACCTATGAAACGGAGGCTAAAGTGGTGGGCGGAGAGCCTACCTCCCGCTGGACGAAGCCAACCCTGTCGCTCATCAATGAAGCACAATACTCTGACGGACACTGCTTCGCCTGTGGTTACAAAGACCTCAAAATTGGAACTACCCTTGGTATGCCGACACCAGGTACTTGTTCCTTCGCCGGTTGGGAGCGCCTGCCCGATGGATCCGTATGGGGAGTCGTTCCCGTTAGCGCCAAAGACATCAACGGCAACTGGATGGAGAACAATCAGACGGAGCCAGATGTACTGGTGAAAAACATGCCCGGAGCTATTGCTACGGGTAAAGACGAGCAATTGCAGCGCGCAGTTAAGGAACTGATGAAGTAGTTAAATAGTCAGGGAGCCAGATAGTCACATAGTCAGGGAGTCAAGTAGTCACACAGTCATGTAGTCACACAGTCATGTAGTCAGAGCGTACCTGTTTTTTACGCCAGTACTATTTGACTCCCTGACTTTTTGACTCCCTGACTATGTGACTACCTGACGCTATGATTATACTTCATCGCCGCCGCCACAAACGAAACAAACAACGGATGCGGAGCCTCCACTGTACTCTTTAGTTCGGGGTGGAACTGTACACCAATGAAATAAGGATGATCCTTTAACTCGATGATTTCCACCAGGCCAGTATCCGGGTTGATGCCAGTGATCTGCATGCCGGATTTTTTCAGTTGGTCCAGGTAAGCATTGTTGAACTCATACCGATGCCGGTGCCGCTCATTGATGGAGGTGGTGCCATAGGCTTTCGCTGCAATGGACTTAGGTGTGAGTTTACAGCTGTAGGAGCCCAATCGCATGGTGCCGCCCATGTTTTTAATCTTCTTTTGCTCCTCCATCATATCTATGACGGGCGATTCAGTCTCTTGGTTGACTTCATGGGAACTTGCATCTGGTATACCCGCAACGCTCCGACTAAACTCAACCACGGCACACTGCATTCCCAGGCAAATACCGAAGAACGGAATGTTGTTTTCCCTTATGTACTGGATGGCGGCAATCTTGCCTTCAATACCACGCTCACCGAAACCAGGGGCCACCAATACACCATCGAACTGACTGAGGTGCCGGTCTAATTCGACTGTGCTCCCTTCCAGTTGTTCGGAATGAACGGGGATAACCTTTACCTTACATTCGTTGATGGCTCCAGCATGGATAAAGGCTTCGTAAATGGATTTGTAGGCATCCTGAAGTTCATTGTATTTACCAACCAGACCGATGGTGACTTCTCCGGTAGAATTCTTTAATTTTCCGAGGAAGTTCTTCCATCTGCGTAGATCTGGGGCCTTCCGGTCGGGTAGGCGAAGCTTACTCATCACCTGGGCATCGAGGCCTTCTTTGAGCATTAAAAGGGGAACATCGTAGATGGTTTCCGCATCAATGGCTTCAATGATGCAGGCCTTCTCAACGTTACAGAAAAGAGCGAGTTTGCGGCGAATAGCATCATCGACCTGACGTTCCGTCCGGACAACGAGAATATCGGGTTGAATTCCAGCTGAGAGTAATTCCTTGACGCTGTGCTGGGTAGGCTTAGTCTTCAGTTCCTTTGCGGCAGCGAGATAAGGAATCAGGGTGAGGTGTATGGTCACGCAGTTGTCCCGGCCAAGTTCCCAGATAAGCTGACGCAGGCTTTCCACGTAGGGCAATGATTCAATATCGCCAACGGTGCCACCCAATTCGGTGATCACGATGTCAAAATCACCGGTCTGGCCGAGCAATTGCATCCGTCGCTTTATCTCGTCCGTAATGTGTGGAATTACCTGAACGGTTTTGCCCAAGTAATCGCCCTTTCGCTCCCGGTCAATGACCGTTTGATAAATGCGGCCAGTGGTCACATTATTGGCCTGGCTGGTTGGGGTATTGAGGAATCGTTCGTAGTGCCCGAGATCAAGATCGGTTTCCGCACCATCGTCCGTCACGTAGCATTCCCCGTGCTCATACGGGTTCAGTGTGCCGGGGTCGACGTTGAGATAAGGATCAAATTTTTGGATGGTTACCGTTAGGCCTCGCGCTTGCAAAAGCTTAGCTAAAGAAGCGGCAATGATGCCTTTACCGAGGGATGATGTAACCCCGCCCGTAACAAAAATATACTTGCTCATGTAGTTAAATTACGGGAAACAAAGGTAGCACATATATCGGCCACGCCTAATGTTTCGGCAAGCTATTTGAAATACTTTTCTGCCTGCTTTGTGAAGAAAACGGGGGAGAGATTTTGGGGCAAAGGTTAAAAAGCCATTCAATGTTAATTTAATGTAAATTCTGTGTTACCTTAGCGTTTGTCAACAAGCTGCAATGTTAAGCTATTATGTTTGCAAGGCGGGATCTTTTAACCGGTATTACTTTTCAGTAGTGTTGGTGCTGCTTTGTTTTTTTTCGGCGCGGACGCAGGATGCAGTGTCCGTTTTAAAGGCGACGTTCGATGCTGAACGGATGGTTGGTACTGATTACCCCGCTACCGCCGAACAGTCCTTCAACTTTACCAGGAACCTGATTTTCTTTCCCGCCCGAATCAATGGCCGGATGGGTAATTTTGTGTTGGATACGGGGGCCCCTGCTTTACTGATCAACAATCGTGGAGAGGACCTTCAAAGCCAGCCGGCCCCGACGGGACTCGCAGCGGGAGGCAGTGTGGCTCTGACAAATCAAATGGTGGAATCCTTCGAAATGGGGGGGCGTAACCTTGGCAAGCGCTGGGCGCTTGCGCTTGATCTCCGTTCCATGGAAGAAAGAACCGGGCAAACCATCGACGGCTTCGTAGGTCATGAATTACTGAACAACAAAGAAGTTCGGATCAATTTCCCCGATCGTAGGTTCCAGCTGCGAAAGTCCGTTCGCCAGCCACTTTATAAGGGCCAGGAACCCCGAAAAGTGTTGCGGTTCGACTTCGTTGATCATCTGCCCGTGATCACCGTCAAAGTCGGGAAACGTAAGCTGCGGTTTGCCATTGACACCGGGGCCGGGGTTAACATCATTGATGAAGATAACGCGGCGCTGTGTCAGGCCGTTGGCGAACAAATGAATATTCAGGGACTTGACGGAAAAAGTACCCTCAACGAGGTAGTAACCATTCCGGGACTGAGGATAGTTGATGCCGAAGAAGAGAAAGAAACCTCCTTCGTTAGTATGGACCTCGCCCACCTTCAATCTCCATCCGGAGCCCCCATATCCGGGATCATCGGTTCAGCATTCTTACGGAATTACGTGGTTAGTATTGATTACCGACGGCGGAAACTTTATTTTTGGTAACTTGGAATTCCCAGCAACTTTTCACTATGGATTTAAGTCAATTCCCCGAGCATTTTCGGGCGCACGTTCTTTCCTGTATCATCCGTAACAACCGGAAAGGAATTGCGATCAGATTTGGCAAGCTGGAAGGTCAGGTACTTCCCCTTAGTGTCCGCCAGGAACCACTGCAGCCGGAGGCGCTGCCCCCGCACGAATTGGAAAACGTTGCCAGATTGGCCTTTTCCCATCTTCCTTATGACCTGAGAATCCAGGTTGGAGAATAAGCTCTAAAGAATGTACATGGCTCCGTCTTAGCACGCTTAAACATTCCATGGCACCTGCGGCCGCGCCACCTTGTGCCCTTTGCGTGCAGATCATATCCTTACGGGATAAATCCTGAAGAAGAGCTCCCTCTGCCACAGAGCAGCTTTAAGGCCTACTCGGATTCCAATATTTCATGGGATCTACCGCTTCTCTATTTTTTCCGTGCAACACTTCAAAGTGTAAATGAGGCGTAGTGTTTTTCGCGTTGCCCGTATCTCCGACTGTACCCAGAATTTGCCCTGCTTCCACAGGCGCGAATTCCTCCACCTCCCACGAATCAAGGTGGGCGTAATAGTACAGCCGACCCTTCACGTCGCGCAAGTAAATCTGCTTGCCGCCGGAGCCACCTTCCTTAATTCGCTCAATGAACCCGTCGGTGGCAGCCACGACGTAGGTTCCTCTTGGCGCTTTAATATCAATGCCCTCATGACTGCGTTTTCCACGCTTGTCCCCAAATACGGAAATAACGTTTTCGGTACCATGACCAGCAACTGGAAAAGTCAGCTCTCCACTGTTGATGGATACCACCGGGCTTGGTTTTTCTCTACGGAGTACGTCCGTCGCCCGGTCTGTGCTTGTCTTTGAAGACACCGCAATCTGTTGATCCAAACCAGTAATTTCTTCTCCGGTTTGGCGGATTTTCAGGCTGATCATCCCACCAATCAACACCATTTCTAATAGCAGCACTTTGTAGAACATATTGGATTGCTTTTCAGTGCTCTAACAAGGTCCGACCTGGAAAAATTGTCTGTAGATACGCGTTATGCTTAACTTGAATCAAGGGTTTTTACGTGTAAAAAATTGATTTTCAGTTGCTTATGGCTTAGCGTTTGATGATCTTCCGTACTACTTTTTCCATGCCCTTTTCTAACTGGAGCAGGTAAGTACCGGCGGCCAAATCGCTGAGGTCAAGCTCGCGTGAAGAACCGGCAATTTGGCGGATTCGTTGTCCATTTACGTCGAAAATGACCAATTGATCCAGGGCAGGCAAATTACCTCGAATGTGCAGGGGGCCGGCAATGTAAGGGTTCGGGAAAATTTTCAGCGCGCTCCCCCAGCTCGGCTCTTGAACAGCAACGGTACCCATTACCGTAATGGTAGTGCTGCTTCCTTCAATGTCTGCTGTCGATTGGTCGGCAAGCACAAAGGCATCCGGGACGATTTCTAGGGAGAGGTCGTAATTGGTCCCTTCGGCATTTTCAAGTGGCGTAAAGCTGATTTTACAAACCTCTCCGCCGGGCGTAGTTGTATTTAGCTGATCTTTTCTGCTTAGGGCTATTTCCAGACGGCCGTTCTCGTTTGGGCTTAAGCGGGCAATGGTGAGGAGGTCCTCTCCAAGATAGGAGCCATCGAAGTCGACAGAGATGGTGTTCAGGTCGATTTGCTCAGGATTGAAATTGAGGACAAAAGCCATCCCGTAACCAACGGCATCAGGGTCGTTGTTCTCTCCCAGGACAACGGATATGGTCGATAGCTCTCCGGCATTGATGGGGCCTCCGACCAAGGTAAGTGCCGGGGCCAGTTCACGGCCAGTGCTCGTACCGTTCCCAGGGGTCCACAGGCCATTGGTCGTCCGGCCGTAGTAAGTTTCTACCAAGGTGAGGTCCTGACTTTCGATTAAGCCATTGCCATTACAATCAACGTTGGCCTGGTTAAGGCCGGAAAGGAGGTTGTTTGGCCATGCCGGAGCCACTTTCTCTTCAAAAGTAACGCCTGGAACGGGACGGGCGGGGCCGGCTCCTCCGTGGATCAGGCCAATATTGAGCAGGTCTTTATGGTCGACCTGTCCGTCGTCATTCGTATCTCCTGGCCATACGGTAGTGGCTACATTACTGCCGTAACTGATGCTTCCAGGGATTAGCGTGTCGGGAAAAGCAACGATCTGGTTTTCCTGAACGAATTCTCCAATGAGGTCTACATCCCATTCCAGTGGTGTAAAGCCACTTTCCATGGTGGTGTTGAAGCAAAGTTCAAGGATTACGGTCCCTGGAGTTAGAGTTATCCCCCTGAGACCGGCCGTGAGTAAGTTGGCGTTAACAATGTTGGATTGCGGCGATAAGAAAGCCATATTATCAAACCCAAGCGGGTTGTCGCCCAGACGAACTTCGAGGAAGGTTACCTGAGTGGTGTCCCAGCCCACCGAAAATTGTATTGCGGCAATATTAGGGAAACTGTCAGCGACAATCGGAACGCATATTTCGGTTGCCCCCTCGGGAGCAATTACGTCCGGAATAGACAGTTGAACCTTTGTTTGTGCCTGCAGGCTTGTAGCCAGCAAACATGCTAGCAGAAGGAAAGTAATACGTTGAGTCATGTGTTGTTCAGTTCAAGGGTAAATGCTTCGTTCAGACGGTGAATAATCAACGGAGTCACAAGCTAAAGACTAATTAGTACGAATCAACCGAAGGGTACTGGCGCGCTGACCATCAGTTAGGCGTAAAGTATATACACCGGTAGCCAGCGCTACGTTAAGGTCGTACGTTCCGGGCGCCACCGTGTCTGCCCACAACCTTCTGCCATTCACGTCGAAAAGTTCTGCTGAGAGCGGGCTGCCATAAGTATTGGAAATACGCCAAAAATCCGTACTTGGATTTGGCGTGGCCGCAAAGGAACCAGCAGGTAGTTCCGGTAGGGTGGTGCTGACTAAGGTGGCGCAGTCAATCGTAATGGCCTCATCCTCCGTCAGGTTGACGTCAATGGTGCCGGTTCCACCGGGGCAGGCTACGCTGACCTCATAAGTTCCTTTGAA
>JBGCFZ010000301.1:0-3260 GCA_045110355.1 Lewinella sp. | reverse complement strand
GGCCAGGCCCGCTACCGAATGGGAGAAAAAACTACACTTAATGCTGGTTTACACGCGCAGTACTTCAGTCTCTCCGAAGCATTTGCCATTGAACCGCGCCTGGGCATTCGTTACCAGGTGAGCCCTAAGTTGAACTTCACGGCGGGTTATGGCCTGCACAGCCAAACACCAGCCCTGCCGGTCTTCTTTTTCCGCGACTTCAATACCGGCACGCCGGATGCTAACCAGGGCCTAGGCTACCTTAAGGCTCACCACTTCGTTATTGGCGGAGACCTGGCTTTTGCACCCAACTGGCGACTGAAAACGGAGGTGTATTACCAAAGCTTATTTGATATCCCGGTGGATAATTTTGCTTCTAGCTTTAGTATTCTTAATGCCGGGGCAGATTTCGTATTCCCTGAACGGGGCAGCTTGGTCAATGAAGGAACCGGCAATAACTACGGGGTGGAAGTTACGCTGGAGCATTACTTCGCCGACAATTGGTACCTGATGCTGACGGCCTCCGTCTTTGAAAGCAACTACGAAGGCAGCGATGGAGTGGAACGCGCTACCGCCTTCAATAACCAGTATGTGACCAACTTGCTGGCTGGCCGAGAAATTCCCTTTGGTAAAGACAAGCGCCACCGGTTTACCATTAATGCCAAGGTAACGGGCAGCGGTGGCCGCTACTACACCCCGGTTGATGAAGCAGCCTCGCGTGAAGCAGGGACGGATGTTCGGAATGAAGCCATTGCCTTCTCCGAACGCTACGCAGATTACTTCCGGATGGACCTGAAATTCGGGGTCCAGCTCAACAGTAAGACTAAGAAATTCAGCCAAAGCTTCTTCATTGACTTTCAAAACTTGACGGACAACGAAAATGTATTCCAGGAACGGTACAACCCCGCAACGGGGATGGTGAATACGGTTTTGCAGAGTGGTTTTTTCCCGGACTTTCAGTATCGGGTGCAGTTTTAGCAACCTGAAACCTGTAACTTGCAACTTGATGAAAATCTTCTTCAACAAAGCCGAGCGCATCAAATACCTAGGGTTCGATGACCTGTGCGTGATGCTGGTGGGTATCTTTCCGTTGGCTGGATTAGGCAATATCCTGTTCGGCGGTTCCAATCCTGACATCAGCATGTGGGAGAGTGCCAATTGCTATGGTATTTCCCTGACCTTTACGATTGTGTACTGGGTGGTGGGCCGACTGGCGACTTTACAGTTTCGGCGTAAGCTACCTGAACAACACCAGACGGCCCAACGGATCGTTGCTACGTTGGGATCGTTGGCGATAGTAGTGGCCCTGATGTCGGCATTAGTTGAGCCGGTGCTAAAGAATATTCTGCCGGAACAGGGGGTTCCAGACCCGCCACTTTCGTACAAAATTGTGATGTCGTACACCTTGGTGGTCATGGTGTTGGCCATGTACGAGGGAATTTACTTCTTTACCAAGTACAAGCAAAGCTTGCTGGTGCAGGAGCGACTGGCGAAAGAGAACATGCAGGCCCAGCTTTCGGTGCTCAAGCAGCAGATGAACCCTCATTTTCTGTTCAATAGCCTTAATACGTTGGTGAATGTAATTCCTGAAGATGCTAACAAGGCCACCTTGTTTACGCAGCGACTATCGGCGGTTTACCGGCGCATCCTGGAGTGGCGACACAAAGAGTTGATTACCCTGGAAGAAGAGGTGCGGGCATTGCAGGATTATGTCTTCCTGATGCAGACGCGCTTTGAGGATAAGTTGAGTGTCTGCTGGACTTTTGGGGCGGGGGCGCAGGTGCAGTGCGAGGGAGAAGGGCAGGCACTCATCCTGCCAGCCGAGTATCGAAACTACCGGGTGGTGCCACTCTCCGTTCAACTATTGGTGGAGAATGCCATCAAGCACAACGTTGTCAGCCAAGAATGTCCGTTGCAAATTGACATCGAGCTGGCGGGCAACCGAATCATCGTAAGTAACCAACTGCACCTACGAAACAGCCAGCAGTTAAACTCCACCGGCTGGGGCCACCAAAACCTAAAAGCGCGCTACGAAATGGTGACCGAAGATCCCGTGGTGATTACCGAAACCAAAGAACGGTTTGAGGTGAGCATTCCAGTCTTCCCGGTTAAGCAGTTTCGGCGAGCGGCTACGGCGTAGTTAGATTGATAGATTTATAGTTTAGTAGATTGATAGCGCTGCCGCAAATAAGTGCTCACTTCGTTCGTAGCGCTTTATTTGCTGGTCATAAAGCCCGTTAAAACGGCACTCCACGAACGAAGTGAGCATTCCCTCCCCCTGCGGTAGCGCTATAAATCTATCACATTATCACCTCTATCAATCTACCACCTCTACCTTTACGAACGAAGTGAGCATTCCCCTGCGGAGCTCTATCAATCTATCACCTCTATCAATCTATCACATCTACCTTATGACCGCCTGGATAATAGAAGATGAACCCCCAGCCCTACGCAGATTAACGAAGCTGCTGGCAGCACGTCGGCCGCACCTCCACCTTGCTTTTGCTACTGATTCCATTGCATCCTGCGTCCGCGCCCTGAACGAAAAGCCGCACCCTGATGTGATTTTCAGTGATATCCATCTGGCTGATGGACTGAGCTTCAGCATTTGGGAGCAGGTAACCTGTAAGTGTCCGATCATTTTTACTACGGCCTACGACCAATACGGCGTTCGTGCTTTCCGTGTAAACAGTATTGACTACCTGATGAAGCCCATCGAAGAGGAAGCGTTGGAACGTGCACTGGTAAAACTGGAGAACCTTCGGCACCCTCCCCTGGTACCAGATTGGGGCCAACTGGCCAATCTTATACAGCAAAAGCAGCCTACTTACCGCGAACGCTTCCTGGCTCAGAAAGGCCAGGAATGGCTGCCGGTGAAGGTGGCAGATTTACGCCAGATTTATTCCTCCGACGGACTAACCTTTGCCCTCACCACCGTCGGCCAGCGTGTCCTTCTGGATGAAACCCTCGACCGGATCGAGGAAGAGCTGGACCCGCGCCACTGGTCGCGGATCAACCGTGCACAAATCGTACATGTGGAGGCCATCCAAAAGGCACAACCCTACTTCAACCATCGCTTAATCTTGCAACTTTCACCGAAGGGAGAATTGGAGAACATCGTCAGCCGGCCGCGGGTAAAGGGTATTAAGGCTTGGCTGGGGCGGTGACCAGTTTTTTGCGGCCCCTTACGCTGCAAACGTTGAATAAAAGGCTGGTGATAATAGGGCAATCGCAAGGTCAAGGCTCTCGGCCGCTCAAAGAACCATTTATCCTCCGCTCCG
>JBGCFZ010000300.1:0-9127 GCA_045110355.1 Lewinella sp. | reverse complement strand
GTGGCTGTTATCGGAGGCAGACAAACTGGGGGTCTTCGCCAGCTTACCTCCCTCTGGGGTGATCCAAAGAACGTTTCGGTCATCCGTTCCTTCTCCCAGGTACCCCGTGGGTGCCAGACTGCTGGTACACTCCAGGTACATATCTTCACTCGGGACATAGAGGATCATGTGGTTGAACGCCGAAGTTGTAAAGGATTCATCTACTGGAAAAAATGGTGTACTGCTGGAGTTAACCAAAACTGGATATGCCTTAATACCAACTTCATTCAGCATGGCTCCCATGTAATTACTCAGGGCCTTACAATCACCATAACGGTTGGCCTCTACGTATTCAGCTGAGAACGGTTGCCAACCGCCAATTCCCAGTTGAACACCTACATATCGGGTACGGCCCTGCATCAAACGATACAAGGCATCGATTTTTTCTTTATCCGTGGTTAGTCCGACAGTGGTTTCCTGCACCAGACTTTTTAGCTCGTCAGGGAGTACAGAACGACCATCCATCAACTCGCCAATAAATGCGCCGAATGCTTGCCAGTTTTCGAGTGAGCCTTTATAATCATCGATACTAAAATTCCGCAACCCGGTACGGAGGTAAGGGGACGTTTTACTTAATGGTGGCGCATTTGATTCTGCACGGTTCGCGGGTAACATTTCCACCTTCCAGGCATAAACTTTGTTTCCCGATTCTTCAGACATCTGAGGCTCAGGCAAGTTATTTCGGTGATAAAGCAATTCATTATCAGCCGGAACGTAAGCGGTAAAAGATGATTGTTGCACCGACTGGTCGTAGGTAAGTGGTAACCAGGAGGGAAAGTCAACAATTCCAAAGTTTGCCAAGGCCTTTTCGTACTCGAACTCAACGGTGTAAGGGTAGGATAAATGCTCCAAGGTGGTTGTCTGTACCCGACTATCCGTGTAGAATTGTCCTCCGGTGAGGTTACGAATATCCTCTATTTCTGATTTCTTGGCTGCACGCAGTTTTTTTCCGAAAGCATCGAAAAGCGTCGCCTTGAATTTGGTTATTTTCGAATCCCCGTCATAATGAACTACCAACCTGTTCTCGTAGTTGTGATTGTCATTAAGAATGGTAATGACCTTACGCTCATAGATGCTGGCCTGAGAGCCGGAAGCGACCCGATAAACTAATTCATGTTGCCGGACCACCGAGTTGGCGTTTTCACTCAACTCAACGGGAATTGTCAACGCCGCAAAATCCAGGTTTTGCCCAATTAGACTGAAAGTTTGAAATAGGATAGCAAAAGCTAGTAAACACCTCATTATTTGGCTCGTTTTAGGACCAGGGTAGATTCCTGAAAATCGATGATCATCTTGAATATCTTTCTTAGCGCCAGGTACTCATTAGCCTGGTACACCGTCTTATTGATGGAAACGGTGAAGTTCAGGGCGACCGTTTTATTGCCTTTATCTTCGATGGCGAAAGTGCATACAATCGTTCCATCTTCTGAAGATACCCGTTGGCTTTCGGGTAATTCCTCCAGGACGTATCCGTCCGGAAGGGTAATATTGGAGATGTAACGCTCTTGCCAGGGGTAACCAAAATCTACGGGATACAACCGCTGATCCACATCGGCCAATCCTTTATCCAGAACAGGGCAAAGCACCGGCTGAATGTACAGGTAATCATCGATCGCCTGCCCCACTGGCACTTCAAGCTTAAGGTTCAGAGACAGCGGTCCACTGACTTTATCATTCTCAGGCACTTCATGGCTAACGACAACCGCCTCCGGAAAAAACTCTACGATATCATCCACCAGTGGCAACTCATTGTCGCTTTCCATTTCTTCAATTTGCTGACGGCCACTGAATCCGTAGTAACTGTTTAGTCTGCTTTTAACGTCTACTTCCGCTACGCCATCGTCATTAATGACCATGTTTGCCATTATCGTTCTTGAAGCTTTTGGCACACCGACGTCTACCCAATGTGGATTTTCCGGATTGGCAACAAATGCCCGGTGATTCAACGCTGAGACCCTTGGCAGGCCCATCCGGCGGTGAATGCTGCCTGGATCAAGAACGACTTTCTTACCGTCGAGGGTGGCCAATATCATCGCATGATCGAACTGGGTCACCAGGGGATAAATTTCAATCGGAGCACCTCCATTCCGTAGAGAAACCAATAAAGGTTGTGATTCGATTTTGGCCTGCCGCAATAGGGCGAGTAGTAAAATACTTGCCTCTCCACTTGAGCCTGAGGCAGCATCATATACCTTGTTGGGGGTGTTTTCTGATGTCCAGCTGTACCGGCCATTCCAGCCGATCCTACCAGCAACGAATTCATACAACACTTGTGCTTTCTCTTGCTCGGTAGTGAATCCGGCAAGCAAGGGTTCTACTTGTTTCCAAACCTTATTACTGTTGCTTTTCACACGATAGGCCCGGCCAAAGCTGGCAAAATCATCAAGTTCTTTAGTGGTTTTCTCCCAATTTGAAAAGATTTCCTGTGAAGCCTGACCAGGGTAATTGACGGACTGGAGTTGCATCCGAACCTGTGGAATATAATCCGAAAAATTATTAACGTAGGGCTGTTCATCGTAAGCAGCCAGGTCGGTAAAAGCCCAGATTAATTCCGTTTGCCGAACGTTCTCTCCGCCATAAGATTCGTTGACCACATTGGTGCGGTTAATGTAATATTCATCCGTTCCGGCTGCCAGGCTGACGTAGTTAAACATGAATGGAATAGTGGAACGATATTCCGAATAGCGCACGGGGATATTCTCCTGAAAAAAATACCTAGTGGGAACAACCACGTACTTATCGTTCTTTACGTAGGAATATTCAATAATGGCTCCTTCCCTAACCCCGGGGAAAGTAAATTTGACGATGTCACGAGCATCATCATAACGCTCCCGGATAAATTCTTTCCGTTCCAGTTTTCGGGATTCACCATCGGGAAAATGGATCATCGCCTTTAATTGGTACAGGCTTTCGTATTCACGACTATAGACTAACTCTATGTCAGCTTCATCAAAGCCTGCCTCAGTCAATAACTTCACCCGTCGTTGATAATACTCCTTGAGTATCGGCCTTCCCTGATTGTCCTGAACCAGTTCTACCTCCAGCGATTTATGTAATACATAAGCTTCTGCAGTAGAGTCTTTTCCGGGAGCGACCATCAGACCCCGATCATCAGGGGTTATTTTTCCAAACTTAATTTCAATGGGGTCCTGGGCGGAAAGGCTGGTTAAAAAACAACACAGCATTAAAGGGAGAAAAATAGTTAATTTTCGCAAGGGTTGATGTTTAATGAATAGATAAATAGAGAGATAACATTCAGTTGCAGTAAGGATTACATAGCTAAGATACATAATACGGCCATAAGGATGGTTGCTCCTTAAACCTTTTTCTGCACCTGCGGCCGCGCCCTATTATTCTGGTTATCAATAAGAGCGTGTCTAACAAATATCAAATAATATCCGACCACTAAATCAGTAATAAACTAATTCATCACCTCCTCTATCCCAAATCCATCCGGATTAAGCATAGCGTTAATTTGAAATTGTTGCTGCTTGCGATCGTACTGCGTCATGTAGTTGTCTCATCCTTCTCGCAATGGGTGCGCCTAGGCACGGTAATGATCATCAAGTTTACGCTCCTGTGGCTCGTTTAGCTTACCGACGGATTTACCAACCAGCATGGCCACCGTTGCATCACCCGTAACATTAGCTACCGTGCGACACATATCCAATGGACGATCGACGGCAAAGATGAGCGCAAGTCCGGCCTCAGGAATGCCTGCCTGACCAAGGACAATGACCAGCATTACCATGCCAGCGCCCGGCACTGCTGCGGAGCCGATACTGGCCGCTAAAGCGGTCGTTATGATGCCTAACTGAGTCATCAGGTCAAGATCCATACCGTAAGCCTGAGCAATGAATACTGCAGCTACGGCCTGATACAAACTCGTTCCATCCATATTTATGGTAGCACCAATTGGCAAAACAAAACTGGTTACTTCCTCATCAACACCGAGGTGTTCTTCTACCCTTTCCATGGTAACTGGTAAGGTCGCTGCACTTGAACTTGTAGAAAAAGCGAGGAGCTGTGCCGGGCTAATGCCTTTGAAGAAAGTACCCGGGCTCATCCCCGTAAACACTTTCACCAGAAGCGGGTAAACGACGCCGATCATCAGGCCGAGTCCCACCAGGACACATAAGGAATATTTAATCAGTGCATAGAATAAGTCCGCACTCGGTGATTCAACCACGAGGGCCGCCAACAGGGCAAAAACACCGTAGGGCGCCGCAATCATGATCAGATCAATGAGTTTCAGGACCACTTCATTGACCCCGTCAAAAAAGTCTTTTACCGGTTTTGCCTTCTTTGGGTCGATCAGGATAAGACCAATACCAAACATGATGACGAAGAAGATCACCTGCAACATGTTGCCATTGCTGGTAGCTGCTCCAACGATGTTATCGGGCACCAGGTCTACCAGCGCCTGGAGCGGGCCAGCTTCTCGCTGTTGCTCGGCAGCCATGATACGCTTGCCGGCATCGGCGGCAAAGTCGTTCAAAAGGTTGTCCCGGGTAGATTCGTCAAGGCCACGACCGGGGCCGACCATATTGACAATGCCCAGGCCGATCACGATGGCCAACACCGTTGTACCGATATAAATGGCGATTGTGCGTCCGCCCATGGCGGACAACTTAGAAATGTCCTTCAAGTCGGTAATCCCCTTAATCAAGCTGGCCACGATGAGTGGAATAGCGATCAATTTCAGGCTATTGATGAAAATAGTGCCAAAGGGCTTAATCCAGTCCTTGACGACGCCTCCCCAGCCAAACTGGTTAGCAGCGACGCCAAAAGCGATACCGGCAACCATGCCAATCAATATTTTCCAGTGTAGCCCGAGGTTTTTCATCTTAAGGGTGTTGTTTGCGCGGTAAGATAGTATTCAGGGGGCAGGAATCAGTGATCAGGGGGCAGGAATCAGGATTCAGGGGGCAGGATTCAGGGTTTAGGGCTCAGATTCAGAAGTCTGGAATCGGCTATTCATCTAAGCGTTCTGTACAACTTCTGTAGCATTAGGTATACTCTACGCAACCTTTCCTAATTCTTTTAGCAACCCTGTCATATACCCTTCGGTGATGTGGGCCCTTACCTGATATTTTGGTTGCTTCATTAAGAGTTGATGCAACTTTGGCAAATGATAATAGGGGACACCGGGATAAAGATGATGCTCGAGGTGATACCCTACGTGATGAGGAGCAATCAAGAATTTTTCCAGCAGGGAGGGTTTCACCGTTCGAGAAGACGACAAATCGTCTTCATATGCCAGTTCACCAAAGTGTTCAGCTACACTTCGGATGTATTGAAACATAAAAAAAGAGGTCAAGTACGGAACAACCCAAAAAAGAAGGAAATAGGTCCATCCACTGAAAAGGGTTAACAATACAAGCACAGTGATATAAAAAGCATATTTCAACCTTGTGTTCTCCGACTTAACGCTTGCTTTTTCATCTGCCCCACTATACCTTTTCATAAACCATAAGGCATCCAGTATTCCTTGGTAAAGGACCAGGTAGGAACAAACAGTTAGCAAGAATTCAGTTCTCGTTTTAGGAAAATGAAATTCTCTTTTGGTTAATTTAGCCACCCAATCAGGGTCTTGCATTGTATTCAGGTGCAGGTGATGCTGCAGATGGTTTGCCCGATATTTTTCGATGGAGCTGAAAATAGGATACATGATCACCAAATTGGAGATCAGGTCATTCCATTTCCGTTTTTTCAAAAATCTAAAGTGAGTAGCATCGTGCATTAAAATGGCTAAGGCGTGCATTCGGGCACCAATAATGATAATGGCTACAGGGTATAACCATACGATTGACAGTTGTAGATACAGATAGATCACCGCAAAAATGATACTCCAGTTAAACAGCATGGCCAGCACATGTACAATTGGCTTGGTCTTAAACAAAGACTTAAATACTGGAAGATCTTTTTCTGCGATCAATTCATCTGACTTGGTGGTACTCATGGTGTATTTCTAAAGGGTTCAATAATTAGTTTTACGACACTGCGATTAAGGCATATATACCTATGCCAGTTTTAATTATTCATGGCAGTATCTTCCTTTAGAACAAAAGTATTGGGAAGGCTAAGCTTGCTAAACCACATCATTGTGTGGATGGGGATACAGCACAGCACTGAAGCACTACTGCTTCACACCCTTCTGACTGACCACTACACTCAGCCGGGTAACCTCCTCAGAGGACAACGAATTCTGTCCGGTAACCAAACGGCCATCCAATTCTACGTGAGGCGTTCCCACGGGTGAATGCCGGAAGACTCCTCCTCTGGTCTTAAGCATTGCCTCAATAATGAAGGGATACTGGGCATAATGAGGCAATTCCTTGCTTTCATGCGCATCCGGTACACCGTTAACCTTTTTATCTGCGACCAGGTACTTCCCATCCGAAGTTTTGAGATTAATGAGACCTGCCGTGCCATGGCAAACGGCGGCGACAACTCCTTTGTGCTTTTCGTAAATGTCCATCACGATGCGCTGAATCGCTTCGTTCTGGGGAACATCGAAGATCGGGGCACTGCCACCGGTAAATTGTACAATTTGATAGGCACTTGCGTCTATGTCTGAAGGCTTACGCGTGTGCTCCAGGGAGTACATAAAATCAGCGTCATACAGGAATTGGAGTTGAAGGCTATCGGCAGGATTGATATAGGAGAGCGGCGCACGCCCACCCAGCGGCGTAACGATGTCGACATGGTAGCCCGCTTTCTGGTAGCCAGCGTAAGCAATGACGACTTCTCTGAAAGGACCAAAGGAGTAAAGACAAGTAGAAAATAAAGGAGAAAGACAAAGCGCCAATCAGGTAGGACGTATAAGCGGAAGTTCTGTATGCCAGAAAAATGATGCTCACTCCTCCAAATACATTCAACAACCAAACTTCTTCACTGGAAAGAGACTCACCACGTTTCCACCATCGCCTAAAGGTGCCCCGAAGCTGATAGGCTGCCCCCAGGATACAAAGCAACCATAAGGCATAGATATAGTCTACGAATGGTCCCCAACTGTTGGGCGGGCCCTTAAAGGGATAATTGTAGCTCAACCATCCGATGGCCAAAAGAGGTGGCACGAGGTACATCCACCACCAAGACTTAAGATGATGGTTTTCCTGCCGAGCATTCGTAACGTATAAGTAAAGGAACGGGCCAATAAAAACACAGGCAGAAAGACCAATTTGGACAAATAACTGGAACAGCTCTGGGTTGAAAAACAAAAATACGGACTTCATGATCCGTACACTTAAGGCCATTAGCAGTCCGCCAAGAAGCAGGTCCGAGAGCCGTTTGTCTTTCTTTAGTAAAAGGAAATAAGCGCTGAGCAATAGCCCGTTGAAGGCACCAAATGCGCTGAATAAGAAAATCAATTGTTGCTCCGGAGTCATTGAGCGCTAAGTTACCGCCTACGCCATAAACCAATTAAGATGTTTAGTGGCAACAGTATTTGAACGATCGAAAAAACAGGGGCTAAAAGTGAGAAAACCACACCTCGTGCCCATTCGATTTTATAAACAGCGCCGACGAGGTCTACCTCGGGTTCTGCAGGTTCCAAGTAATACCGGTAAAACACCAATCCGATAATTGCGGTAAGGGCAAGGTGTAATACTGCCATCCACTTCACTAAGGATAGCCGACGGGCCAAAAAGTACACCAGGCTAACAAACAGAAAGTAGCCGGCAGCTGCCACCGCGATGATGCTAAGAGAAATCACGAAGTAAGTATCATACAATTGCCAATCCAACATTTCATTGGCGGGGGTAAATATGCCAGTTATTACCGCCATCAATGCCATCAATAAGAAGTAGAACTGAGGCGCATGCCCTGGCGTAAAATTCGTCTTTGCCACGCTCCCTTTCCTCAGCTCCTTACCAAGCTGTTCGATCAGGTAAACCGCACCGAGTAATAAGCAACCAATGATTAGCAAGATCAGCATATCCTGAATACGGAGGGCAACGCGAAGCATTGGGAACATGGCCAGTTTATTTTGGTGTTGGTGCTAAATTAAGGCAACAACGGCAGGCTGCAGGTTTATTTAGGTTAAAAGATGCGCAGTAGGTGCTCAAACCAGGCAGACCGATGAGGAAGTCCTCTACCGAATTTATTTTAGCCGCTCCAGGATATCCTCCAAAAACCGTCGATGATTAACCAGTCGGGGTACTTTATGCTGCCCGCCCATTTTATCGCGGGCTTTGAGCCAAGAACGGAAAAATCCTGTTGGTGCCACCGTAAGGGCGTGCCGGCGAATGGCAAAGTCATTGCTTCGCTTTGCGGCATAATTATAATTGGCACCGATGAGTTGCTCATCTAAAGCCTGGTTGAATGCATCTAAATCATTTGGCGGCTGCTCAAATTCAATGACCCAATGGTGCCAACCGGCCCCGTTTAAATCGATGTATACCGGCGCTACGGTATACTCCCGAACGAGCGCGCCAGATTGCTTGCAGGCCTCCAGCAAGGCCCCCTCGGCTTCCGAGCGCAGCAGGTCTTCCCCAAAGGCATTGATGAATTCCTGCGTACGGCCCAAAATCTTTAGTCGATAAGGATCCGTTTCGGTAAACTCGATCAAATCTCCCATCGGGTAACGGTACAGGCCAGCGACGGTGGTAATCAACATTACGTACACCTCTCCAGTCGTTACCCCACCCAGGGCTACCGCGCCATCAAATTTGCCGTCCTGAAATTCCTTCCAGGGGATAAATTCATAATAAACCCCTGCATTCAGCAGCAGCAAAAGTGTCCGTAACTCATCCCGGTCCTGAACGCCAAAGAAACCCTCGGTGGCATTATAGATTTCCTGGAAAATGAAGTCTTCCCGCGGAAAGAGCTGCTTAAATTGTTCTCGATACGGTTCGAAGTTAACTCCTCCGTGCTTGAACACCCGCGCATCCGGCCAAACATCAAGCATATTATCACCACCGTGAATTTCGAGGATACGCCGGTACAATGGAAGGTTCCAGGTTGGCACTCCCCCAAGGGTGGTTATGCCAGGTTCCCAGGCAGCTAATTGTGCAATTTGTTCAATTTTATCCTCGTAGTTACCTGCAGTCGCCAGGTCCACATCCGGGATGTAGAAGGACCGCAT
>JBGCFZ010000299.1:0-12551 GCA_045110355.1 Lewinella sp. | reverse complement strand
ACATGCGGTGATTGGCCGCGATTGCCGGATCGGCCCGAACGCCATGATTGGTGACGGTGTCGTGCTAGAAGACCGGGTAACGGTTGGTCCTGGTGCCATCATCGGCAGTGAAGCCTTTTACTTCAAGGGGAGCAAAGACGGACTTACTCCCTGGCGAAGTGGTGGCTCCGTATTGCTGGAGGAAGACGTAGCCATCGGCCCCAACTGCAATATTGCCCGGGGCGTGTCTTCTACCACTACTATTGGTAAAGGCACAAAACTTGATGCGTTGGTTCAGATCGGCCATGATTGCAAGATCGGTAAACACTGCTTGATGGCGGCGCAGGTCGGAGTTGCGGGAAACACTACGGTGGGTGATTGGTGTGTCTTTCAGGGGCAGGCGGGTATTGCCCAGAACATTGTGCTGGGTGACCGCACGGTCATTCTTGCCCAAAGTGGTGTGGGTAAAGACCTGGAGGGCGGCAAGTCTTACTTCGGTAGCCCGGTGCAGGAGGCGCGTAAGGCTTTTAGGGATATTGCGGTTTTGCGGCGGTTGGGGGAGAAATGATTGGGTACCTTTTGCATATAAACATACTTGTATGCAAAAGATGTAGCTACATGGATTGCATACAAGTATGTTTATATGCAGCGTAGCCACTCTTCCTCCCTCCTTCCCCAACAATACAAAATCATCCCCTCACCTTTACTACATGTTACTACCATACCTGGAACCCAATCGTCTGGAAGCCGGCTGCGACGAAGCCGGCCGCGGTTGCCTCGCTGGCCCCGTTTTTGCGGCTGCGGTTATTTTTCCCAGCGGGTACTCCGATCCGGAGTTGAACGACAGCAAAAAACTAAAAGAGGCAGATCGGGATAAACTACGCCGTCGTATCGAAGAAAATGCCCTGACCTGGCAGGTGGCTAGCTTTAGCGTGGCGGAGGTTGATAAGTACAACATCTTTCAAAGTAGCTACCGGGCCATGCACCGGGCCTTGGATGGGCTAAGCACCCCGCCGGAGTTTCTACTTATCGATGGTAAGTTCTTCATACCCTACGGTAGAATGCCCTATGAATGTGTCATCAAGGGAGATGGCAAATACCAGAGTATCGCCGCTGCAGGCATCCTGGCTAAGACCCACCGAGACGAGCACATGCGGAAATTGCACGAGCAGTACCCCCAGTACAGCTGGAATACAAATGCGGGGTATCCGACCATTGCACATCGAAAGGCGATTGAGGAGTTTGGCGCTACGGAACACCACCGGAAAAGCTTTCGCTTGTTGAAAGAAGGAAAGCAGTACAGCTTGTTTGGAGAGAATAAGTAGTATTGGACTTTAGTCCAAGATGACCGTGTCTATAACCAACCCTGCTCCAGTCACCATTGCTCCCTTAAACCCTTACTCTGCACCTGCGGCCGCGCCCTGAAATTGGTGTAGTCATCGGCGTTGCCCAGGAGAAAATCGCGATCGCGTCCTTCCCATTTATCATAGACGAATCGAATGGTTCTGATATTGGCGGCAGCTGCAGCATCGAACCATGCTTCAGTAGGTGTTTCATTGAAAAAATTAGCGCCTTTACGCTGGGTATCCCAGTAGTTAATTAACTGATTTTTGGGCGAAGGCACTAAAACGGCTTTTTCAGGCTCCGTTGTTGTCGACGAGGTGCAACTATTTGCCAGCAAACACAGTCCGATAGAGAAGAGAAAATCTTGAAGGTCATACAGCAAAAATAAGCGCTGGTGCTACTGAAAAGTGACTCGTGACCAATTACCTTTACTTCTCCCGATGGAATTTATCGTCAGCTTTAAAACCGCCTGCCTTTTTTTCTTTTTCATTCATGGCCTGCTTTTTGCGGGGCTGCTGGTGGTGCGCGGAAGGGAATACGGACATCGTCCTAGTTTTTGGCTTAGTTTATTGCTCTTCTTATGCTCCTGTTACATCGTGCCATTCATGATGGGCTACAGTGGTTGGTACGGAAAAGACGGCTACCGGGAATTTCTTTTCTTCGTCCCGTTTCAACAGTTCTTTCTCATCGGCCCGGTTATTTATTGTTATACCAAAAGCCTGCTGGATACCGATTTTAGGTTGAGCGGTCGTGACTGGCTACACTTTCTGCCGGGCGGTTTGTACCTGCTGTACAGCCTGGTTGTATTTGTTGTTGACGTATGGGTACTTAATGGGGAATATTACTTCTATGCCGATGGATGGGATAAGGACCTCTCTCCCTGGTATCAGGTTACTGGTCTGTTGGCAATGATCGTGTATTCTGGCCTAAGCCTGCGGCAGTATAACCGATACCGGAAGCGAATTTTTGAGGAGCTTAGCTATGCCGATACGGTGGTGTTTGCCTGGGTGAAGCAATATCTGGTCGCCCTGCTTGCCATCATGGTGCTTCGCATTGTATTCTTGGTGTTACTACCTAGTTTAGGTAGTTTTGGTAAGTGGTTTTGGTATTACCTCGGGTTTGCGTGCCTGTATTATTTCATTGCCTTGGCGGGCTATACCAACGTGGTGAAATCATTGGCTCCGCTACACTGGATGCAACGACGACCAGAAGAAACAAAGACAGGAATCTCACCTGATAAGACGCTGGCTGATGATGAGCCGGAAGAACTCGAAGATCAAAAGGCTAAAGTGTTGGAATTGATGGAGGTGGAGCGACTATATGAGAACCCGACGTTGACGCTGATTGACGTGGCCGACCGGTTGGGCATTACGAGTAAGCAGGTTTCGGGCATCATCAACCGGGGCTTCGAACAAAATTTTAATGACTTCGTAAATACCTATCGGGTGGAGGCGGTCAAGGATCGTTTTGAGTTGGGAGATCAAGACCGGTTCACCATACTCAGTATTGCGTTGGCCTGTGGATTCAATTCTAAGACAACGTTTAATCGGGTGTTTAAGCGGGTGACGGCGCGGACGCCGGTGCAATATTTGGCAGAAAAGAGCAAGGGGAGTAGTACCACATCGTGATTTGGCGCGCTGGAGGTCGGTAAATAGGGCACTTTTGCCCTGAACCAAATGAAATCCCCTACTGATGAAAGCGATCCTACTAATTTTTTTATTTGCCTTTAGCTGCGGTTACCTGTTGGCCCAATCCATAACTGCTGAACAATGTGCCGCTATTGATAAGGTCTTTATGGCCGACATCCCCGAGGGCGGCCCCGGAGGGGCCGTAGGCATCATCCGCAATGGGGAGGTCGTCTACACTAAATACGCCGGCCTGGCAGACCTCAAGACGGAGCGACCAATCGATGAAAACACCCGTTTCAATATTGCTTCAAACGGTAAACAATTCACCGCAATCGCCGCCCTAAAACTGGCACGGGAAGGAAAGCTCAGTCTAACCGACGATATCCGTAAGTACCTCCCCGGGCTGTACCCGGATGTCAAAGAACCCATCACTGTAGCACAGCTCATCAACCATACCAGTGGTATACGGGACGTTCATACCCTGTGGAATTTTCAGGGCATCACCTGGTGGAAAAAGTCCTTTACTAATGACGATGCCCTCAAGTTGCTCCGGCAGCAAAAGGAACTCAACTTCCCGCCCGGCAGCCAGCAAATGTACAGCAACTCCAACTACCTGCTGTTGACCCACATCGTGGCAAAAGCCTCCGGTAAGTCTTTTCGGGCTTACACCGATGAGTTCTTCCAAAGCATGGGGATGACGAGTACCAATTTTGTCAACGATCATAAAGACATGGGGGCCAATATTGGCCGTCCTTATTTTAATTTTAATACCTGGAAAACGTATAAGTGGCTAACGGACCTTCATGGCGACGGTTCATTGTTTTCGTCTTTGCCCGATCAATTAGCCTGGGAAGTTGCCGTACAAAAAGGCGAAAAGTCAAACTTGAATGCCGCACTACTTACCGAGAGTCAGGAGGTGGTCAATGAGGATACGGACTATGGCTACGGCCTTGAGCGGGGCACCTATCGTGGCGTCCCCGTTCGCTGGCATGATGGAAGCACCGGTGCCTGGGACGCTTCCTTTATCCGTTTCCCCGAACACAACCTCACCATTGTCGCTTCTGATAATAGCGGAAAGTTTGGCACGTACATACTCGTGCGTGCTATTGCTGATGTTTTGCTGAAAGATGTTTTCACCGAAGAAGCTTTTTTGAAAGAACCAGAGACGATTGGTGCGGAGATCCCCGTCAAAAAAATCTTAGGAACTTACCTGACAGGCAATGGCTTTTCCTTCAAATTTAAACAGGTGGAGGATAAGCTCTTTCTTGAACGGGACGGACGGAATGACGTCGAATTAGAACTCGAAGCAGGGAATGTTTACCATCAGAAGTTCGATCCAGACTTCAAGCAAGAATTTGTGTGGGACGAAGAAAAAGGTATGCAAGTGACCGCTTATTACTGGGCGCATGGGCCATATTCACTTACTCGTTCTAACGTGGACTGGAAGGGCTATGATTTCTTGGGACTGGAAGGAGAATTCTATAACGATGAACTTGGCGTGAGTTTTGACGTCTCCTACGCTGAAGGCCAACGGTATCATATCAAATCTGGTAAAGAAAAACTGAAAGGCAATATGTACAAACAGGACCGGCTACTGGCTGATGGAGAGAATAACATCAAGGTCACTCGGGATGAATCCGGAAAAGTGACGGAACTACTTGTCAGTAATTACCGGACAAAGGATCTACGCTTCGTCCGGAAGTAGCCTTGTACCGCCGGGGGAACCAGATCAGGCAAAAAATGATCCACCAGGTAGCAACAATGGCGGGGCCGATCTGAGTCCATATGCCGTAGCCACTCATGACGGTGCCCATGCCTGCGGAAACCAGGACGGTAAAGGCGCCAGTCATCCGAAAGATGTGATCGTAGAGCCAAAAATTGGGATGCTTGATAAGGCTGGGGAAGAAGACCCGTAGCAAATCGAAAGCCAGGATCAGGCATAGGTAAGACAGAATGTACCAGACGATCTGCTGAGACCATACGACATTGGCACTTTGTAATTTGAAGAAGAAGTTGCCGACGAGTAAGATGACGGCCACCAGCGCTAATATGTCTATCCATTCAAAGGGGCTGTTCTTTCGTTTGAGAACGCGAAAACCAGTGAAAGCCATATAGGCTGCCTGTACCGTGACTACCGTCAGGAAAGGCCGGTCTCTGAAGACCAGTACACCCAAAGCAGCGGTAATAATGGTGATGCTGATAAAGCCTAGGAACCACCGGCCAAATTTACGGTGGGTGGCTCCTCCTTTTAGGGAAGCATAGGCAATTATGCCCATGATGATGGCGACTAGGCCGGACAAGACATGGATGGAAATATTGATATGATGCAACACGAATAACTGTTTTGGTTGGTACCAAAGGACAGGCCTTTCCCGGGTTATCACCAGGCGTTTCGGGCAAATGGGGCTATGGAATCCGTGAAATGGGTCGCTCAGATGGCGAAAGGATTGGCTACAATTGCAGTAAAGCCTTGACTTGGTCGGTGTAGCCGGCACTGCTGCGTATACTGCTGCTTTTAGCGTCCGAAAAAGTGAGCACATACCGACCCCTAAGGTGTGGGGTTATTCCTGCGATCCGATCGGTGTTGACCGGGTATTTGCGGTGGACGCGCAGGAAGCGACCATCTAACCATACTACGGCCCAGGCTATTAAACCCCCAACGGGTAATTCGCCAGCCCTAGCGCCAGCCCAACCGCCAGAATCCGCCAAAGCTGTCGGTTAGCGGGGGCAAAATCCAGTTTAGGAAAGGAGGCGATGATAATAATGATTGATGAATGGACAAGATCGTTAAGAAATTCCGTTTACAGCCACCAAACTTTTCCGAAGGCATCTTCTACCAGCCTTTTATCGGTACCAAGGCCCAGCATCATGCCGCCGCCACCTGCACCACAGAGTTTAAGGTTGTAGCCCTTTCCTGTCCACTTGGGATGAAGATCACTTGGGATGAAATCCGGAAATTCCCGGAGCTGGAAGTCGCTTAGTCGGGAAGTACTTTCCCAAAGTGCCTTACGGTCTCCAGACAGGAGGGCGTCGATTGCTGCGTTCGCATTGGCTGTCCATTCTGCCTCGATGACCCGGGCAAAACCTACATCATTGTCGTAACGGAAGGTGAAGCTCCGGATGTAATCTGCCGCATTCCGTTCGCGGCCAGTATCTACTAAAAAGAAGCCTTCGTTCCAGCCCGAAGGAAGTTCGGTTATCTGTGGTGGCATATCACCACCAAGGAGGACGGGTAAGTTAAGGTAACTGATCAACGGATCGGTACCAGAACTGGTGCCATGGAAATGCTGCTCCATGCGGGCAAGGTGCTTACGAAGTGCTTCACCGCTTAGGGTCTTACCGTCCAGGGTGGAGAAGTTGTCCCAAATGGCAGCACAGACGGCCCCGCTGCTGCCCAATCCATAGCCCGTTGGGATGTCCCCTTCTAGCCGCCAGTCATTAAGCAGGTGATCCTCCAGTGCGCCAGCATCAAAGAGGTCGGGCGACATGACGACGCGTAGATAATCACAAAACTTAAGCAGCCGCTCATCTGGCCGGTCTTTTACCCAATGGAGAGATTTGGCGGGGTAGGGCATGGCTAATCCCCGGCCACCGCGTAAAACGGTATGCTCACCGTAAAGCAGGACTTTGGCGGGGTATTCTCGGTGCATTGATTGATAAACTCGCTTTGCGAGTGCATAGTTCATCGTCAATAGTAGGTAGTGCTGCCACAGCGACTTGCTCGCTCTACTCGTGTAGCATCATTTATCGTAAGACGAAGTTGATTCCTACGAGCGGAGCAAGCTTCCCCTAGCGGTAGCACTACCTACTACAATCTACCCCCTACTGACTGCCCCCTCTTAAATAAAAGCACTCCCGTAGGAATCGAACCCACAACACAACTGGATTGGAATCAGTCGGCAACCCCACTTGCTGGAGAGGTGTATTGGTGCTGTTGGTCTATTGGTACTGTTAGTGCTAATAGAGACCAATAGCACCAAAAAGTGGTAACGACAGGAATCGAACCTGTGACCTTTCGGGCTTCAACCGAACGCTGCTACCTGCTGAGCTACGTTACCTGTTTGGCGGAGACTGAAGGAGTCGAACCTTCAACGAAAACGTTGGGCTGGTTTTCAAGACCAGTTGCGTGCCACCACGCCCCAGCCTCCGGGTAGTTCATGGTCAATGGTAGGTAGTTGCTATCGCCAGGGGATGTTCACGTTGGTCGTATGCCATCTTATTTTCGTCTGCGGTAGCACTATCAATCTACTTCCTATCAATCCATAAGCTCGCGCAGCGAGCGTCTATGAAAAAGGCCGCAGGCCTTTTTTGTACGGGTAGTCCGATTCGAACGGACATCTCCTGCGCTCCAAACGCAGCTCTTTTAGCCAATTAAGATACACCCGTAAATGAACGAAGGCCCGTCGGTTTGTCACCAACGGGCCTTCATGGAAGATGCTTATGCATGCTTCGGTCAGCTACCACAGGGACGGAGGTAAATCGGGAAAACGACTCGGTGACCAGAAGAAAAACATGCTTAAATATTTTTAGGCCCTAAAGCCAATGGTTAGATGATGTTGACGCGGGAGTAGGATTCGAACCTACGACTTCCGGCTTATGAGACCGGATTGCTACCGCTGCAACATCCCGCACCTACATCATGTCATCCGGTGCAGAGGAAGTTGCAATAACCGCATTTTTTTGGCGCGGACGCAGGTGCATGGTAAGGTAGAAGGAGCAGAGCGGTGCGGCAGCACTATCCACTACGAACTACCTACTCACTATCCACATCAATTAAGTTATCGTCACTAACCCGGTCAATCAGTTTATTGTATGGGTCAATACCGGCTTTAACGGGGACTTCGTCTACATAGATTTCAATAACGTGCTCTCCCGGTGTCAGCCAGCGTTTCTCAAGGAAGAGGGCTTGCTTTTCCACCATGCCTTGCTCGTTCGTGCCGTCTGCAGCAAACACGCCGATCTCAATCAGGCTGCGCTCCGTCGGCCGGACTTTTTCCTCGCCTGAACCTTTATAGGTGATCTTGCGCGTATCCACCTTCAGGGTAACCTTGTATTTGCCGTTGGCATCTGGCTTCGTATCGTACGTCGCTTCCAATGCCCGGTTCTCGTAAAGGGTGATTTCTTCGAAGCTCTCCCGGAGGAAATATTGGAGAGAGTCGGGCGTGCGGCTTTTGATGAAGCCGTACCAGTCGGTGGTAGTCGCAAAGGGTGGTTCCTCTTTCAGCCCGAAGGAGTCAATCATTTCTGCGAAACCTGCGTTGAGGTTGTCCTCGCCAATATAGTCTTGTAGGGCGTACATGATTAGGCCTCCTTTACGGTACCAGACGTAGGACTGGGTATCATTGTCGAGTAGGGTTTTCTCGAATTTGCTCTCGCCGGCGCGGGAGCGCAGGTAGGAATCGAGTTCATACTTGAGGAACTTACCCATAGAAGCTTCCCCATACTTTTTTCGGGTAACCATAAGGGAGGCATATTCGGCCATCGTTTCTGATATCTGGTTGGCACCGCGCGTAGCACTGGGTGCTACCTGATGGCCCCACCACTGGTGCGCTACTTCGTGCGCCGTAACGGTAAAGACGTAGTCGTTATCCGCAGGGTTGGAGAAGTTTCCTACCCAACCAAATGACTCGGCGTAGGGCACTGTATTTGGAAACGATTGGGCAAAGCTGGCGTAACGGGGGAACTCCAGAATCCGCAACTGGTCGAACTGAAAAGGACTGAAGTGCTTAGAGTAATACGCCAGGCTCATCTTGGCCGATTCCATAAACCTGTCAATATTACGGTCGTGCGCTTTGTGGTAGAATATCTGAATTTTGACGTCCTCACCGTTGGAGTTCCGATAGGTGTCTTCGGCTACCTCGTAGCGGGCTGAGGAGATGTTAAAGAAGTTCTGAATCTTGCCTTTATTGGCGTATTCGAAGTAGCGGCGACCGTCCTTCTCATACTCTTTGATCAACTTGCCCGGAGCGATAGCAATCTGATCGGGTGCTGTACTCACGGTAGCTTTAAAGGTCACAAAATCAGCATCATCAGTAAAGAGGAGGTTGCTGCGACCAACGGCATCATCCTGTTTCGGCAGGCTGTAATCTTTGATTTCCAAGCCACGTTTCTTTCGTTCCAGGTCGGAGGAAATACCACCGCCAGGGTAGCCAAAGGATGGGAAGATAGAATTATTAAGGAAGGTACCATTGAAAACGATGTCGCGCTGGGAACCTTCATTGGGGAAGGCGTCAAAGCCGCCTTCGATGACCATCTCCATCGTAGAGGTTTCGCCCGGTGCCAGGGGATCGGACAGGTAGTAGATCTCGAAGTCGCTATCGTCGTCTCGCTTTACCAACTCAGGGGCTTTGCCATTAACCAGGAAGGTGGTCATGGTGGCAATCTTTTTCCCATAGGAATGGTTGATCAATAGAGTATCAATCGGGGCGTTGCCCTTGTTTTTAATGTTGTACAACGCGCGGGCTTTCGCCTGCCGTTCTTCAGGGACAAGGTCTACGAAAATCTCAGTATCGGTGATCTTGGGTTGTGGGAAGCCTTCATACTTACTGTACGTCCGCTCGAACGCCTCCTGCCGATCGAGGCTTGCTTCGTTGGTAGAGTAATCGTTTTTCACGCTAACGTTATTATAGATCGTGAAGCCGGAAAGGGCAAACACGGCGAAACCTGCCAGTAAGCCGAGGGCGGGTTTCATCCCCCAATCCTGCCCAAAGCGCATCATCCGGCTCTTCCAGGCATTATCAGTTCCCCGGGCGAAGAACAGGCCACCAAGAATCAGGAGCATCGCTCCAAAAGCCATCCAATAAACGTTGAAGGTCGTTACTGCCTTAATGAAGTGGCCGAAGCCGTTCATATCTGACACCGTATAACTCGGTCGGCTACCGAAGATGAGCATATTGTAGTCTATCTCCATGATGCTCGGGATGAACAGCACAGCGGCATAAACGCCGATGGCGATCACGTGGCCGAGGAACTTTTTATTTACCAGAACGTGGACGAAGAAGGCCAGTGACATCAGAACGAGGTACTGCGGCCAGGTGAGTAAATAGAGGTCAGTGAAATAAAGGCCGAAATCGTAGTTGAAATAGCCTTGTATCGTTTGGTTGGTTACGCCCATTACCCAAACCATTGTTGCCAATAGGAAAGTGACTCCGACCATCGTCAGCAGCTTTCCGCCGTAGACGGCCCAGTTGGGTACCGGTAGGGCATCACTGATCTGGTTGAACTTAACCGTCCGGTCCCGATGAACTACTTCGCCGGTGTAGAACACCAGGATGATCATCACGAAAAGGATGTAGGTGGCGTTCTTCATCTCCAGCATGACGTAGGTTGTCGGCAGGCTTTTTGTCCCGTAGGTGGTGTTGCCAAACCAGCCGTCGAGGAAGAGGAAGAGGAGGGCACCCGAGACGATGCCAGCGAAATACGGGTCCCGGAGAATTGACTTAAACTCGATCCAGGCCTGGGCAAACATGTGGCGGACGTAGTTGCCGTTGCTAAAACCTTGCTTTACATACGGAATGGCCATGGCACCTGCGGCCCCGCCCTCATATACATCGGCCTTTACTGCCTTTTTCACCTTCTGCTTGCCACCGCCCAGGAAGCGGGCGAAGTCGAACCTAAATAAAGTAAACAGCAGTAAAGCCAGGGCTGCCAAGGGCCAGATTATACGATTGAGCAACAGGTTACCGGTAAGTGGTGCCTGAAAAACATTCTGCTCAAGCGGCGTCAGATATTTAGTTGTTTCCTGGTACGCCTGGATGCCGAAGGGCTCCAGTACCGACACCAGGTCTTGATTTTCCAGGTCCTGGGATAGCGTGACGGCCACCAGGTAAAAGATGAAGAAGAGGATACTGCCTACATAAGAGACGAAGATTTTTCGTGTCAACGCCACCAAGCAGAAGAAGATCGTTCCCGCAAAAATCAGATTGGGCCACAATAAAAGCAGGGTTGCGCTTACGTAATCACTAAGGCGCAACGGGCCAAAACGTTCAGGCTCTTCCCAGCCCAAAACCGGGCCAAGAGAGTAACCGATTATTAAGCCAAAAATGATGCCAAGGCTGATGAACAGTAGGGTGATCAAAGAGCCCGCATAACGGCCAAGCAGGTAGCTTTTTTCTGATACCGGATAGGTGAAATAGTAGTCTTTTACGCCATGTTCTATATCTCGATATACTGGTACACCCATTACCGCTGAGGCGATCAAAATGCCGAATAAACTCACTGTTCCTAACAGCGCCGTAACGGTCACGGCAGAGTTAACGAAGGCTTTTTCCGAGCCAGCGTTGGCGCCGTTGGTGGAAAGAATGAAACCAAGGACCAACAAGATGCCGAAGTATGCCCAGGTGGCTGGGCGTTTGGCACGGTACTTCAGTTCGAACTTTAGTATTTTGGTAAACATAGCTTTTATAGATGTGGTAGATTAATAGGCAGCCGCAGGGAGTAGATTTATAGATGTGATAGATTAATAGGCTGCTGCATGTGAGCGTGGGAATAGATGAAATAGCATTTGAGTGATATTTTGCTGATGTGAGTCTGATACGTGCGGTAGCGCTATCAACCTATCACATCTATTAAGTCTATCAATCTATACTAATTCAAGTTCCATCCGTTCCCCAATCCGGGTAAAGTACACATCTTCCAGGTCGGCATTGACCGCCGAGAAGGTGTGATCTGGCTGCGATTCACTAAAGACGTGTATCTCCGTTTTCCCCGCCTTGAGCCGGGTCGAGATCACCTTAAAGGCCTCCATGTGCGCGCCCAGATCAGCCTTGTTGATTGACTTCTTCCAGATGCTGCCGTTTACTTCCTTCACCAATTCTGCCGGGTGCCCGGTAGCGATCACTTGCCCGAGACAAATGATGGCCATATTGTTGCAAAGGTTGGTAACGTCTTCCACGATGTGGGTACTCAGAATCACGATGGTGTTCTCCCCGATTTCGCTCAGCAGGTTGTGAAAGCGGTTGCGTTCGGTGGGGTCAAGGCCAGCGGTGGGTTCATCGACGATGATTAATTGGGGGCTTCCAAGCAGCGCCTGAGCGATGCCGAAACGTTGCTTCATACCGCCGGAAAAGGTGCCGAGGTTGCTTTTGCGCTTATCGTATAGGTTCACCCGGTTCAGCAGTGCACCTACAAGTTCTTTGCGTTCCTTGCGGTTATTGATGCCCTTGAGGCCGGCCACGTGGTCCAGCATGTTTTCGGCAGAAACCTTGGGGTAAACACCGAACTCCTGAGGTAGGTAACCAAGGACACGGCGAACAGCATCTTTGTCGCGCAGCACGTCTATGTCTCCTAGCGTAATGCTGCCAGAATCGGCTTCTTGCAGGGTGGCGATGGTACGCATCAGGCTTGATTTGCCAGCACCATTGGGGCCAAGCAGGCCATACATGCCCTGAGGTATGGTCAGGTTGCAATTGTTGATGGCGTGGACGCCGTTGCCGTACGTCTTATTGAGGTTTTCAATGTGAAGTGTCATAATCTCGGGTAGTTTCGCTGACAATATGGTGACAAATTGCGACCTAACGGCGTGTTTCCGACGAAAAAGAGGCCTTCTGTCTACATAAGGTCTGTTTTGACCGACGAGGCTAGGAGCTAGAAACTAGGGAA
>JBGCFZ010000298.1:0-5564 GCA_045110355.1 Lewinella sp. | reverse complement strand
ACCACCAGAAATTTCAGCCCCTGTGCCCGGTAGCCATTCATCCATTCATATTTAGTGAGGATGTCGTTAGTGACCGTCCAGCCTCGCCGCCGGGCGTAGAACATTAACGTAGGATTGATGGAGCCGTCATTGATCATAATGAGGTCGTCCTTGGCTACGCCAAGGCCATCAAGGGTTTGGCCCAACTGATCTACTGGAGCGGGGTACAGGTAAATATCCTTACCGGTTTTTCTAACCGGTTCGAAGATCATAACAAAGGTAAGGACTAATGCCAGCCATTTCCAACGCCCGCTCCACGTAAACAGCTGACCAACGAAAATGGACATCAGCGGAATCAGGGGTATAATATAATAGGTATGGGTTGGGAATACGTGTCCGGTCTTGAAGGCATAAAGGAAGAAAATGATCAAGTAAGCAAGGGCACCTAACAAAAATGACCACGCCTGCTTCCAGATGGAAAAACCTACACCCACAAAAGCCAGTATCAGGGGCCATGGCCCATAAAAAGCAACGTGGTGGAACCTTTGCCACGCCTTCTCTGGGAGTTCGAAAAAGAAGATTCGAAACCCTTCCGCCAGCGATACGGGGAAAATGAGTGGAGGGCAATGGGTGATCTCCTGCAGATGCGGCATCCAGGCGAAGTACCAACCGGCGGTTAGTAAACCCGCCACCGTTATGCCTATCCCGACGTTCCGCTTGCGGCGCAAAGGGATGTCCGGATTAAGCAATGGTACAACCAGGAGGGTCAGTACCATCACCGACGGAATTTTGCTGAGTACGCCGAGGGTCGCCAGGAAGGTCCCCAACAGTAAGTCCCTACGTTGGTGCTGGTCGAGATATCGAAAAAAGTAATAGGTGCCAATAATGACCAGAAAGAGGGAAAAAGTATCGGGCATCATCTTGCGCATAAAGGCCAGGGTGATGGATCCAATCAGCATGAACATGGCAAAGAGCCCGGCTTTTTTGTCTGTTACACGGTCTGTCAGGCGAGCGAAAAAGACAAGTCCCAGGCAGGAAACGGACCAGTTGACGAACCTACCCACCCAATAATGCTCGCCGAATACGTAATACAATAGTGTCGTCAATACTTGCAGCAAGGGAAACTCCGTAGCAAAATAATCTGGTGAAGCTGCGCCACAAATGTCGCTTAGGGGATAAAAGGGATTTATGCCGAACGCATAAAAGTTACGGGCAATCGTTGCGGTCCCAGCTTGCCGGGGAGCGTGATCGTCGTAGTAGGGCAAATCCAACCAATACAACCCCGCCATAAAGAGGAGTCCGGCCCACAGTCGGGGATCGAACAATATGCTTTCAAGGCGAGCGGTCAGGGTTTTTAAGGTCATACGCAGCAAAATTAGCAGATGTAGGCAACATTGCTCCCAAAAACCTTTCTTTGCACCTGCGGCCCCGCCCCGAAAATCGTTCCCATGCAACTCACCTGGTACCAAACAACCTTCTCCAATCTAACTACCCTGCAACTCTACGAGGTCCTGCGCCTGCGCGCCAAGGTCTTTGTTGTGGAGCAAAACTGTGTGTACCAGGACCTGGATGATAAAGACCAGCAGGCCGTTCACCTGCTGGGAAGAGCAGAAAATGGTGAGTTGGCCGCTTACTCGCGCCTGGTGGATAAGGGCGTTTCTTATCCGGATTACGCTAGTATCGGCCGTGTCATCACCGCGCCGTTCGCCCGTGGAAAGGGCCTCGGTCGTCCTTTGATGCAGGAATCAATAAGGGCGCTTTTTGACCATTTTGGCCAACAGTCTATCAAGATTGGTGCCCAGGCACACCTGCAAAAATATTACGGCAGCCTTGGCTTCGTCGGTGTTGGTGAGGTCTACGATGAAGACGGTATTCCGCATCGGTCTATGGTGTATTCCCCAATAGACCAATAAGGCGCGGCCGCAGGTGCAAAGGAAAGTTATATGAGCAATGCAGACGCCTACACAGTTAATTTAACGAGCACAGCGAGTATTCCCCTACGGTAGCACTATTTACTACCTACTACCTACTAATAAAGCGGGGCGGGCAAAAAAACGTCCGGAAAGTAAACGCGCTGTTTGGTTAGCTTAGAAGGAAGCGCGCTAATGGCCGGTACGTAGGATTTGAAGCGGGAAGTATCCTGACTAAAAATTGAGTATCAGTCAAGGGGAGTAGAAGGAAGTCAAGGAAATGGCCGCATTCAATGCTTTAAGGCAAGAGGTCTTCCAGGGCGATGCCCTTGAAGTTATTTGCCTCGTTTTCGGGTTGGAATACGTAGGCCTTTTCAGTGTCGATGTACACGTCGGCATCGGAATACCGAACGGGAAGACCCTCCACCTCTAGGCTTACATCCCGGAAAACATCATGAACGGACGGTAAAGTTGCCAGGTAATCCAACATCGCGGGCATTTTCTCTCCAAGGCTCGTTTCATTAGCTTTTGCGGAGCCTACATTTCCGTACAGACCAGCATCCAGGTAGACGATCTTGCGGTCAATAAAATCAACATAACAGACGTAACGAGTCAATGAACTACCGGTAACTTTGAAGGTGAACTGACAGCGGGAGGGCTCAATAAGTTTTCCGGCTTCGGGCTTTTCGCCCAACTGCATTAGGCCCATTACCTCCTCTACACCATCGAACGGGATTCGACTGTAGGAAAGAATACTCCAAACACCGTAGCGAATGCCTCTGGCCGCCAACTTGTCCGGGTAAAGGTCAATGAGCTGACCAGCCGTTCCCTCACTGTTCTGCGAGTTTACCGGGTCGCCGGAGAAAACGGCAGCAGGTTTGAGCGCGTCGGTATGGTTCCAGGCAATGCTGTCTACCGCCGCCCAGTCCTCGTCAAAGAAGTTCCAGCCGTTATCCATCCAGCAGGTGCCTGTAGTAGCCTTCCAGTAGGTGGCGGTTCGGATAAACTTCACGTTGTCCGGCAGGGCAAACTCCGTACCCCGGCCATAGGGTAGGGCACCGTCCGCATTATTGGTGGGCAGCTTGATCTTTGCCGTAGCCGGGTCGGGGTTAACTCCCTGAGGGAATTTTGCTTTTACTCGTACAAGCACCTCCGCGCGCAGCGCGCCGGTGATACCGTCCATCCAACTGCCTTCCAGGTATTCTTCCACCTTACGTTCCTGTACCTGTAGTTTCGTCCAGTTGCCCAGCGGCGCAAAGGTTCGGTAAGTGGTGATGTTGTACCGGTCAATGACTTTCTCCAACCGCAACAGCGTCATGGTGGGCAGTTTAGGAACTACTTCCAAAAATGCGGTGACGGCCTCCGCACCGAAGGTGTGGAGCAGGTGGACCAGTCGGCGGGAAAAATCTCCTGGCCGGCTTTGCAGTAAGGTCAATACTGCCGGGTCTTTTGCCATCAACAGCGCCTCTACCTTGCCGTTGAAGGTGGCAAACTTACCGCCTTCACGGAGTACTTTAGCGGCCTTCCAGGCTTTGGGAAATATCTTGCCGTAGTCGCCCACGTGCAAAGCATGCAGGGCACGAACCCATTTGTTCCGATGACGGATCAGGCCCTCTTCCAAATCCGGCGCTTGCTCCAGCATCTCCAGCAGCAAACGGCGGCGGCTGCGAGACAGCGACTTAAACTTAGTATTAGTGTTCAGGCTTATGTCTCCGGCAGAAAGGCCCGCGTAGAAACGGAGGATGTCCGTAGTGGTCGTTAGCACAAATGGCAGGCCAGCCTCCAGGCATTTGGTGCCAGCGTAAACCAGGTTCTCTTTAAAACCAATCAGGGAAGTATCCGGCGCGTAGCCGTTGGCTACGAACCAGTCGATCTCTTCCTGTTCGATTGGTATCCAAACGGAAGGCTTGGCCAATAAGGCGTCCTGAATGCCGGAGAGGCTGCCGTCGTCAGCTGCTCTTAGTACGGTTAGTTTACCCGCTTCGAACAGGGCAGGTCGGGCAGCCGGGGCTTCCCGCACCGCTTCGCGGTGCACCCCCAGGTACATCAGCACTTGACGGAACCAGTAATCGGCCTCGGTCATCTCCAGTACCTCCCGAGGAAAGTTTTGGTACACGATGGTGTCACCGATCTTACGGTCTTCCCCAGACGCTGTTTTCAAGGCGGGTTCCAGGTCATTCCAAAATGTGACCAGACCATCTGAACCGATCGTTTGTAGCTTTTCCAACAGAGTAACACTTGGCACATAGCCAAAGTAGGCCAGGTTCGATAGCAGGGTGCCGACCATTCGTCGGTCAGCTGTACCGGTAGCCGTGGGGACAGCCACCAGATGGCGGCGTAGCAAGAGGGTGTTTGGGGTTAAAGACATTAGATGTAAGTGTTCGGATAAGAAAATGTCTTGATGTTGTAAGATAGTTGCAGGATGGAAGATTTCGTTGAAGCAACCCAAGCAAAGTGTATCTTTACAAGATGAGTAATCAATTTCGACCACAAATAAATATAGGCGAATTTCTTACAACAAAATTTGCATTGGATTATTATTTGAAGCCTTTTTTCGAGTACATGCGTACCATTGAAATGGAGAAAAACAAATTCCAAAACTTATCAACAACTCAAAGAGGGCTTTATTCTTACTACCTCATTGAAGGGCAAGTATCTAACGGTGGATTCGTACAAGCAATATATAATGGCTATGAGGAATATATGGATGATGCCATTGACATTTTAGGTCGTATTGGTCAGGCAGACTGTCAGCAAATTGTTATTCAAGCCCAAAAGATTGGGAAGCGTAAAAGAGTGTCGTTTTTTATAGCTAGGTTAAAAGGCTTAAAGGGGCTGTTTAACCCTGACTTTTACGAGAAAAACATTACCCTTGATCAACTTGATGATGAATTCTATAAGCATACCAAGCTAAATGACGATCTCTTCAGGGCTTTTATATGGGAAAACCGACATGCCTTAATGTCCGATGATTCGATTCCAATTCCAGAGGAAGATGAAATAACTCGTACATATTTCTCCAGTGGTGAAACTCATCAGGAGTTTAGGCTTGTGGAGAAAGGCATTTTGGGATGGTACCATGAAAATTATGAAAACGGGAGCCAGAAAGTAAAAAAACAATATTTGGATGGAACATATACAGGTGAATCGGAGGAGTACAGTGAAAATGGAACACTACAGTTAAAAACTTATATGGCGGGGAAGAAGCTGATCGAAGAGAAGTATGATGAAAGTGAGCGAAAAATTAGCCTGAAAACGAAAAACTTTGCTACCGGAAAAGATGATGGCGAATATTTTCACTGGCATGAGAATGGGGAAATGAAAAGTCAGGGCTTTAAAAGGGGGTATCTTGGATACGGGGTGACCAAATCTTACTATGATAATGGACAACTGAAACGACTTGGAATGGCTAAGGGGTATGACCTTATTATTGACGAGTTCTATTTAGTTGATGGAACACAAACCTTAAAAGAAGGGAAGGGATACACGGAGGTCGTAATGACTTTGGGTGGCGTTGAAAAGACATTGGTCTCCGAATATTTGAAAGGTGTACGTCATGGGGAATACAAAAAAATAGTAAATGGGGAAGTGGAAGAATTTGAAAAGTACAAGAATGGAAACCTGGTAAGGTGAATTGTAGGTAATGAGGAATATTTTCCTTCTAAAGGGGAAGTG
>JBGCFZ010000297.1:0-3331 GCA_045110355.1 Lewinella sp. | reverse complement strand
ACACGTCATATTGACTAGTCTGACGTATGGATCTAATATCCACGCGATCTTTGACTAGATTGACCGTGTCGGATCCCACAGGTCAAGTCACGAGCCTCGTTCCTGATGGAATTCTGTTAAAGAAGTTAAGAGGCGATTTGGAAGAATACGGATTCAAATTCAATCCGTATGACCCGTGCCTTGCCAACAAAATGGTTGAAGGCAAGCAGCAGACGATTCGATTCCACGTTGACGATCTATTGTCAAGTCACGTGAATGCGAAGGTCAATGATTCATTCTACAAGTGGATGAACGAAAAGTATGGTTTGCTGAAGGCAGTGACATGCACACGAGGGCCAATTCATACATATTTGGGTATGACGTTGGACTTCTCAAGAAAAGGAAAGGTGAAGGGTCGTATGGATGATTATGTCACACGAATGCTAGAAGAATTGCCAGTCAAATTTAAAGATGGCGAGAAGCAGGAAACGCCAACAGGAGCGACTTTACTCGAAGTAGGAAAGGGCGCAAAAAAAGAAGAAAAGTCCCACCAAAAAGACCTCCTTACCGCCGCAGTGGAAGTTCAGGAAACCGAGCGCCGCCGTATCGCAAGTGACCTCCACGATGATATCGGCAGCCTTCTCTCTGCCACCCGTTTATACCTTCGCCAACTCACTCCCGATGCAACGGCGGAGCGTGCTACTGAGATCAAAGACCAGGCCCTGAGCATCCTCGATGAGATGATTCAGAACACCCGTCGTATCACCCACGACCTATTGCCACCTGCCCTCGAAAAATTCGGATTTCAGGCTGCTGCTGAAGACCTTTGCGAAAGAATCGATGGAAGTGGCGGCTTACGGGTCAACTTCACTTCCGCAACGGAAGACCGGCTTGCCCCTAAGCGGGAGATCGCGCTCTACCGCGTACTCCAGGAGTTGCTGAACAACACGATGAAACACGCAAAAGCCAAAAATGTAAACGTCGACATTAGTTGGGGACAGGAGAAATTTAGCTTTATGTACCAGGATGACGGTAAGGGGTTCGACCTGGATACGATAAAATCAAAAGGACTTGGCCTACGGAACATCGAAAGCCGTGTCTCGCTCATAGGTGGGACCCTAAATTCAATTACCTCTCCGGGGAACGGCTTACGGGTCGACGTTTTATTACCTCTGAGTTGACTTTTTGCATTTTAAAGTCTATAATAGACTTTTAACAATCATTTTTACCTACTTCGGAATAGACAATCACTTTAAAGAGAACGACGACTAACACAATAGAACAACAAGTTATGCGCACCGCCACTCATTCAAATATGTCAGACTCCACCATCACTCGCATTGCCCTGGTCGACGACCAGAAACTCTTTAGGGGAGGCCTCAAGATGATTCTCTCCGATCGCCCTGATTTTCATGTCGTTTTCGAAGCTGATAACGGCAAGCAATTCCTGGAAAGATTTGCTTTCGAACCCGTTGACATCGTCATCCTCGATGTTGAAATGCCAGTAATGGACGGTATTGAAACCCTGACCGTCATCCGGGAAAGGCATCCAGAAGTAAGGGTCATAATGCTCACCATGCACGATAGCGACCGGCTGATCAACCACCTGATGCAGCTCGGGGCCAACGGGTTCCTGCTCAAAGATGAAAACCCAGAGATCGTCCGCAAGGCGGTGGAAAGGGTAGGGCAGGAAGGTATTTTCTTCCGCGACTACGTCTCCAAAGCTCTTCTGAAAGGAGGACGGAAAAAAGATAAACCAGAGGGTTACTTTGGGCCAAACATTACCGAGCGGGAGTTGGAGGTACTTACCCTGATTTGCCAGGAGTATACCAGCAAGGAGATTGCTGATAAGCTCTTCATTAGCGCCCGTACGGTAGAAGGACATCGCCGTAGTTTGCAAGATAAGACGGGCGCGCGTAACCTGGTTGGACTGGTGCGTTATGCTGTGAAAAACGGGATTGTGTAGTATTGTACTTGCCACTTTGGCTACGGTTTCTGGTTTACACCTCCGAGGAACTTCTCAAACTGGGCTGACGCCCGTTTGAAAAGATGCCCCGGAGGAGAAACCAGAAACCTTGACGCTAAACTGATTTACATTAGCGGAACGTCATAATTAAGCTTTCTTCATGATAATCCATTTCACGGGTACACCTCCTGCTGGTTTCATCCTGCCACCCACATACGAACTGAAAGAGTTTAGCCCGGAGGTGCCCCCCTTCAATATCGACGCCCTGCTGGTTTTTCCGGAAGAAGATCCGAAAGATGCATCAGTCAAAACGTTACAGCGAAGCGGCCGTCCTGTCTTCCGCCTTGCCTCTTCCAAAGGATCAACCATTGCTCCCGCGTCCGCGCCAGAAAATGCTGAACTTGAAGACTGGCTGTCCCGCCTGAGCGAAATGCCGCGAACGAACTACCAGCCCATTGACTGTAATTTCTACGATAACTTCGAAGCTGCGATCGTTCAGCGGCGGAAAATTGATCTCGAATACAGAACTGTTGACGATGCCACGATAATCGAAACAATAAGGCTGAAAGACCTGAAGACCGACCGGACAGAAGAGTACGTCCAGTTAGAAAACAACGAATGGCTGCGGCTGGATCGAATAGTTAGCGTAGACGGAGAAGCCGCCGGAGCAAGCTGCCGCTTCTAAACGCTAAGACCTAAATGCTGATTACGGATTCCGCACCCGCGTAGTTTCCTGAATCCAGCAGCCAACCGTGAAGCTATCTCCTGCACTAATGCCACGTTGGAAGCAGTCGCCTTTAGAGGGCATATACTGCGTATACCGATTGATAAGCTTATTGGCTTTGCCAGCCAGGGAAGGGTCAATACGCTTGGCCTGCTGCCACTTATCGATGGCCGGCCAGGTGACGATCTGAGAGTCAAAGCCTGTCCCAGGACCACAACGCGGACCGGAACTGGCGTAGAGCGTACCGATGAGCATGTACGGCTCGCCGAAGTTGGGGTTGGCGGCAGCGGCTTTACGAGCATAGGCGCGTGCCTGGCTGAAACTGCGCAAGTGCGAGTAGTAGACCTTGGCGGCAGTGAGGTAGTAGCGGCCTTTGCGTTCAGCGTCGTCGGTTTCCTCGGCGGCTTCTTCGAACTTGGCAATGGCGCATTTGTAATCGTTGGCCTCCAGGCAGTTATAAGCTTGCTTCAGGGTGTTGGGAGCTGTTGGAGCCACTCTGCAATTGTTTTCTTTAGCAGCACGGACTTCGACTATCTGGGGGGAATCTTCGGAGCAGCCGCCGTACTTCAACCTGCTTAAAGCGGTGGAGATGGCATCGCAATCGTTGGGGTTTTCCTGGAACTCAGCGAAGTACTGATTGATGTAATATTCACAGTCGTAAA
>JBGCFZ010000296.1:0-2591 GCA_045110355.1 Lewinella sp. | reverse complement strand
TAATAATCTCCCTCATATCCTTCATAACTTCCCTTAAAGAGGAGTTCCCCTTCTTTGCCCAACAGCGTCATGAATTCCTCCAGTGTCCGGATGGCCTCACCGTTCACTTCGGAGATGACGAAGCCAACGTTCATATTGGTGGCTTCGATGGGGCTATTGCGAAAAATGGACATGACGTAGACGCCTTGCTGTGGGAACAGGGGAGCTTCCTGATCCGTTAGGCTACGAACCTCGAAACCAAGTTGGTGTAGCAGGTCGTCTTCCTGATGGCTGACCAGGGCTTTTGTCCGATTTGCCTTGTCGCGGAGCAGGGCGGTTGCGGAGCGTTTACGGCCGTTCCGGATGTAGGACACGCGAATTTTTTGTCCGGGACGGTACCGGCTGAGTTGCTCCTGCATTTCCGGGGCGGAGCTGATGGTAACACCGTTGAGGGCGGTCATGACGTCTCCCACCTCAAGACCGGCGCGGAGGGCCGCGCCGTTGGGAGTAAGATTGGTAATAAGGACGCCACTGGCTGTTTTGAGCCCGAGTCGCTTCGCCTGGGCATCATTGACGGCCTGGATGTAAACACCTAGCCTGGCGCGTTTGACTTCACCAAATTGCTGTAAATCATTGAGTACCCGGCTGGCCAGGTTGCCTGGAATGGCAAAGGCAAACCCTTCGTGTCGGCCGCTGTTGGTCAGGATAGCGGTGTTGATTCCCACCAGTTCTCCATTGGTGTTGACCAGGGCACCGCCGGAGTTGCCGGGGTTAACGGCGGCATCCGATTGGATGAAACTCTCGATGCGGTCAGCCGCTTCCAGCACGTCAATACTGCGGCCCTTGGCCGAAACTATGCCAGCCGTTACCGTAGAGTTGAGGCTGAATGGATTGCCTACCGCCAGTACCCATTCTCCTACCCGGAGGCTGTCGCTGTTCCCGAAGGTGAGGGTAGGGAGTTTTCCGGTCGGCTTAATCCTGAGTAGCGCCAGATCGGTGCTTTCATCAACCCCAATTACCTCAGCATCGAACTCTCTTTTATCTTCCAGCAGCACCCGAATTCGCTCCGCCCCTTCAATTACGTGGTTGTTGGTGGCAATCAGCCCTTCTTCATCAATGATGACGCCTGAACCCGTTGTGGTGATGCGGGCATTGGGTTCCACACGGCTGGTTCGTTGTCCGAAACACCTGATGGACACTACGGCGGGGGTTACGCCTTCGGCAGCAGCGATGAAATTGGTAGGAGCGCTGCTGGTGAAGGTGCGCAGCCGCAGGTCTTCCAGGCGAGGGTTAATGATGTCTGTAGCAGGCGCATAGGTGGGCGCGGCCGCAGGTACAAGGTAGAGGTAGGAGCCAGCAACGGTTAATACCGCGGTAAGGAGGCAACAGCTTATCAGGATTATTAGGTCGGTAGGCTTCATAGGCAAAGTTGGTTAACGTTGGCTAGTAGGGGAGTGTTGCATTACGCTGCCCTTTGCCGTGGCAAGGAACTAGCGATTGCTCTATAGATGCCTTAAGGGAATCGTAAGCTCAATCACGTAAAATGGTCTTTCCTTTAAAGCGCTAAGCGTTTTCAAAAGCCCATCCCCGGTGGGGAGGGGTTGGGGTTTCCCTGAGCTTGTATTTGCCCTAGGAGATACCGCTAAGGACGTCTACAAGGCGTGGGATTTAGCTATCTTTGTCCCTCAAATATTTATCCATGGAAGAAAAACGAGATCCCTTCGACGGGGACTACATCGGTAACATTTTTGGCTGGAAACTGAGCCTCATCGGCCTGGTAGTTATCTCGTTATTTTGTGCCATAGCGGCTTACCGCCATTATACGATGGACGTGCCGATTGGCTTTGATGATCCGCTCGAAGACCAGAAAGACCGTTTTGCTCCGGCTGGTAAGGCAGATCGTGCAAAAGATTCTTTAAAAGTGGGTACTGAATAGACAGTAGTGGGTAGTCAGTAGTTATTAGTGGATAGGCTACCGCACTTTGACGCTCACTTCGTTCGTGCAGGGCAATCCGCTAACCAGATCAACCCACAACTTCTTGTCCCCGATAACCTGACAACCAACTACCTTGATTCCTTTTCATAAATACCACGGTGCCGGTAACGATTTTATCCTGCTTGATGATCGAAACGGCCAGCTGTTTGATCAATTTGATCAACCCAAGATTGCCCGTTGGTGTAGTCGACACTTTGGCATCGGGGCCGATGGGCTGATGTTGTTGCGTAATCATCCCGACTATGATTTCGAAATGGTGTACTACAATTCAGACGGTGCGCCCAGCAGCATGTGTGGAAACGGCGGGCGGTGCATCGTTCGTTTTGCTGCGGATCTGGGAATATTGAAAGAAGATTATCATTTTCTGGCGGTCGATGGCCCGCATCGGGCATCCCTGCTCTCCAACGGTTGGGTCTCACTTGAGATGCTGGACGTAATGAACGTCTCCTAGCCGCAGGCCGGTGTGTTCGTACTAGATACGGGGTCTCCACATTACATCACCTTTCGGGAGGATATTTCCGGGGTCGATGTCTTCCGGGAGGGTAGGGCGCTTCGAAATTCGGCTCCCTATAAGGAGAAAGGCATCAACATCAACTTCGTAAGTGAAGACGAAGAT
>JBGCFZ010000295.1:0-18340 GCA_045110355.1 Lewinella sp. | reverse complement strand
CAGGTAACCTTCCGGCAATACAATCTGCCCGCCGCAACTTAGGATGCTCTCCCCGATAAAACCACCGATCTTATCCCCCGCAGTGGCCCACTCCCGGATGATCTTTTTGGCATAGGCTCCGTAGGTTTTACCCGCCGTAGCTGGGTCCCGATGAATGCCCCGAAAGACATCTGGTAACGGCAATAGCCGGGTGCGAGGAGGCGCACCCTTTCCACCCTTACCGTCGAATTTGTAGCTGCTCACGTCAATCGTCCGGCTGGTATTACCGTGGTACCCCACCTCCACGGCCAGCATGTTTTGGGTGCCCGACCAGGCTTCGCACATCCGCATAGCCAGCTCGTTGGCCTCACTGCCGGAGTTGACGAAGTGTACGACGGAGAGCTCCGGTGGCATAGTCGCCGTTAGCTTCTCGGCGAAGCGGACGATATTGTCGTGCAGGTACCGCGTATTAGTATTGAGTACGGCCGCTTGCCGCCGGATGGCTTCGACGACCTTCGGGTGCTCGTGGCCTACGTGGGCGACGTTGTTGACCGTATCCAGGTAACGTCGGCCAGTCGTATCCAGTAAGTACTGCCGGACACCACGAACGATGTGGAGGGGCTGTTGGTAGGAGACGGAGAGGGAGTAGCCCAAGGATTGTTGGCGGGCGGTTGAAATTTCTACGCTCTCCCAATGAAGAGGTCCTTGCTTAGACCCTACTTCGTCCCCTTCCGGAGAAATTGAAAAGGAAACTTTTTGTAAGCTACCTTCCGATAGTTTGAAATCTCCGAGGAAAGGGAGTGGGTTGGGGCATATGTCGAGCCAAATGTGCGCTTCCTCTGGGTAAGCAACGCCCGGGAAATCGCCGATATACCCCAGCATATCCATCATTACCTGAAAGTGGAGGTGCGGCGGCCAGCCGCCGTTTTCATCTGGCGTACCGAACCTGGCTATTTCGTCTCCTTTTTGCACCTGCGTCCCCGCCTGAATACCCTTCAGAGAATCTGCTGATAAATGGCCGTAAAGGGTGAAGAATGTATGCTGGTCTTCGCAGTGTTCAAGGATCAGCACATGGCCATAACCGTGTTTGGTCGGATCAACGCCCAGGCTATGGACGGTACCGTCAAGTGGGGCATGGATGGGGGTGCCGGCTGGCCCCCAGACGTCCAGCCCCAGGTGAACGGTCCGCCAGCGCGGACCGGAATTCCCTTCTTTCGCAAAGTCGTCGGTGGTGTACACCGGCCGGGTTTCCCCGTAGCCGCCAATGCCGAAGTCTGCGTTATTATCTTCGAGATACCGGGTTATGTGTCGGGTAAAACGGTCCTGGTCTTCGTAGTTCTCGTAGTGGCCCAGGTCGAGGCTACCTACTGAGAGGTTCAGCGGAATAACGGAACGGTTTGATAAGGTCACAACGGGATGTAGTGTCGCCTGAGACAACCAGTTGTCGAAAACGAGTTGTTGATCATCTTCATCAGGCTGAAAGATTGGTTGTTGTAGGAAACGCCGGACTAATCTTGGGGAGATGATCCGTAGTTGTTTCAGCAAGGCCCACGCCGGTGCAGCACTAACCTGTAAATACGGGTTGTCGGGCTCGAGGTAGGCGTTTTCTGCCGCAGTTGCTACCGTGATGAGCAACCTGGCCGTAATGAGGTTAAATAAATGGTTGGTGGCTTCTATCGTTAACTGGTCTTCACTGCCCATAATGAAGTGCTCCGCGTAGCAGCCACCCACAACCTCCTGCATCGCTTTCAGCGGATCAGGCACCTCCATTCCGGCGTAAGCGCAGGCAATGGCTAGCTCATTGATCGTTTGCGTATGCATGGCGTCGCCAAAATCAATCAGGCCGCAAATTATCCCGTAATCGTTGACTAACAGGTTTTGCTCATGCGCATCATTGAAGTTGATACTGCTGGGTAGTTCTGATAGGTAGGGCAATGTCTCTTCTTCAAATCGATCCCAGAAGAAGTTGGCGATGTTACGTTCCTCTTCCGTGAAAAAGCGGGCCAGCTTTCTACATTCAAGCGTTTGGCTGGGGTTCCATTTGTAGTCGGTAGGAGCATCCGGATGGTTAAAGTTGGCAAGGGCTTGGTTGAGTATTGCTACTACGCCTCCCCACCGGATGCGCATATCTTTTGTGATGGGGTTTACTGCTCCAAGTGGTTTGCCAGCGACCCAGGTTTGCAGGCGCAGCAGCCGGCCTTCGGGGAGGGTGATGATATTCCCGACCGGGCGTGGCGTTGCAAAAGCAATGTTGAAGTCTAAGGTAACCTCATTAAATTCTTTTTGCTGTAGTAATTCTTTGGTGGTAAGTCCTTGATGCAGATTTTTCCCAGATAAATGCACCATGATCGCCCGCTCAAAATCAATGGCTTTCGGATCGGCTCCTGGCCGACTAATCTTCAGCGTAAACTGTTTACCATCTTCCGCTATGAGGCGGAAGTTGAGGTCTACCTCACCGGCCAGGGGTTTTATTTCGGCAATGGCAAGTTGGAAGTGCTCCGCAGCGAGTTGTCGAATGGCAGCATCGGTGAAGGGGTGGCTCATGGTTGCTTGGGTATTTCGGTCACAACGATCCGGTCGTTAGCCGTGGAAGGCAAGGATAAGACTAAAAATTCAAGTGTTTTGTCCTCTTTATTAGAAATGCAATGTGGAAGGCCAGGTGGAATCAACAAAGTCTCTCCTGATTGGACTTTTACCGCGCCTTCAGGCATACGGAAATGGGCGGTTCCGCGCTGAATGTGGAAGTACTGTTGGGCGTGCTTATGGTAGTGTGGCTGCTCGCTTGTACCGGGGGGCATGGCCTCGGCTTTGAGGCTCAGTCCCGGCTCATCGATGACAGGAAGGGCGGAGCATTTGTCTCCCCAGGTATAGGCAGGGAAGCAGGGAAGTAAAGTTGCTTTCACCGGTTTTTCCGGAAAGATAAGGCGTACTTTTGTGCCCCCTTTAGCTATGCGGCAGCAAAATTGCCAATCGAAAGCACGAAGTACTGCGAAGCAAATCGCTAATCACAAATCGAGAATTCTTCTCTTAATGTCCACCGCCCAACGCCCCTTCCTCCTTAATGGTCCCTTGCCCAGGGTAATGTGGTCGTTGGCGTTGCCCGCGATTGCAGCGATGATGCTCTACGGTCTGAATGCTTTTATGGACACCGTCTTCGTTGGGCAACTGATGAACGAGGCGGCGCTGGCGGGCATCGCCCTGGCTTACCCGTTGGTTGGCGTCACGATGACTTTGGCTAATCTGACGGGAACGGGGGCGGCGAATTTATTGAGCATTGCCATCGGAGAAGAAGACCTGGATACGCAGAGTAAAATCTTGCCGAATGCTAACCTGATGGTGCTGATGGCTTGTGGTTTTTTTGCCGTCCCCAGCTACATCTTCGCGCCGAAAATGATCGGCTGGATGGGCGGCTCCGGCGAAGTTTTGACTTACGGTGTCACCTACTTCCGCGCTACGTTGTGGGCGGCTCCGTTATGGACCTATGGCCTGAGCCTCAACTTCGTCATCCGGGGGGAAGGGAAGATGCGGGTCGCTGCCAGAATGATGGCTTACGGCCTTGGGCTGAACCTGCTGCTTACTCCCGTCCTGATCAAGTACGGAGAAATGGGCATTGCCGGAGCTGCCTGGGCTTCCAACATCGGTATGTTGGTGTACTGCATCGTTGAAGTAAGGTATTTTAAGCGTGGTAAAGCCTCCTTTGTCAGTGATGTAATGTCGCTGGCCTACGATAGCAAAGTGTTCAGGCGAATTCTACAACTTGGATTCCCTGGCTTCATCATCGGCCTGATGGGCCTGATTCAGGCGATTGTCGTCTTCAATGCCATTGTTGGTGTCAGTCCGGATAGTGAACGGGACCTGGCTTTCTTTGCCGCAGTCAGTCGGATTATGTTGTTCATGATGACGCCCTTGTTTGGGTTCATGCGTGCCTTACAACCCATTGCCGGTGTCAACTTCGGTGCCGGGCAAATGGACCGGGCACAACAGAGTTACTGGTTGTTCGTCCGTACGGGATTTTACCTCGTTTTCCCGTTTTGGATCATCCTCAACCTCTTCCCTGAATTTTGCCTCAGGCTGGTACTGCCAGACTTTGCCTTCACCGATCAGGACTTCCTCTACTTTCACTTGTACATGTTCATGCTGCCGATTTTTCCGCTGGTATTCAACGCCCTCACCTGGCTGCCGGCAGTGGATCGGCCGAAGTACGCCAGCTACGTCGGCGTTGCCCGTCAGCTGGTCTTCTTCGTACCGGTGATGTTAATCCTGCCACAGTTCTTCGGCCTTTCCGGTATCTACTATGGTGCGGTCGGGATCGATCTGGTGATCACGGTTTGGCTGGTATTGTTGGTCCGACGTGCTATGCGCAGTATGAAGAGGGAAGGGAGTATGGGGGAAAGTTAGGGTAAACTTTTTTCAGGAATCACCAGATACGATTATTCGCCATTAGAGGGGGACTTGCGGTAGTGATTCTTCCCACCGAACGAAATTAGCGGAGCCGTGTGTTCCTCTGTGAAACCTCTGTGCCTCCCACTGTGCTTACCTCTGTGAGAACCACCAGCTGCTTTAGCAGCATCGAACGAAGTGAGCAAAGCCCCGCCGCAGTAACCCGATAACTCAACTAAAGCTTGTCCCATTTCAACCGCAACCTCCCGTCCACTTCAGAAACATCAATGTTGAAATTGTTCTTCGTCAGTAGGTTGATGGTACCAATCCAACGGAAAGCGAGAAAGCCATTCCCATCAAAGAAGTCAGCGTCAATGGTAAACTCCAGGTCGTCGTCCAGGTCCCGTAAGGCGTCGATGAACCAGGTTCCGACGAAGAAGCGTCCATCTCCCGTCAGGTATTCAAGCCGCCCATTAGGCAGAAAGGTGATCCGGTCTCCGGCAAATTCATTCGTAACGTTGTCATTAAACAGGGCACCATCTTCGTTAAAGGAAGCCTTTTGAATGATCCAGGAACCGATTAGCCGGTCTTCCCGACGCTCCACACGGTCCTGAATACTACAGCCCGTTAAGAACAATAATCCAAGGGTAAAAAAGATGCACAGGTATTTCATGGTATAGGTCTTTTAATTAACCTTAAGGTCCGAAGACAATACCAAATAGCTGCACCCTAAAACGGGGTTTAAGCCGGATTTAACGAAAAATAGCACAAGGCGAAAGGTTGTTTTGTGGACGTTAACACTTGTTTACCACAAATGGTCGTCTCCAGGGTTTTTGTTTTATTCTATATCCTTTCCTTGTGGTGTTTATCGCGTAGCGATTGTCCTTAGAGATTAACCCCGTGCGGAGTGCGGGGTAATCGGATCCAGAATAACGCATAGATTGCCAAAGGCAATCAACGGTGGCCAGTAAGATGATTACCGGGGACGTCGTCCCCGGTAATCACTAAGGTAAGTCGCTACGCGACAATGAGATACCTAATGTTTTTCTACAAAGCTTTCCTTATCGCAACACCACCGCTCGCACCCCAGTACCAACTCCGTCATTAATTCGGAGAAAGTACAAACCAGCGGGCTGGCCACTTATGCTTAGCGGAAGCCGTTGAGTTCCGCTACTCAGGAAGCCCTGGTATAGTTGTTGTACCATGCGCCCCGTAGCGTCCATCAAATCAATCGTTACGGTAGACGAAGTAGTAAGCTGGAAACTTACGTTCAGGTCTCCCGCACTGGGGTTAGGGCTAAGGGTCAACTGTAGGCGGGCTACTTCCCGGTCGTTGAGAGAGGTGGGTAGCTGGCCAGCCATCCGCTCTACGGGCGTAGAGAGGAACACACGGAACTCTCCGGGGTCCAACGAGAAGGTGGCATTGATGTCCGTCACACTGGTCGTTTCCTGAGAAAAATAATCGTACCAATCTCCTGTACTTGGGAATACGCCGTTGATGGCAGCTGAGGTAACACCGAAATTGCCCACAATGACCGCCTGGCCATCATCTCCACTCAGGTTAAGGATTTTGTTAGTGGTATTCAATTGTTCTTTGGTCACTACTCCGTGGAAAAAGTCGTAGTTGTTACGGAGGTACATCAGGTCGGCAATCACGTTGTACACTTCGGCGCGGTCAAAATCATTGCGGTAATCCCAGCGTATTGGTTTAGGGTCAACCCGGCAGTTTTCGTTTATTCCACCCCCGGGGCAGTAATTGATCGGGAAGTCGTAGCCCAACTCGCCAAACTGCCACAGCATTTTAGGCCCAGGAACTGTGTAGAAGAATGCACTGGCGAGCTTCACCCGGTCAAGGCCGGTGTTTTCGTCTTTGACGTCGTAAGTGCCCGCACTGTTGCCGAATTGTTCGTTCTTATACTGCATCCGTTCCTCATCGTGGCTTTCCATATAAGCCACCAGGTTTGGGGTGTCGAAGCCCCGGTTGGTGGCCAGTACTTCGCGAATATTACTCGGGTAGCCCATGGAGGCTTCCAGGTATTGATCATGCGGGTTAAAGCCTGACCAGAAGTACATCCCCTGGCCGTATTCGGCCAGTTCTTTTTCTTCCCGGTTTTCTGAGAGGTGCTCCATGATCATATAAGCACCGTCTTCCACACTCCAGATGTGGTCGGCATAATCTTTGATGGTCGCAATGCGGGTAGCATCGTACTGATTCCAGAAGCCTACGTCATCTCCGGAGAATAACTGCGTGAAGCCTTTACTCAGGTCGAAGCGGAAGCCATCAATCCTGAATTCTTCCAGCCAGTAACCCGTCGTCACCTTCACGTATTCTTTCGTCAACGGACTGTCGTGGTTGAAGTCATAACCAACATTAAAGGGGTGCCGGGCAATGGGGTTGAGGTAAGGGTTATCGAAAGTAGGTCGGAAATTGGCTTCATCCCACCACATACGGGCTAGCGAAGATTGACCGAACGCATGGTTGTATACCACGTCAAGGATGACGGCCATTCCGCGCGCGTGCGCTTCATCGACAAAGGCTTTCAGGTCTTCGGGGCTGCCGTAATACTTATCGAGTGCCATGTGGAAACTCACGTTGTAGCCCCAGCTGTTGTTGTTTTCAAATTCACTGACGGGCATCAGTTCAATGGCGTTTACGCCTAAGCGGTCGAGATAATCAAGGGTGTCGGTCAGGGACTTGAAACTGTGATCCGCCAGGAAATCACGGAGCAACAACTCATAAACCACCATCTTATTGGGGTCGGGGCGCTCGTAGTCGGTTGTTTGCCAGTTGTAGGGGGCGACGGCGCGCCGGTGCCAGGTGACGATACCAGTAGTAGCAGTGGTGGGGTAGGGTGGTATTCCTGCAAAAGTCGCCTCGTTGATGAATCGATCGTTATTTGGGTCCAGTATCAGGGTCGAATAAGGATCGGGCTGGAGAATGTCTCCGTCGATGAGGTATTGGTAAAGCAGGTCGCCGTCGATGTCTGCGGCAGGGATGGTTAACCAAAAGGTTTCCCCGTCTGCTGATTTCTTCATCCTGCTGGTCCCGGTTACGGACCAATTACTGAAGTTCCCTAGGACAAAAACATCGTTTTTACCGGGGGCACGAAGCTGAAGGAGTACGTCCCCATTATCCATGTCACTTGCTCCTGGACGGAAGCCTGCCGGGGGCTCAGCTACTTCGGGTGGGCCAGTGAGGAAGGTAACTTGGTCAGTAGCCGTTTCTCCCTGATAAGTGGCGGTAAGGGTGTAGGTGGTAAGTGTTCCTGATGAGAGAGTGACCTGCTCATCGAATGCAGCGGCCGTCCCGCTGAATACTTCATTGGTTCCGTCCGATAGGCTTAGGTCAGCAGTTATGTAGGAGGTACCCACCATTTGTACATTAGATCCTAGTGTCGTGTTAACGATCTCCTGCGTCGGTGTGGTGAACTCAGCCACCAGGTTGGCGGTGATGTTAAAAGAGTCTCGTACTTCCATTCCGTCACCAGTTGAGGCGATGATCATGATCTTGTGCGGGCCACTTGTTGTAAAGACAAGGTCATGCGACAGTTCTACGCCCATACCAGAAGCCACTTCGGTACCATTGTCGAGGATGCTGAGGTTGGCCTCCCGGGTAGCTCCGGCTAAGAGGGGGAGCGGACGACCCAGTGCCCAGTCTGCCTGGCCCGGATCACCGACTACCGTAAGGCCCAAGGCATCTCCCCCGGCACTGACGTCAACGAAAATATCTGCACCTCCGGTAGCTTTCCCTTCCATTGTGCCATCGGCGTTCCGGAAAACGAAGGCAATCTGCCGAATCTCTTCGGCGGTTGGAACCCCGAAATACCCACGGATGTTGGGGGCAAAAGTGTAGGTGAACTTGTTGGCCTCTCCGTCAACAGGGCTCAATTTCCAATCATTGTCTGCGACTCCCCATTCGGTTTGTACGTACTTCCAATCGCTGGCGCTGGTGCTGTTGTTCGTAATTACGCCGGTGTGTAAATACACGTCGCAATTACAATTCGCCAGACCGGCGGTTCCCTGGGTGGCGTCGAAGGTAATGGTGACCGACTGGTCATCTGTTGGGGCGGCCGGATCAGTGGTAATGAGTTGAGCGGACAGACCAAGGTAGCCGAATACGGCCAGTGCGGACAGCATGGTCCGGAGGATAGATAAATGCATGATGTAACACTACTTTTTAATGCGAGTAAACACTTGAGTTCAATCAAGCTATTGGACGAAGATAAGACAAAAAAGCACCCACAGAACGAAGTCTGTGAGTGCTTTACTCGTTTCCTAGACTATCTACAAGTAGATAGTTCTATAGTATTTTCGGTTCAGGTAATCTGATCAGAAACCTGAATTCAGGGTAGATTAGAAATCTACCAACGGTCGTTGCCGCCGCGCTCGTCGTCGTTACGGTCGAAACCGCCGCCACGATTACCACGGTCGTAACGACCACCGCCGCCACCGCCGTCGAAACCGCCGCCACGACCACCACGGTCAAAGCCACCGCCACGACCACCACGGTCATAGCCGCCGCCACCGCCGCCGCCACGACCACCACGGTCATAACCGCCGCCGCCGCCGCCACGATCGTAGCCGCCACCGCCGCCGCCGCCACGGTAACCGCCACCGCCGCCGCCGCCGCGGTAACCACCGCCGCCGCCGCCGCCATAGCCGCCGCCGCCGCCACGGTAACCGCCGCCGCCGCCGCCGCCGTAGCCGCCACCGCCGCCGCCGCCACGGTAACCACCACCGCCGCCGCCGCCGCTAAAGCCACCACGTCCACCACCGCCACCTTGGCGATCGTTTTCTTTGACAACAATAGTGCGACCGTCGAGGTCTGATTGATCCAAAGCTTCAATTGCGGCTTTGGCTTCTTCGTCGTTTGGCATCTCTACGAAACCAAAACCACGGGAACGACCGGTTTCCCGGTCAAGGATAATCTTAACTGACTCTACCTCGCCATAGGCACTGAAGGTGTTCTGGAGGGTGTCTTCGTCAGTATCCCAGCTTAGCCGGGCAACAAATAAATTCATAACAATAAGGACAATGAAAAAAAAGTGATATGGAAAAGCGAAACGATGACTAAGGCAATGTTGGGTGAAAGGGAAACAGAAACAATGCTATTCAAATCTCATCAATACAATTAGCCTACTCAAAATTCGCCTGATTAAAACTACTCTATGTAACAAAAAACTACTAAGAAGTTTCCGATACTCTACAAAAATAAGCCGAATCAGGCGAAATGACGCTTTTTTCTTACGTTTAAGCGCTCATTAACGACTAAATATGGTGCTTAAGTTAAGAAAACAGGAATGCCGCCCCTTGCTCATCTTACGATTTCTTTGCACCTGCGGCCCCGCCCCCTTATCATTGTGGGTAATCATTTGATACCAGTTCCTACTTAATTTTGCAAAATCCACAAATTGTGAGACGATTGATCCTCTTGTTGCACTTAGTCTCCTTGGTGCTGATTACCGGGTCCTGCAGAGACAAATCGAAGGCTAAGAGTTTCGAGCAATTAGCGGATAACCTGAAAACGCATTTTGTCTCCGACAGCCGGGTAGATCGGTTCGAAATCCGGCACAAATCCGGGTTTAACGGGCTCTACCTGGAAGGCTACACCACCATTCCCGCAGCCTTTGATAGCCTGCAAGCCACTTTGGCCAATGGGTTTGTGATTGCTAAAAACAATGTTCGACTGCTGCCGGATGCCATAGTTGGCACAGCATCGGCTGGCATCATCAATGTCTCTGTCGCCAACCTTCGCTCTAAACCCGGCCACAGCCAGGAACTGGCCACGCAGGCCCTGCTCGGGACCCCCATTCAGGTGCTCGACTTTCAGGAGGGTTGGTACCTCGTGCGTACACCCGATCGTTATATCGCCTGGTTGGAGCCGGGGGCATTTGTGCGCATGACGGAAAAGGAAATGGAAGCCTATCTCAATGCTGGTATCTCGGCCCAAATTTTAAGCCCAATAGAATTAATGACCTCAGCACCGGGTGACGGAGTGGTAGTTTCAGATTTGGTTTCAGGCGATGTGGCCAAAATAACCGGAGGAGTTCAGGGGGAGTATACCGAACTGGAGTTGTTTGATGGAACAAAAGGGTGGGTTAGATCATCTTCAATAAACCCGAATCCTAAGCTTGGCAAATCAGGGAGTTTAGTTCCTGATTCTCTTCTTGTAGTGGCAGCAACACTTGCCGGCCGCCCCTACCTCTGGGGAGGCACCAGCCCCAAAGGCATGGATTGCTCCGGCTTTACCAAAACAACCTACTACCTGAACGGCTACGTCATCCCTCGTGATGCCAGCCAGCAAGTACACGCCGGAACCGAAATTGAATTGACGCCCGATTTCGGTAACCTTTCACCAGGAGACCTGCTGTTCTTCGGCCGTTTCCGTGATGACGGTTCCGAAAAGATCACCCACGTAGGTTTTTATACGGGGAATGGCCGGTTTCTTCACGCAGGCGCAGACAATGGAAGAATCATGGAGCAATCGTTGTTGCCAGGAGATGAAGATTTTGCGGAGCACCGGTTGGAATCCCTGATGCGCGCCCGCCGTCTTCGCCCGGGTACCTCGGGGGTCGTACCGGTTGGGGAGGCGTTTGCTCGACTGCTTAGATGATGGGGAGGGAGGATAGATGTGATAGACTTGTAGATTGTTAGTGCTGCCGCAAATCAATGCTCACTTCGTTCGTTGTGGGGGAGATTGATGAATTTATAAGCTGCGCTGCTAATCTACCTCCCATCAATCTAAGTAAAGGCGCAGCCACACGAGCGTAGTGAGCATTAGTTGCGGAGCACTATCAATCTACCAAGGCCGAAGGCCGTCTATCAGATCGCGGAGCGATCGTCTACAAGAAAAGAAGCGAAGCGATTTTTCGTCTAGACCAAGTCCTCGTCCCGATAAGGCCGATTGTCCTGCAGCTCCTTCAACTCTATCCGGTCTCTTTCTTCTCTTCTGCGGCGAACCTCTTCATCGGTGATGTCGGGGAGTGGACCAGAAAATTCGCGGTCTTCCGGGTGAATGTCATCGGGATCCGCCAACGGACCATAAAGACTCAGACCCTGCATTGCCACACCGATGCCCCAGCCAAGAATGGGCCATATCGCCCAGAAATTATATGAATTACCAAAGATGTTGAGGGCGATAAAGAAAAGGGACATCACCAGGTAGGTCCGGAAATGACGCTTGAAGTCGATCTTCTTTTCGCGGAGGGTTTTTTCCTCGTATTTGCGTTTTCTGTTGGCGCGGCGTTCTCTTCTCCTGCTCATAATACTGATGGTGCGGGTTGTTACTTATAATAAACGTCCAATGATGGTTTTGTTGCCTTTTACCTTCTGATTCAATTCTACCTCCAGTTTGGTGCCCAGCGGGAGGAATAAATCTACCCGGCTACCAAACTTAATGAAACCAAAGTCATCTCCCTGTTGGACAGATTGGCCTACTTCGAGGTAATTTTTTATTCTTTTAGCAAGAGCACCAGCAATTTGACGCAACAGAATCTCAGTATTGCCATTATCAATGACCACCGTCGTTCGTTCGTTTTCCGTACTACTTTTGGGGTGCCAGGCAACGAGGTACTTGCCGGGGTGGTAAGCATTGTATTTAACCTTTCCACCAATCGGATTACGATTGACATGGACATTGACCGGAGACATGAAGATACTTACCTGAAGTCGCTTGTCCTTAAAGTATTCGGCCTCTTCCGCTTCTTCAATGACCACGACTTTACCGTCCGCAGGGGCGTAGATAATCGCATCATCCTTTTCTGGTACCAAGCGGGGTGGGTTGCGAAAAAACTGCAGAATGATCAGGTAAAATGCGAGGCAAATAATTGCGGCGCCCCATCCCCAGGATGGAAGTTGCCAAAACACGACTGCGGTAAGCAGGCCAAGAATGACCAATAATACCAACAGTAGTTGGCGGCCTTCAGTATGGATGCGAAAAGGTAAATTCACTGGTGGTGGTATTATTTTGGATGGTTAAAGCAAGGGTAAATATGCAAGAAGTAAACGTGAAGGAATCAGCATCGTTCGTACCTTACGCAAGAAACTGACTTCTTAAGTCTGAGATTTGACTCCCAATAGATTGAATAGCGAGTAGTAAGCCGTCCGTATGGTTCTTTTCCGTTGTAGGATTGGTAAAAGTACAACGAAGGTAAACCCTGCCACGAAGTCGGGTCTGCACAAGATAGTAATTGGTCTCAGCAACCAGCTGGCCACGGATCATCGCGTTCAGGCTATCCAGGTCGTCTGCGGTGTGGGCTGGCATTGTTGGTCGGTACCGGAAACAGACAATATTGCAATCAGGATCAATCGCTAATTCAAAAAATGGGTTGGCCCGAACGGCGATGGCAAAATTAGCGGCGATGGTGTTGACTCGGACCACATAGTCCCGGAAAATTTCCGGGCCGTAACAGCTCAAGAGGCTAAATACCCGTAAACTCATCATATTCTTAGTACACTCGAAAGTGCGCCGGCCCACATTGTACCAGTCTTCCTCATTGGTGTCGAACGAGAGCAGATAATCGGCCTTTTGGTGGAAGGTTCGGAAGGCATCCGAGCCATTGCGGAAGAACATACCGGTAGTCAGGCCAGGACACATCATCATTTTATGGTAGTCCATGATTAAGCTGTCTGCTCTTTCTAATCCGGAAAGCAGGTGACTGCGCCCGGGATCAAGCCGTACCGGCCCGCCGTGGGCACCATCGATGTGAAACCAGAGTTGGTGTTTATCTGCAAAGTCGGCAATGGCGATAAGGTCGTCGAAGGTGCCGGTACTGGTCGTGCCAGCGCTGCCAATAATGGCAAGGGGGGTTAACCCTGCTGCTTTTGCAGTAGCGATGGCTTCTTCGAGCAAGTCTGTTCGCATCCTGAAATTGTCATCGGAGGGAATATTGATGATTCCTGCTGTTCCCCAACCCATGATTCTAACGGCACGGTCGATGCAATAATGGGCTTGTTCATTGACCAGGACGCAGGGCCTAAGGTCCCCGTTGCCATCGTTCCAGGCATCCCCGGAGGGCCATTTTGCCGCCCGGGCGGCAAGGAGGGCCGTCAGGTTAGCCAGGGTGCCTCCGTTGGTAAGAAAACCGCTGGTGCCCGCTGGAAGCTGTAGTAATTCGGCGGTGCGTTCAATGACGAGGCGTTCCATCACAGCACCGGCCCTGCCCATTTCGAAAATGGCCGTGCTGCCGTTAATGATGCCATTGAGTAGGTCTGATAAAGCCACAAGCGGTGCCGGTGGGTTCATCTGGTGGCCCATGTAGTAAGGACTATGGAGGTGGACGGAGTCGGTAAGCACTTTTTGAAAGAGGTCATCAGGCGTCGTTCCTTCCTGCAATAATGTACGATATTCTTCCAGCGTGCCGCTGGGTTCGGCATATGGATTAGCGACAACTTCCGGCGTACTTTTGAGATAGTCTGCCAGGCGGTCTACGAGGGAATGACCTTGTCGGCGAAAAGTGGCAGGATCATAAAGCTGGGTAAGACTTTTCATAAGGTCGAAGATAAGGGCGCTGTCGCAGGTGCAAGGAATGGTTTAAGTAGCAAGCTGCTCTTAAATCTTTTCTTTGCACCTGCGTCTGCGCCCAAATAGCCTCTAAACCTCCAGAGAGCGATGAACAATGGGGGACAAACGAAACACCCTACGTCTAAATCCCCATCTCCGCTCTGGCAGCATCCAGGATCTTACGAACTTCCACTGGGTCAGCCCCCTGCGCATATACCCGCAAGACGGGCTCCGTCCCTGAGGGCCGGACCATGAACCAGCTGTCCTCCCCATCAAGATAGAATTTACTTCCATCTATGTGAGCCGCCCGGGTCACCTGGTAAGGACCAACCCTGGTGAAGGGGGCCTCTTTGGCCTGTTTAACGATGGCCCATTTTCGGTCATTTTCAACGTGGACATCGTCGCGGTCACAATTGAAACTTCCAACCTTGGCGTATAAGTCTGCGACGAGTTCCTTGAGGGTCTTACCGGACTTGGCCATGTATTCAGCAATCATCAGGCCGATCCAGATGCCGTCCCGTTCGGGGATGTGGCCCGAAACCGCCAGTCCGCCAGATTCTTCTCCACCAACGATTACCTCCCGTTCGGCCATGATCTCTGCGATGTACTTAAAGCCAATTTTGGTTACTTCGTATTCCAGGCCATACATCTCGGCAAGTTGCTTCAGCTTATCGGTTACCGAAAAGGTCATGATTACTTCACCGGTCTTGATACCTTTGTACTCATGCTGGTACATGAGGAGTAACAGGAGGATGTGGTGACTGTCGACGAACTTCCCGTCTCCGTCAAACAAACCGATTCGATCAGCATCACCATCGTTGGCGATACCCAGGGCGATGTTGGGGTCCTCCTTAATGGTTTGCGCTAATTCCATCAGGTTACGACCAATTGGCTCCGGAGCCTGTCCGTCAAAGCCTGGGTTGATGACGGCGTGCAGGTGGGTCGCATTTGGCAGGAGTTTCTTCATTGCGCCCTGGCCGGCACCATACATGGAGTCGTAAGCAATTCCGATGCCGCTGTTGCGGATCAGGTCCATATCGAACCCTTGATTTACGTGGTCGAGGTAGATCTGTTCAAAATCCATGACTTCCACCAGGCCTTTTTCGACGATCTCATCATATGTGGGAACGTCCTGCGGGACGGCATCTGGAATTAAATCCTCCACGGCAGCAACGTCCGCAGGAACGGACGGTCCTCCAAGTTTTGATTTTAGTTTATACCCATTATAACTCGGTGGGTTGTGGCTGGCAGTGATGACGACGCCAAGGTCGGCACCAGCTTTCACGACGCCCAGGCTGACCATTGGCGTGGAAATATAGTTGGGCGCTACCAGGCAGGTGATGCCGTGCTTCGCCAGCACGCGTGCGGTGGCTTCGGTAAACATTTTGCCTCCGAAACGGCAGTCGTAACCGATGACGACCCTACTGCCCCCTTCCTTTTTTAACCAAAGAGCGGTGCCTTCGGCCACGCGCATTACATTGTCAACGGTGTATTCACGAGCGATGATGGCACGCCATCCATCGGTGCCAAACTTAATTTTAACTGGGTTCATACTTTGAGGTTACTATCTGTTCATTTGGGAGGAAAGGTCCGCAATATTGTTCGTAAAACCATGCTGATGGTACCCGTAATTGATCATTCCGTCGAGCTATTTCCGATTCCCGGTCGGAAAACAACTTGGTGTTTAAGCCGGAATTTTACCTTTGTGGCGTGGAAATACTTAACGGATTTCTGGTTGGACTCGGTACGGGTGTATTTATCACTTGGTTTCCGGGCATGTTGAACATGCAGGCCGTAGCTACCTCTGTGCGGGCGGGTGAACAGAAAGCCTATGTTTTTTCGGGAGGCCTGGCCACCATGATCGGTGCACAAACGGCATTAGGTGTCTTATTTGCAGACCTGCTTACCCGCAACCCCGCAGTCATCTCCGGAATCAAGAGTTGGGCCATCCCATTGTTTCTGGTACTGGCGGGAATCTTCACCTGGAAAGGATATCGTGCGCGCGCAGCGCGCAAGGCCCACGTCGAACGACCTTATAAAGGCGGCCCGTTCTGGCGAGGCATGGTGATGAGCATGATGAACATCCTTAACATCCCCCTGATCTTCGCTATCGCCGGCTGGTTGATTGGTGACGGCTACCTTTCACGGGATTTCCTGCCCCGCCTGGCCTACGTGCCCGGAACAGCCTTAGGAACACTGGCTATATTTTGTCTTTATGTACTGTCGGCTGATTGGATCAGCAAACACGCATCCTACTTCACCCGAAACATCAATTTCTTTCTTGGAGGGCTGTTTGTGGTGCTGGCGGTAGTGCAGGCGATAAGAATAGCTTGATTACGCGCCTTAATGATCAAGAATTACCAATCAATTGAACTTCCCGCTCCAGGGCTACACCAAATTTGGCCTGCACCTGTTCTTGAATGAATTTACTGAAGGCAATAATATTTTGCCCCGAAGCACCGCCATGATTAACCAGGACCAGTGCCTGTTTGTCGTACGTCCCCACGTCTCCATGACGAGCCCCTTTAAGTCCGGCACGGTCAATCAGCCAACCAGCCGGGAGCTTTACGTGCGCCTCGTCGATGGGGTAGGAGGGGATGTCTTCGTAAGTCTGACGAAGGCGATCGTGAGTGGCAATGGGTACCACCGGGTTTTTAAAGAAACTACCACTATTGCCCAGGAAAAACCAGTCGGGTAGTTTGGATCGGCGAATATTGGTAACGGCCAGCGCCACGTCGGCCGGGCTGGGGTCATCAATGGCCAGCCGGGATAATTCTGTCTGGATCGCTCCGTAGCTGGTTTTTAATTCCTGTTGCTCGTTGAGGCGAAAGTCGACGGCCGTGATGAGGAATCGGCCGGGCTCCCGTTTGAAGCGGCTGTCCCGATAGCCAAAGGCACAATCCTCCGGTGATAAGACCCTGGCACCGACGCCGTATTCCCATACGTGCACTGCAGTGATGGTTTCGGCGACCTCGGCGCCGTAGGCGCCAATGTTCTGGACGGGCGCTGCACCTACCGTACCAGGAATAAGGATGAGGTTCTCGAGGCCACACCAACCCTGGTCGAGGGTATAACGCACCAACTGGTTCCAGTCTACACCAGCACCAACACGAAGGGAGACCGCCGCCCCGTCGGGAGTCTTCGTTCCACTGCTTCGCCAACTTTTCTTTGCACCTGCGGCCCCGCCCAGCACTTCCACACCACCTAATTGTACGTGTACCGTCAGGCCCGGTACCTGCTCTAATAAAACCATATTACTGCCTCCGCCAAGGACCAGTTGAGGCGCTTTTTTGAATTCAGGCCCTTCCAGTTGAAGGAGGTCCGTAAGGGCCAGGTACCGTTCTGCTATTGAGGGCAGGCGGAAAGTATTGAGACGCGATAAGGAGATGTTGTGCTGGACCATTAGTTGTTAATCTATGGCCTGAAATTGGAGACGAGCCAGTGCCGAATATGCCCCTCCGGGCCGGTCACTCAATTCTTCGTGGGTTCCGGCTTCGACGATGGTGCCGTTTTCGATAACGTATATTCGATCGACCTCACGAATGGTCGCCAATCGGTGGGCAATGATGATGCTGGTCCGGCCTTCCATCAGGCGATTGAGGGCTTCCTGGACCACGCGCTCACTTTCGGCGTCGAGGCTGCTGGTTGCTTCGTCGAGCAGTAGGATAGCCGGATTTTTGAGAATGGCCCGGGCAATGGCTACCCGCTGTCGCTGGCCGCCACTGAGTTGGATGCCACGATCGCCGACAAGCGTATCGAAGCCCTCCGGGAAGTTTTCGATGAAATCCAGCGCATTGGCCTTTTCGGCGGCCTTACGAATCGCTTCTTCACTTGCGTTCAGGGCTCCGTAGGCAATGTTTTCCCGGATCGTACCGCCAAACAGGAGCACCTCCTGCGGGACCAGGGCAAGGTCTTCGCGGAATTGATGCAGGTCATATTCTTCGATGTTGCGCCCATCCACCGTAATGCTGCCGTCGTTGAGCGGATAGAAGCGCAGGAGTAGCTTCATGATGGTAGATTTTCCACTACCACTGGCACCAACCAGGGCTATTTTCTGCCCGGGTTCTATCTTCAAATCGATACCCTTGAGTACGTTTACGTCGGGCCGGGTCGGGTAGTTGAAGCGGACGTTCTCGTAAAGAATATTGCCTTGCAGTTGTGGCACATTTTGGGGCGCGGTCGCAGGTGCAGGGGAAGCTGATGGAGCAAGGGTAGGGGTACCTTCGATCTCCTTACTATCCAGGATGTCGACTACCCGGTCGGATGCACCAAGGGCAGAGACGATTTCGGTATAGAAATTGCCAAGGCTGGCAATAGAACCACCAATAAGCGCGGTGAATATGACGAAGCTGAACAAGTCTCCTACCGGAAGTGCATCTGCCTGCACCAGCAATACGGCGCGGTAGATGATGTAGAACAAGGACCCAAACATGACCGTTACTATGAAGGCTGAGAACAGACCGCGGGCACTGGCGGTTTT
>JBGCFZ010000294.1:0-8865 GCA_045110355.1 Lewinella sp. | reverse complement strand
TTTAGTCCGCAGGATTTTCGTGCCGTGGCAAGGCGCTGAAACCGGATTTTAGCCATAGCTAAATGAGGATTTCAGCAACGAAGTCACGGTGCTAAAAGGCAAGGAATAACGGTCAAGTAATTGTGAACTCACCCACTAGCTCCTGGTTCCTAGTTCCTAGCTCTTAATAAGGCAGGGCCGCAGGTGCAAAGAAGAGTTATAGAAGCAGGGACGGGAGAAACAACCCGGCGTTTTACCCTAATCAGCCCCAAAACATAATCTGGGACGTACCAAATAGTAATCTGGAGCGTAGCGACGCCTGTTAGGGCCGTCTTTTGTATTGAACTAAAAATACAACTCCAATGAAAAACTTCTTATTCCTTTCCTTTCTCTTTTGTAGCACTGTCCTCTTCGCACAGGTAAAGGGCGACGGCAATATCGTTACCCGTAACCTTGAGTTATCTAATCTTGAAGCCCTCATTGTTGGCCTCTATGCTGAAGTAACGGTTGACATGGCTGCAGCTCCCGGACTTACCATTACGACGGATGAGAACCTTCTGCCGTTACTTAACCTGAAAGTAAAGAACGGTCAACTCGACCTCCAACAGCTGGAATGGATCAAGGCCAGCCAGCCTATTGCCATTACGATTGGCGCACCCGGGCTGCGCCGAATAGACAATACGGTACACGTAACGACCGAAGTAAAGAATATTTCCGGCAACTCCTTTTTGGCAACGGCATTTCTTGGTCGCTTAAACCTTAGCGGAGAAGTTGAGTCGGCAAAATTAGCAGGCGAGGCTGGCAAGATCGATGCACGTCAATTAAAAGCTTCCACCGTCGACTTAAACCTTTGGGATGCGGGTAAAATTCTGTTGGGCCAGCCCGAAAGTATCAGGGGCATCGTAAAAAATGGTGGTAAGGTGATTTACGAAGGTGGAAGTCCTGAAATAAAAACAAGTGGTAGCGGTAAAGTCTTCGCCAGGTCTGAAGCAGACAAGGTCAAGCGTCCTGATGCCCGGTTCATTAAGTTTGCTGTGAAAAATAATTCCGGCAAGCGGATTCAATGTTATGTGTCGGGGCCTAAGCCTGATGGAAGCCGCTTTAGCTATGGTTTTCCCCTTAATCCCGGGCAGACGAGAGACAAGGATTGGTCCGTGGGCTCCAAGGTATTTGTCGTCTCTAAACTTGGTACCCGCAGGCTGCTGCGGAAGATTACTGCAAAGGATGAAGGGCAGGTAGTTCGGCTTTTTGCTAAATAGCGTAATTAAAAAGTTAGACTAGTCTAACTTTTGTTGTCGAGAGTGCTATATTTGCTCCTCCAAGCTATTCACTGCACCTGCGTCCGCGCCGGAAAAAGTAGGAAGTAGTTCATTTTTTGCCCAGGATCAAACACTTCATGCGTTACGCATTTTTACTCCTCCAGCTTTTTCTCTTTAACATAATAATAGCTCAACAAGCTACGGTGACCGGATTCGTCGAGGATGAATCCGGTCTTCCGGTACCTTATGCAACCATTGGTTTGCAGGGGAGTAAGATGGGGATGATGGCCGAACAAGACGGTCGTTTCTTATTGGCAAACGTTCCCCTCGGTGACCACCAGATTTTAGTCTCCGCTCTTGGGTTTAAGCCGCAAACGTTGGCGGTCACACTAGGTCCTGAGGGAGTTAATGATCTGGTCATTGCACTGGAAAGCACCAGCTCTGTGCTCGACGAAGTGGTGGTGACCGGAACGATGAAGGCCGTCAGCCGCGTCAATAGTCCGGTTCCCGTCGAGGTCTTTACCGCCAATTACTTTAAGGCCAATCCTGCACCAAGTGTGTTTGAGAGTTTGCAAACCGTGAACGGGGTGCGCCCACAATTGAACTGCGCGGTTTGCAATACCGGAGATATTCACATCAATGGTTTGGAAGGGCCCTACACGATGGTGTTGATTGACGGTATGCCGATCGTGAGCGGACTTTCTACGGTGTATGGCCTGACGGGAATTCCCCAGAGCCTGATCGAACGGATTGAGGTGGTTAAGGGCCCGGCCTCCACCTTGTACGGTTCTGAAGCGGTCGGCGGACTCATCAACGTAATTACCCGAAGCCCTGAAGATGCTCCACTATTTTCTGCGGATGTTTTTGCTTCCGGTTGGGGAGAAGTCAACACGGACCTTGGGTTTAAAGCCAGGGTGGGGGACAAAGCTCATGCCTTGGTGGGGGTCAACTATTTCAACTACCAGCAACCAAAGGATAAAAACGGTGACAGATTCACGGACCTGACCCTTCAAGATCGGGTGTCTGTTTTCAACAAGTGGTCCTTCGACCGGGCAGAAGGTCGGGTGTTTACCCTGGCGGGACGTTACGTTTATGAAGACCGCTTTGGTGGAGAGCTAAATTGGAATAAAGGAAACCGTGGTGGAAATGAGGTGTACGGGGAAAGTATTTATACCAATCGTTGGGAGACCTTTGGTACCTATCAGTTGCCAATAAAAGAACTTGTGACGTTTCAATTCAGTGCCAATGGACATGATCAAAATTCGGTTTACGGAGAGACGGTGTATCGGGCACAACAGTACGTTGGCTTTGGGCAGTTGACCTGGAATAAAACAATTGGGGCACACGACCTTCTTTTCGGCGGTTCTTATCGCTATACCTGGTACGATGATAATACCCCGGTGACCGCCGGCTTCGGAGACGATGCCTCCATCAACCAACCTTCGAAGATCCATCTGCCGGGGGCCTTTGTACAGGATGAGATTCGTTTGAATCCGCAAAATGTGCTCCTGCTGGGCCTGAGATACGACTACAATAGCCTGCACGGCGGCATTGTAACGCCCCGGCTAAATTATAAGTGGAATTCCAGGGATCAATTGGATGTCGTCCGGGTAAGCATTGGCAATGGCTACCGCGTAGCCAATGTATTTACCGAAGACCACGCCGCTCTTTCCGGTGCCCGGGAGGTCATTTTCGAAGACGAATTGCTGCCGGAAACCAGCTGGAACGCTAATCTGAATTACGTGCGAAAGCTATTCCTGGGAAATACCGTAATTGGCCTCGATGCTTCTACTTGGCACACGTATTTCAGTAATCGTATTCTCCCCGACTATGAAACGAATCCGAATGCCATCATCTACGCAAACCTCGAGGGCGAAGCCATTTCTCAGGGCGTCAGCCTAACAACGGACATTAGCTTTGCCAGCGGCGTTACTTTTAACGCAGGGCTTTCGTTACAGGACGTTTTTACCAAGGAGGGTGGTGCGAAAGAGCGTCAGCTACTAACGGAGTCCTTCTCGGGGGTGTGGCAACTCGGTATCCCGGTATTGAAGCACCAACTTAGGTTTGATTATACCGGAAATGTTTATGGGCCGATGGACTTGCCTTTACTAGGTCCGCTCGATGATCGCCCCGGGCAGTCCCCATGGTTTTCGACACAGAATATTCAGTTGACCAAGACATTCAACAACGGTATGGAAATGTACGGAGGTGTCAAGAACCTCCTCAACTATACTCCGCCAGCTAATAGTATTGCGAGATCTTTTGATCCTTTTGACGAGGGGGTGGAATTCGGCCAGGATGGAAGTGTACTCATCACCGAAAACAACCCGCAAGCACTGACCTTTGACCCTACCTACGTATATGCCTCTAACCAGGGGCGGAGGCTGTTTCTTGGCTGGCGCTGGAGTTTGCGTTGAGATTCCCTGTGGTTGGTTAGGCATCAAGACTCAAATTTTTGATAGGCGACCCGTCGACGTGTGCATAACGAATTGTAGGAACTGTTGTGGGCCTTACCTGCGTTAAAAACGCAGGCCTGTGCTATAAAGCTCTAACGAGCTGAGCTAATGCTCGCTGGCGCTCGTGCCAGCTATTGCCGGTAAACCAGCTGCTCATTACTTGTGAAACTACAATCTGATATGCATACCCCGTCGATCGGTGTGGTTGGAAAAACCCAAATACCCCTAACTTGCCAAAATGAAAGTCAACATCGAAGAAAAATTCAGCCTGTTTACCGACCAGTGGTCGCCCAAGATCATCGCTGAGTTAAACGGCCAGCAACTGAAACTGGCCAAAGTGCAAGGGGATTTCGTCTGGCACGACCACGCCAACGAAGATGAATTATTCCTCATCCACCGTGGTACCCTTTTCCTGGATTTTCGGGACGGCAGTACCATTACGCTGAACCCCGGAGAGTGCTACGTAGTCCCCAAAGGCGTGGAGCACCGCCCCCGCACCAAAGATGGCGAAGAAGTGTGGCTGATGCTGATGGAGCCGGCTGCCATCAAGCATACCGGCGAGGTGGAATCTGAACTTACGGTGGAGGTTTGTGAGCGGATATAAATGATGGCTGCTGAACAGTTACCCAACGGCCTTGATCAAATTGTACAAGCCACCGCTTCCAGCTCTACCAAACACCCATAGTGCAGTTCCCGACTGGGAACCACGCAGCGGGCCGGTCGGTGTGCTCCAAAGAAATCGGAGTAAATGGCATTGACGGTTTCCCAATGGGCTACGTCAGGAATATAGATTCGGACCTGCAGGACGTGGTTACGATCACTGCCTGCGTTGGTGAGCAGGTGGTCCAACTTAGCGAGGACCAATTTCATCTGCGCCTCCATCCCATCGGGTAGGGAACCATCCGGATTTTTGGGCAGTTGACCGGAAATATATAGGGTGCCGTTGTGCTCTATGACCGGACTGTAGTGGCCTAAAGGCCGTGGGATGTGCTCGTTTTCGATGATTTTCATGGGGGTAAGATAGGGGGAACCACTAAGACAATAAGGCCTACATTAAGGTGATGGGCTTTGGAGTAACCATTAAGGGCATTCAGGCGTTAAGGAAGAAACTAGCATTTGGTAAAATGCTGAAGGCTGTTTCCCTGCTTTTTTAACCTGGTCTTGCACCTGCGTCCGCGCCTCACCTACTTCTTTAGTTTAATAACCGGTAGGAAGGATCAATACTATTGCAATACCTCCTTAGTGTAGCTCTTAATACCTTAATGGTAAAACATCTCCTCTTCCAAACTTCACCACCAGTTAAGCGTTTTAACCCGAAGGCCGCCCGAAAATTAGCCCCCTATGCCGGAAGACAAAGAAATAAGAGACTTACGCGAAGCCCTGGCCGCTTCACCGGATAATGCTTTCATCCGCCGCCTGCTGATCAATAAACTGCGCGGAGTTCCCGGCTATGAAACGGAGCTAGAGCGTGAATTGAACCTGTTGATCAGAAAGGAACCACGAGATCTGGACCTGAAGGAAGCACTCATCGAAGTCTATTTTGCACAAGGTAAAAACTCGGCCTGCCTCATCATCTTCGAAGAATTGGGACACCCTGAGCTGATCAGTCCGGAGACACGCATCCTGATTGCTAAATGCTACCTTAAGGACGGCGACCACCAAAGATCCGGGGAACTTTACCGCTCCGCCATCAACGCCAATCCGGAAGTAGCCGACGACGAGTTGGATAAGGCCTTTCGACAGACCTCCGATTTTGATCTGGATGATATGGACTTCGGTGACCTGGACGAGGATGACCTCCGTATTATGTCAAAGCCCGATACGTCCTTCGCCGATGTAGGAGGGATGGACGGCGTCAAAAGGGAGATCGACCTCAAGATCATCCAACCACTAAAGCACGCAGAGCTCTACAAAAGTTACGGGAAAAAAGTTGGTGGTGGCATCTTGCTGTACGGCCCTCCGGGCTGTGGCAAGACCTTCATTGCCCGGGCTACCGCCGGGCAGATCGACGCCAATTTTATCAACGTTGGCCTCAGCGACATCCTCGATATGTGGGTCGGTAACAGCGAAAAACAACTGGCTTCCTACTTTGACCTGGCCAGGGAAAAGAAACCTTGTGTCCTTTTCTTCGATGAAGTCGATGCACTCGGCGCTAAACGTTCCGATATGCGGCAAAGTGCTGGCCGCAATGTCATCAATCAGTTCCTCTCAGAACTGGACGGAATCAACGACAACAACGACGGGCTACTCATCATCGGTGCCACCAACGTCCCCTGGCACCTGGATACGGCCTTCCGCCGGCCCGGCCGCTTTGACCGGATCATCTTCGTGCCACCGCCCGATGCCGATGGCCGGGAGGCCATCCTGAAGCTTAAATTAGCGGGCAAGCCTCAGGAAAAAATCGACTTTACCAAGGTAGCCAAAAAAGCTAAAGACTTCTCCGGTGCCGACCTCAACGCCGTCATTGATATTGCCATAGAAGGTATTCTCGAAGAAGCCATCCGTACGGGAACGCCTCGCCCGGTCTCCACCAAAGACCTCCTGTCCGCCGTTGACCGGCATCGTCCTTCTACCACCGAGTGGTTCACTACGGCAAAGAATTACGCCATGTTTGCCAACAAAAGTGGGCTGTATGACGATATTTTGAAGTACTTGAAATAGGATTCAGGATTCAGGATTCAGTTTTTAGTTTTCAGGGTTTAGGAACCAGTTTTTAGTATTCAGGAATTATGACCTCTTAGTTACCTAACTTAAGCCTGCCGCCTGAATCCTACACCCTGAATCCTGAATCCTAAAAACTGAACCCTGAATCCTACACCCTGAATCCTAAAAACTGAACCCTAAAAACTGAATCCTAAAAACTGAACCCTGAACCCTGAACCCTGAATACTACCGAAAATGCAACTCAACGCCCTCATAGAACGTCTCCATCAACTCCAGTCGCAAGCCCGCTGGCCGGAGAGTCGTGAGCTGCTGGAAAGCTACCTCGCGGATCACCCTGATGATTCGATTGCGCAGTTGTATTACATCAACACGGTATTGAACATGGGGGAGAAGCAGCTGGCCCGAGATCTGGTGGGGCCCATGCTGGCCGAGCACCCCGATAATCCTTCGGTCTTGCGCCTGGCGGCGGTGATCGAGCTGAGCGACGGTAAACCCAAAATTGCCGAGCGCTTCGGCCGGCAGCTCCTGGAGATGAATGCGGAAGACGATGATGCCCTGGTGTTGATGGCGAAGATTAAGCTGGATCAGCGCAATTACGATGCGGCCATCAGCTACGCCGATCAGGCACTGGAGATCGATGCGCAGAACACCGAAGCATTGAACCTGAAGATCTACGTTGGGGGCTTTCTCGGCCGTACCGACACGGAAGAGACGATCAATGAGGCACTAAACGTCAACCCCGAAGACAGTTCTACCATCGCCAACCACGGCTACCAACTGTTGCGGCAGGGCAAGGTAGAGGAAGCATTGGAGCGGCTGAAATACGCTCTTTCGATTAACCCTAACGACCAACTCGGCCGCTTCGCCATGTTGGAAGCCCTGAAGGCCCGCTTCTGGCCCTATCGCATGTACTTCAAGTATAAGGAGGCAATGGCGAAATTGTCGGGCGGTGCCAGCTTCGGCATTATGATCGGCCTGTGGTTTGGCGTAAATTTTCTCAATCGGATAGCGGGCCAACAACCCGAATTGGCTTGGTTTCTTTTGCCGATTGTTTACCTGATGGTAGCCCTGTTTCTGCTCACCTGGATCATCGATCCGATCATGAACTTCTATCTGCTCACCAATCAGTATGGCCGCTTGTTACTCGATAAGGAAGACAAGATGATGGCCTCACTCGTTGGGGGCTCCCTTGGTTTGGCCGCTCTTTGTCTTCTTGGTTACCTGTTGTGGGGCGGTGATCTGCTGCAGGGCCTCGCCTTTGCTTTCTTATTGCTCACCATACCACTGGGCAGCTTCCTCCGGCCCGTCCGGCAGAAGCAGAAAACCATACTTACCATTTATACGATCGGTCTTGCGATGGCCGCCATTGGTGGTTTGCTGATCGGGAACGGATGGTTGATCAACGTCTCACTATTTGCCCTGTTGGCCTATCAGTTCATCATTAATGGGATGATGGTGCGCGAGAGTGGACGGACTTTTGGGGAAGAGTGATTGGGCTATTGGATAAGTAACGATTAAGGCACCCAGGCATTAAGGCTACACTTAGGACCGCCTCATAAATAACTGTCCGATTTGCAGCTTGATCTCGCGGCGCTATTTTTCACCATTTGAAAACCGCCGTAGCTATGGCTATGCCAGCCTTCAAATGGCTCAAATAGCACCACGATATCTGCGCTTCAATCAGGACAGTTATTTATGAGGCGGTCCTAAGCGGATTTCGCCATAGCGCCGCTACTGTTTGTCTTCCGACTATCTGACTGTTTGCCTTTTTTGGCGCGGCCGCAGGTGCAAAGAACGGTTGAGGGCTTTGTGTCCGGCCGGGACAAGGGAGCGAAGCTACTTTGCCGCGTGCTACATTTTAGCATTACCGTTATTACCTGCTCCGGGAGCCTTCGGCCCCGTTCGCGCTCGGGCAGAAAGCCCTCGACCTCAGAACTCGGGCCACCTTTCGAGCGGAGCGAGCATCTCCCCGCGGCAGCACTACCCACTACTTGCTACTTACTACCCACTACCGTCTACTAACCCCCACCGCCATAGCCATCCGTATCATCTCCTCCTCCGTGTTATAAACATTAGGGGAAACGCGCACGGCATCTCCCCGATAACTGACCATCAGTTTCCGCTTACCGAACTCAGCCGCCAGCTTGTCTGGGTCGATGCTGGCCGGCAGCCGTAAACCTACAAGGTGATGTACCCTTTCGGTGGGGATGTGTACACCCAGTTCCCGCAACATCGGTTCCACGCCTTTCCATAAGCCTGCGCAGTAAGATTGGATACGTGCCGGGCCCCAGGCATTGACTTGCTGCAGGGCTACCAACTGCATGGGGGCCATGAGGAAGTTAGAATGTTCGCCAACGGCGTACCTGCCGGCCAGCGGCCGGTAGTCGTCGACGTAGTTAACCAGGTTACGAAAGTCTTCACTCCCCGCCCGGTTAATCCAGTTCTCCTCAATGGGCGTACCGTTATCCATACGCTCCCCGAAATAGGCATAGCCGTGGCCGTATGGC
>JBGCFZ010000293.1:0-5726 GCA_045110355.1 Lewinella sp. | reverse complement strand
GACAGCAAAGGCATTATCTGGATTGGCACCAATAAAGGCATAAGTCGATTTGATGGAACGACGTTTACCACCTTACCTGTACCTAAGCCTGAAGTAGGTAAGCCCAACACCATCTATTCCTACGATAGAATAACGGCCATCGTAGAGGATAAAAACGGCAATTTCTGGTTCGGTACGGATGGCTATGGCATTTGCCGATACGATGGAATAACGTTCACTCATTATACCGAAGCAGATGGCCTTTGTGATAATGTCGTCTATGACATGATGGCGGATACTAAAGGAAACATCTGGATAGGGACCTATTTTGGAGGTGTGAGCGAGTATGATGGCCAAAGTTTTACCAATCCAACTAAAGACGGCGTAATCAGCGGGGAAGAAGTCGGTGGCTTTTTTGAAGACAAAGCCGGGAATATCTGGTTCGCCGCCGAGAACCATGGCGTCTACCGGTATGATGGCACGTCGTTTACTCAACTGGGTAAAAAAGAAGGACTTCAGACCAATGGCATCCTAAGTATCTACGAAGACCGGAACGACAGATTTTGGTTTGGTGGCTGGGGCGGGCTCTTCCGCTACGATGGTAGCACCTTTATTAGTGTTACTAAAGATGGTCCGTGGTCTGATCTATAATTCTCTTCTGATCCATTCCATCTAGCCAACTGCCATAAGTAAACAACTGAAAAGCCATCGTAAACTCGGCGGCTTCACCCAGGAGAGCTTGGCAACTGCTTCGGGGATATCCATAAGAACCATCCAACGAATTGAAAAAGGCCTTTCTCAGGGGAACCCAGACCCGGGTAGTTCTCCCATTTACCCGGGTAATGATCAACGCCCCAGAGAATTAAGAAGAAACTCTACTTAATAGCGTCTGAATTCAGGCCTTTTCGGTTTCTTCTTTCTTTCCGCCGTCTGTAAAGTAACCGAATACAAACAGTAGCCCGATCAGCGGGTAACCGTAAAAGAATAAGTTCCCTGAATCTACCAGTCCCCCTACAATTCCAAGCACAACCCATATGAGGGCGAAGATTAGATACCTGGTACGGCGTTTGGTTTTCGGGATGATGGTCATAATGTTTAGGGTCTAATGTGGATTGATCGCTAAAATAAGTACTTCGCCTACTGAAACAGTTGTGACTGTAATAAAATGATGAATAATTGACTTAAGGAGGCCGACTCAGCTCGCTAGAGCTTCGTGGTACGAGCCTGCGTTTTAGCGCAGGTCAGGTTCAAAACAGTTCCTGTAATTTGTTACACATACACAAAGCATCTCCACCCAACTAATCCAAAAAAAATACCGACCTTCCACCCAAAGTCCAGATCAAATGCAAAAACCAACGTTCTACTCCACCGCTCTTTCTACCTTTCTTTGCACCTGCGACCGCGCCCAGGAAAAATGGGAGAAGGGAAAAAAGGAAACAGGTAGAAAGGGAAAAGGAAACGCCAACCTCCAGTGGTTACTCCTCCCCGTACTTCTTTTCACCCTTTCCCCCTTACTCCAGGCACAACAACGCTACGTCCAGAACCCACAGACCTTCAGCGTCAACCGGCTACCAGCTCATGCGACCATGTATCATTTCGCGAATGAGGCGACGGCCAAAACGAATGGCGCCCTGGCCGGCAGGACAAGTCTGAATGGCACCTGGAATTTTAAATGGTTCGAACACGGGTCCAATTTCACGCCAGGTAATCGGATTACGCCTGAGCTTTCCGGTTTTGGCACCATAGAAGTGCCATCTAACTGGGAAATGAAGGGCCATGGCATGCGGATTTACACCAACTGGGAGTACCCCTTCCGCCCCGCTAACCCGCCGTTCGTTCCCTCCACCAATGGACCAACCGACCACGACCGTAACCCAATGGGTGCCTATCAGCGCACTTTTGACATCAAAGACTTTCAGGATGGAGACCGTCACGTGCTGCACTTCGGCGCCGTCAGTTCCGCCTTCCACGTTTGGGTCAACCGTCAGTACGTAGGCTACAGCGAGGGCAGCCGGACACCGGCGGAGTTCGACATCAGCGACCTGGCCAAACCCAACGGTAACGAAGTATATGTGGAGGTTTACCGGTGGAGTTCAGGCTCCTACCTCGAAGACCAGGACCACTGGCGGTTGAGCGGCCTGCACCGCCAGGTATACGTACAAAGCACGCCCTTTGAATACCTGTCTGATCTCTTCGCGAAGCCCACACTGAAGGAAGATATGACCACCGGCCACCTGAAAGTCGAACCCACCATTCATTTCCGGGACCCGGCCAAAATAAAGGACTGGACTTTTGAGGTCCAGCTCTTCGATCCGTCGGGCCAGGCAGTCCTATCCGAGGCCAAATCAATCTCGGTAAATCCCATTCCCGATTACTACAAGCGTGGGGCCTACCGCAACCCTTATGGCGTCCACAACTTCTATGGTCTGGAGGTCGACATACCCAACGTTGCTCCCTGGACCGCCGAAACACCCAACCTTTACCGACTAGTAGCTACCGTTAAAAACGCGAGTGGACAAACCGTAGACGTAACCGGCCACAACATCGGTTTCCGCAACTTGAGCTGGGGCAGAGACGGCTTCAAAATCAACGGCAAGGAAGTCATCTTTTATGGCGTCAACCGGCACGATCATTCCGCCATCAACGGCAAGGCAGTAACCAGGGCTGAAATCCGCCAGGACCTACGCCTGATGAAGGCCTACAACCTGAATGCCCTACGGTGCAGCCACTACCCCAACGATCCCTACGTTTACGAATTGGCCGACAGCATCGGACTGTACGTAATGGATGAAACTAACATCGAAACCCATAAAGCGGGCAGCCAGATTAGTGGTCTGCCGATGTTTGCCACCGCCATGCTAGACCGCGCGGTCCGGATGGTCGAACGCGATAAGAACCATCCCAGCATTGTAAGCTGGAGCCTTGGTAATGAAGCCGGGACCGGACCCAATCACGCCGCTATGGCCGCTTGGATCAAGGGGCGGGACGCAAGTCGCCTGCTGCACAACGAAGGGGCAGCCAGCAGCAGCTTCTCTTCCGATGGAGATGTGAAGAGTGACCAGCCTTATGTCGACGTTCGCAGTCGTATGTACACCCCAAAGGGGACGATGCGTAAAATTTTGGCGGCCAATGATGATCGTCCACTAATTTACTGCGAATACGCGCACTCGATGGGCAACTCTACCGGCCACCTCGACACTTTTGCCACGATGTTCCGGACTTACCCGAATTTTGCCGGTGGCTTCATCTGGGATTGGATTGATCAGGGCCTGGAAAAAACCGACGATAAGGGGCAGAAATTCATGGCTTATGGAGGCGATTATGGCGAAGACATCAATGACAACAACTTCCTGGCCAATGGCCTGATCTATAGTGATCAGTCGCCACAACCGGCCTTGTACGAAGTCAAACACGCCTTCCAGCCAGCGGAAGTGATGCAGGATGGAGATGCCTTCCAGATCAAATCCTGGCTCACGCACACCAACCTGAACCAGTACAATATGGAGGTACGGGCCGTCATGGCGGAAGGCGCCAACACCATTTGGAAAGGACCGGCTCCTGATGTTCAGGCGGGGTCGCAGGTGCAATGGAACTTGGAAAGAGCAGTGCCAGCAGCCACGCTTTACCTGGAGTTTGCCTTTATCCAACGGGTAGCTGAGTTTGGCCGTCCGGTCGGGCATGAGGTTGCCTTTACTCAGATTGACTTAAAGAATACCACACAACCAATCACACCAATGATGTCCAACATCGTGCGAGGTACCTACCAGGAAACGCCAGCTTCCCTCGTTCTGTTTCGGGCCGATGCTGAACTCTACGTTGACCCCAAGACCGGAAACGTTACCCGCTACTTAGTCGACGGAAAGGAAGTGCTGTCCGCTCCGCTTACCCCAAATTTCTGGCGGGCCCCTACCGACAACGACAAGCCGGCTGGTCTGGCACGTAAATATGCCCCCTGGCGAGATGCTACTCCGACCCTCACCGAAAAGCAATACTTCGACAATGCACTGCGCATTACCCGGACCTACCTTGATGGAAAAGTAACGGAAGAACTCATAGTGTACCTGACCGAAGACGGAAAACTGTCCTATCGCGGAACACTAAGAAAGACTACCGACGCGACGGTGGTTCCCGGTGTATTCCGTTACGGCGTCCAAACGTCAATCCCCAAGGCCTACAATCAGGCACAATGGTTCGGCCGGGGGCCACACGAAGCCTATGCCGACCGGTTTCAAAGCGCACGTATCGGCCGGTACGCTTTACCCATCACTGCCCTCAACGAGCCCTACATCAAGCCCGCAGAAAACGGTAACCGGATGGACGTACGCGAACTGCGCGTCACCGGCCAGGGTGTCCCTGCCCTTATGGCCACCGGTAAGTTCGACTTCAGCATCTGGCCCTACACCCAGTCTACCCTCGAAGCCGCAGAACATACCAACGACCTGACGCCAGCCGCCAATTATACCCTCAACCTCGACTACGGACAGGTTGGTGTAGGCGGAGACAACAGTTGGATGCCGAATGCCGGGCCTTATAAAGAGCATCGGTTGGAGCTGGACACACCACTAACGTATAGCTTTAAGTTGGGCGCGCAATAGTATACTTTTTGGCCTCCGGTAACTAATAGATACCGGAGGCCGAAAGTAATACCCTATTTCATCGGGCTTTACTCCAACCTAATATGAAAACCCAGTTCTCATGTCCCAAGACTTCTCCCCACTCGCCATCGCCTTTTTGGGCACCACCGTTCTGGCCATATACCTCTTTGCCCGCGCACACCGAACACCGAAGAAACTGGCGACGATATTAATTGGCTACACCATTGCGCAATACGCGATTGGAGCCACTGGCTTTTACCAAAACACCGATGCATTGCCTCCCAGGTTTTTCCTGAATATTCTCCCCGGCATAGTCGCCATCTTCTGGCTGTTCTTCAGCAAAAGCGGAAAATCTCTACTTGCTGGGCTCAATCACGAAAAACTGGTTTTGGTCCACCTGGTTCGGGTTCCCGTAGAGTTGGTGCTGTATGGCCTCTTTGTGTCCAGCCAGATTCCTCAAATCATGACCTTTGAAGGAAATAATTTCGACATCATCATGGGCTTAACTGCACCCGCTATCTGGTACTTTGGCTACGGCCGGGGGATGATCTCCCCTGGTCTGATCAAAATTTGGCACTACGTCGGCCTGCTCTTGCTTATTAATATTGTTGCTACGGCCATACTGGCCGCACCTTTCCCATTTCAGCAGATCGCCTTCGAACAACCTAACATTGGGATACTACAAGCTCCCTTTAATTTATTACCTGCGGTGGTAGTGCCCCTTGTTGTAGCAGCACACTTTATCGGTTTAAGAAAAGCCAACCAAAAACCATAAAAACAGACAATCAACACGAAAGCCCCGCCACTCTTACGAGCAGCGGGGCCTTGGGTTGGTTCCTCAACACTTGTGCTGAGTTCATCAGGTTTAAGCCATCAGCACAAGTGCTGATCAACCAACCTTCTTACTTAACCACCACCATCTTCCTGGAAGCCGTGAACTCACCCGCCGTCAGCGTGTAAGTCAAGACACCAGAAGCCTTGATGTTCGTCAGTTCTACCATGTTCATACCCGCAGCAGCGTCGATTTCCTGAACGGATACCAGACGGCCAGCTGCGTCGCGAAGCGTCAGTGTTGCAGGAGCGGCCTGCGCCAGTTCGAAGCGAACAATCGTTTCCATCCGAACCGGGTTCGGCGTGTTCTGGTGCAGCACG
>JBGCFZ010000292.1:0-25417 GCA_045110355.1 Lewinella sp. | reverse complement strand
GGGAAGTTTAAAGAAAAAGATCTGGAAGACAGGATTGTCAGTCATTTACAAGCTTTCATGCTGGAGTTGGGCTATGGCTTCACCTTTGTTGGTCGGCAACAACGATTATCACTAAACAAGGATTACTACGTAGACCTGATGTTCTACAACCGGAAGCTACGCGCCCTGGTTGCTATTGAATTGAAAACAGAGCCATTTCAACCTGCATTCATTGGCATGCTGAATTTCTACCTGGAAATAATGGATGATACCATGAGGATGGATGACGAGAACCCGTCAATTGGAATTCTACTTTGTACTGAGAAAGATGAATTGGAGGTAGAATACGCCCTTAGGGCAGCCTCCCGGCCAATGGGAGTAGTAAAATATGCCACACTGGGGGAGTCACCAAAAGATTTTTCCAAATACCTACCGTCTCCAGAACAACTAAAGCAGCAAATTGCGGCAGTAAAACAAGCTTTCAGAGAAGAAGGGAAAAAATGACCCATCCAAGGGAAGAACGGGTATTTCTTTCCCCCCTAAGCACCTCCATCTTTGCAATATCAAATCAAACGGCTGATAAAGCCACCACAATTAAAATTGATAAAGCAATGAAAAATTTCGCAAAATTCCTTTCTCTCGTCGCCCTGGTGCTGACCTTCTCTCTATCCGCTACGGCCCAAATGGCACATAAGGATAACATGGCCGCTAAAGGTGAAACCATGATGGCAAAGAAGGCGGCACCAACGGTCGTTCAACTCAGCCAGGTGGAAGGGGAATACACCAACCAACTGCTGAACCTCACCCCCGGAGATTATATTTTTGAAGTAACGAATACTGAAGAGGACAAAGACCTTGGTTTTTACTTGCAGGACAAATCTGGTACCCAGGTCGCTAACTCTGGCCTTGAAGCACTGGTGGGTAACGGAGAGACCAGCCGCACCGGCGTGGTTACCCTGACGGAAGGGGCCTTCCAATACAGCTGCCCCCTGAACCCAACGCCGCACTACACCATCAATGTAGGTACTCCCCGGGTAATTCACCTCAACCAAACTGCGGGTGTTTACGAAACATCCGGCCTTTCTCTTTTTCAGATTGTCGTTGGAAAGTATAATGGATAGCGCGCAATCTGCTCCTCCAACTTTCCCTGCACCTGCGTTCGCGCCTGCTTATTCCCCGAACCTGATGGAATAGCTTAATGAAGGTAGAATAGGTAAACTCCTTACCTCCCTTTGTTCCACTGGCCCGGAAGAAGCTTCCGCAAAATCATAAGCATAGTAGGCATTGGCCCGGTTGTAGGCATTATATACCCCGATACGAAGCGTTTGCTGCCGTCTTTTCTTCCACTGCCATTCCAAAGCAAGGTCCAGCCGATGGTAAGCAGGCAGGCGGAAGCCGTTCAGGTCAGATAGTTGTTGATAACTAAAGTCCGGGAAATTATCCAGCGGATCAAATGCGGTGTCCGTCAAAAGGAGGGTAATCGGTCGACCGCTGGTGAATTCCCAGTGAACGTGTAGGTATAACCCCTCGGTCAGTCGTCGCTCCAGGTTGAGGACAATCTTATGCGGCCGATCAAAAGCAAAAGGGAAAATTCGACTATTGTTTACGTCCGGGAATTTTCGGAATCCACGACTGAAAAAATACCCGCCACTAAGTAATTGTCGGTCCGTTCGATGCTGAGCATTCAGGCTCATGCCATAGCTGTGCCCGCTACCTTGCAGCACTTGCTCTTCCCAAAATTCTGCCGGGTTTTCTTCGAGCCCGGGCCAGTTAACCTCATCTGAATAACGAAGCAGCCGACGCATGATTTTGTAATAGGTATTGAACTGGAGATGCCATCTTGGTTGGGGCGACCAATTTCCGGAAAAACTCATTTGCCAACTGTCTTGAGGAGCGAATCTCGAGGTGGCCGGAACCCATAAATCGGTGGGCAAATTAGCACCGGAATTAGTGAGTAGGTGCAGCGGTTGTACCATCCGGTCTAGGGATAGCCGGGCTGCCGCCCGGCTTCCGTCCTGCCAACTTAGCCGGATTCGAGGTTGGGGCCGGAAGAAGGCCGTCTCCCCAAACCGGTAGCCAGTCAGCCGAAGGCCCGTGCTGAGTTGCCATCGTTCATTCAGTTCAAACTGGTCTTCAAAATAGACCCCGCCTTCTACAGCGTTGAAGCCCGGATAATCAGCCCGCTCTTCAGAGATAGAAATTATTTCTGCTCTGCGAATGGTGTCCTCCGAAAATTCATCCAAAACAGCGCCGGGGAGAAAGCGGCGGGCAAGTGCAAACGCGCCAAAGCGAAAGTGGTGCTGGTTTTGGTAATAATCGACATCCACCTTCAGATTAAGGTCACGAATAACGGACTCGAAGCGACCGTAGAAAACTGCGTTGATGGTGTCCGTAGTTCCAGCTTTTCGGGTGTCGAGGAAGTTGTCACTCAGGTAGCGGTATTTACCGTAAGTGAGGGTGGTGTTGGCAAAAAGCCGATCGTTGAAGAGGTGGTTCCACCGAAGTGTCCCGGAGGTGTTCCCCCAGTTAAGGTTTTGGTCCAGTTCCTCATCATAAGCGAAGATCTGGCCATTTTCCTCCAGGTCAAAAGCGGCGAAATTGACGTTGTCGTAAGCATCTCCGCCACGATACCCACTCAGGTAGATTTTGTCTTTAGGGGAGAAGGTGTGGTGCCACTTCAGGTTGAGGTCGTAGAAATCGTAATTGATCTCTCCCTCGGAACCTTCGTTGGCTTTTCGTTGCCGGCTTACTGCTGCAATTAGCGGGTCCAGGTGGGTCCGTCGGCCAGCGAGCAAGAGTGCCCCCTGGTGCTTAAAGGTTGGCAGCTCCAGCGTCAGTTTGGTGGCAATGGAACTGAACGCAAGCTCGGCTGAGGAACGCTCCGTATTGCCCTCCCGGCTGCGCACATCGAGCACGGAGGCGAGCCGCTCGCCGTAACGGGCGGGGAAACCATCCTGATAAAAGGTAGCTGAACGGAGGATGGCCGGATTAATGGCGGAGAAGAGACCGAAAGTATGGTTGGGTTGGAAGATGGGAACATCGTCCAGCAAAACCAGGTTCTGATCGGCGCTTCCACCACGTACGAATAGGCCGCCAAGACCATCGGCGCCTCGTTGGCTGTCTGTTGTTTGGTGGAGTAAATCAAAGAGATCAGTTTCGCCACCCGCCCCGGCGTGCCGGCGCAGCTGACGGCCGGTGATGCGACGAGTAAAACCAGCTCGCCCTTCAACCGAAACACCGGGTTGTTCAGGGTAAGCAATGACTACTACTTCGGGCAAATCAGCTGCCGGTTGCAGGCGGACATTACCGCTAAAGGGTATTTTGATGGTTAAAGCCTTATACCCGAGGTAGCTGAATGTTACCAGGCTGTCTGAGGCAGGTAATTCCAGGCTGTAAAACCCGTAGCCGTTGGTGACTGTACCCCGTCGGCTAGTGGGGGCAACAACGTTTCCACCTACGAGTCGTTCCCGGCTATTAGCGTCTTCGAGATAGCCACTGAGGATGACTTTTTTATACCTGATGGATAGGAGCGTCTCGGTGGCATCGTAGGTCAGGGCAGAACCGGCAAAGATTAGGGCGAGCACTTCGCGTGCGGGTTGTTGGTTGGTAAACAGCGTAATTTTTTCTTTAAACTCAGGCCATTCACTAATGTAGGCAAGAGCAACTTCGGCCTGTTCACTTACCTGAAAAAGGAGACTCGCCCGACTTTCGTCGGTGGAGTCAATGGAGACCGGACGTTCCAGCCAGGCCTGGCCCACTAACGGAGAGCAGGAAAAAAAGAACCCGGTCAACAGCAGAAGCTGGAATTTGGCCGCAGAAAAATTACTGACAATTTCCATCCCTCAGCTGATATTCGTCTTCGAATTGCTGCCAGTTTATTTCGAGCGTCTGTTGCATGGCGTCCAAAATTTCCAATAGGTTGGCATTGGGGAAGCGGCCTCCGAATCGGCAATTGGGCAACTGGTTATTGGCGAAGGTGATGGTAACGTCGAAGTATGCTTCGAGGTCCCGGGTTACCGCTGCCAACGTCTGGTCATCGAAAATCAGCGTGCTGTTGCGCCAGGCTGCAGCATTGGGTTGGTAGTTGAGCTCCGCAATTCCTCCTGTGATGGGGTTCCAGGTTCCGGCTTTTTTACCTCGTAGTAAGAGGACTTTGTTCCCGGCGTTGAGCGCTACTTTTCCGCTGTTTACGGTGACTTCGATCGGCCCGCTTTCCGGAGCGTTGACGAGGAAACTGGTGCCGAGTACTTCCACTTCAGCGCCGCCCGGTAAGGCAACGTGAAACGGCGCGTCGGTATTTCTGACTACCTCGAAGAAGGCTTCGCCTACGAGGGTAACCTTACGAGCACGAGCGGCAAAGGTTTCCGGGTATTCGAGGCTGCTGTTTTCTCTCAGCCATACTTTTGTACCGTCACTCAGCGTCACTTCCTGGGGCGAGTCGCCTGGTCCGGTTTCAAGCTTTGCCATTGGGCCCTCACCCTGCAGTGCGGGCCAGAAGAACCATCCGGCAGAGAGCAGCAGGACCAGGGCGGCAGCGATGCCCAGCCAGGAACGGCGATTTGGCGAAGTCTTTTTTAGGGGGCGGACGGTAGCCGTACTTTCTTTTTCGTGGGCGCGGACGCGGGTGCGCAGGACGTTGAAAGCAGCAGGGACGTTCACCTCCAGCTCGGGTTTGTACCCACCACTTAGCTCCCAGGCTTTACGAACTTGCTCTTCCAGCACTAAGTGCTCGGGGTCAGCAAGTCGCCATTCGGCCAGCTGCCGCTGGCCCTCTTCCGGCAAGGTCTCCTGCAGGTCTTGGTGGATTAAGCTAATGTAGAAGTCCTGTTCCATAAGTTTTTTGGTACAAATACTAGTCGAAAAAAACGGGCCTGCCCCCTACGCCGATCAGGAATTAAATAAAACGAAGCCAAGCAGCCACTGGGGCACGTGGTTGGCCAACGCTCCGCGCAGGAGTTTAAGCGCCTTGGTCATCTGGTTCTCAACGGTTTTTACGGAGATGCCGAGTTTGGCGGCAATGTCTTTATTGCTCATGGCATGGAACCGACTGAGGGAAAAAACGGCCCGGCAGCGTTCGGGGAGTTGGTCGATGGCGTGGTTGATGAGCCGTTGTAGGTCGCTGGTTTCCAGCAGGGTGTCGGCAGCGGTTTGGGAGGCTGCCTGGTAGGGCAGCTGCTCGTCGGAGGTCGTTCCCCGCCGCTGTTCGCGCCGCAGCTCGTCGATACAACGATTGACGATGGCCTTCCGCAGGTAGGCCTTCAGGCTGCCCTTTACGGATAGGTCCGCTCGCTTGGTCCAAAGGCTGAAGAAAAGGTCCTGCACCAAGTCCTGTGCCTTGTCCTCGTCGGGGATCAGCTGGTAAGCCGTCACCGTCAAATACCGGTAGAAACGATGGAAAATACGTTCGAGGTCCGCTTCATTGCCACGGCGCAGGCCGGTCAGCCAGGCTTGTTCTTCAACATTAGGTGGAGTTGGTTCCATGGTCGGGGTGGACATGCGGACAAGGTAGGTAAAGTTGGAGATTAGAGAATGATTGAGGGAATGTGTGCTGCTGAAAGCGTCGCCCGCCGAGAGGGGGGGTGAAAAAAAATAAGAAAAAAACTACACCCGCATAGGGGGAGCCGCCATCCCCGTCGTCCGGGAGGCAAAGTCACCCAAACGAAAGCTTACCTATCGATACACTACTACACTTTTATCATCTGCACCTTCCGGGCAAACCAACAACTACGATTCCGGAATGTGTACTAAATACCACCCCCATGAAAAAGTGCATGTTGCTCTTCCTCGCCGTATTCATTCTTGCTTTTACGGCCTGTGAAAAAGAAATTTACGAACCCTTTGCGGAGGATGGCCAGGAATGGACTGACGATGACCGGGACGATGATGACGCTGGCGCAGACGGCGGAGAGGAGGGTGCATTGACACTCTACCGCGTATCCGGAGAAAGCATCACCAAGGTACGCGACTACGAAATCCCCAATCGTTTACAGGCTTACCAGGACGACGAAGCCCGCCACCGTGAAATGTGGGATTACTTCATCCGTCTTATTCCCGCCGAATCCCGCGCCAAAATCGTAGAGTTTGAGGTCATCTTTGGCGACAACGACCTTGGTGGCTACGTAATTCCGCTTGACGAAAACGACCTGAGTCGCTGGAAAATGGGCCTTGCAATTGATGCCGCCGGGGACTTGAGCGTGATCGACTTTAGCGACGAGTTCGCCCTGCTGGTGGTCCATGAACTGGCCCACGTCTTAACCTTAAATGATCAACAGGTTGTCGTAGGCGGAGACGAAAGGAGCTGCAACGAATTCTTCACCGGCGAAGGCTGTAGCCGGTCCAACTCCTACATCAATCGTTTCTTCGACCTGGGGTGGGCCGACATTTACAACGACCACGACCACGACCGCCCGGAGGAGACTTATGATCGCTACCCTGACCGCTTCGTAAGTGAGTACGCCTCCACCAACCCCGGGGAAGACATCGCCGAAACCATCGCTTTTTTCATTTCCGAGCCCGATCGCCGTACGGGGACGACCCTGGCAGACCAAAAGATCCAACTGCTCTACGAATTCCCCGACCTGGTCGCTCTGCGGGATAACATCCGCGCCAACGGCGAGGTGAATGGCCTGATGCAAGGCATCAGCCTTGGCCAACTCAATGCCAAGAAGAGGGTACACCACGCTGGTCATCGTCACTGATCTTTGAATGCGAAGTTGATCGCGCTTTATGGACAAACTACTCATCATCAAGCCTACATTTTTCCAGGCCGTTCTCCATGGAGGACGGCCTGGTTTTGGTGGGAATAGTTTTTTTTAAAACCCCAAACCTTTTCCTTCCGATATTTGCACTCCCGGAGGCATTGAGCCGCCAACCCATTAATCACTACCTACTACTAACGACCTTGGCCTACTCCGAATCCCGCGCCTACGCAGAACTCCACTTAGCCGTTTTTCTTTGGGGATTTACGGCGATTTTGGGAGACATCATTTCTCTCAACGCCGTCACCCTGGTTTGGTGGCGGGTGATGTTGACTAGCGTCAGTTTGCTGGCTTTCGTCCGGATCGGAACCCTGCTGAAGGAAGTCGGTCGCCGACAGGCCCTGATTTTTGCCGGCCTGGGTTGCATCGTTGCCCTTCATTGGGTGACTTTCTATGGGGCCATTAAGCTGGCCAACGCCAGTGTAGGGCTGATCTGTATGGCCACCACCTCTTTGTTCTCCAGCATCGTAGAGCCGTGGATTACCGGTCGGAAATTCCTTTGGTACGAGTTGCTGCTGGGCGCTTTCATCCTTCCCGGCATCTGGCTAATCGTTGATGGGGTTGATGCGTCCATGACGCCGGGTATTCTGGTCGGACTGCTTTCCGCCCTCCTGGTCGCCATCTTTAGCTCCTTCAATAAGCGGTACGTAGACAAGTCTGATCCGTTTCGGATCACCTTCATAGAACTGTCGGCCGGGACGCTCTTTCTGACGCCTTTGCTGCCCTTCATGCCCGGCAATTTCTGGCCGGAGCCCGTAGACTGGTTGTGGCTCATCGTACTGGCCGTGCTTTGCACCACTTTCACCAACTTCCTCTTTTTGCGGGTGCTGAAAAAACTCTCCGCTTTTGCCGCCAACCTGACGATCAACCTGGAGCCCGTTTACGGCATCGCCTTAGCGTACTTCCTGCTCAATGATGCAGAAGAACTTGATCCGAATTTTTACTGGGGAACGGTGGTGATACTGGTGGCCGTCTTTGGCTATGCTGGCCTGAAGCGATACTTCCGCCTCCGGGCAGAGAACCGGGCAAAGCATACTGCTGCTTAAAACCGCCCTTTGTATCCTGCGGCCGCGCCTTATTAGTCAGATAGTCGGTAGTAACGTAGTTGGTAGTCGCTGCCGCTCATGAAACAGGCATAGCGTCAAAAAATGAAAAACGCCCGCCCTCCAGAATGAAGAGCGGGCGTTATTTGTAGCAGGTATCCTTTACAGGTTATGCTGCAGCTGTTTTCCGGCTCTTCATGTAAAAGTATAGGCCTGCGAAAACGAAGATCAGCACGCCGGGGAAGAGGGCAATGTTACCTAATGCAGCCTGGCCGGTAGCTAACTCAGCGGCATCGCCACTAAGCCCGGCAGCGATGGCGGTTTCCCGGCCACTGTCAATCCAGCCACCGATGATCGGGTTCCAGATCGCGGCTCCAAGCATACCGGCACCACCGATTAGAGAAAGGCCAAAAGCACCAGATTTTGGCAGGTTCTCCGCCGTAAAGCCTAGCATGGTTGGCCAGAAATAACAGATGCCCAAGGCAAAGATGGCTGTGCCTACGTAGACCAGAGGCCCCGTTACCATACTGAGCATGAAAAGGCCAAGGCAGGCAAGAACAGCAGAACCAATGAGTACACCCGATGCGTTGAAACTTTGGATGAGCGGCCCGGCAAAGAACCGACCAGCAGCCATGATGCCAGCCGTCATAGCGAGCAAAATCATGGCGTTAGCTCCAGCGTTACCGAGGATGCGCTCAACCCACTGGGTTGCGCCGAATTCGGTCGTTGCGGTCATCGTCATGATCAGCGCCATTACGATGAACAGCGGCGTGAGGATGCCTTTAATGTTTTCACCGGTATCACTAACGATGTTTTCTCCTTTCGGGAATTTTTGACCCAAAATGAGGAAGCCATAGATGGCGGTAGGTACCAGCATAGTGGCGATGAGTACTTGCCAGGAAACAGTATCGCTCAGGAAGAAGGCGATCAGCGATCCGATCACGATGCCGCCAGGGAACCAAACGTGGAACTTGTTGAGCATTTCTGTCTGCTTGTCGGGATACATATCGGCAATGAGCGGGTTACAAGCTGCTTCTACGGAACCGTTGGCGAAACCAATCAGGAAGGTAGAAATCATCAAGCCCCAGTAACCGCCCGCGGTCATGGTGAGCACAAGGCCAAGGACGTGGCTGATGAAGGCCAGCCACAGGAGGATTTTAGGACCAACACTGTTGTAAATGGCACCGCCAATCAGCATAGCGACGGGGAAGCCATAGAAGGCCATGGAGTTGACCCAACCTAGCTGACCGTCTGTAAGGCCAAAGTCAGTAGCCAGGTTTCCGAGGATGCCCGCACGAATCGCGAAGGTCATGGAGGTAACGATGAGGGCAAAACAGCTGGCCAGGAAGAGGCGGTCGCGGTTCTCAGGAACGTCGGCGAATGCCCTTTTGGGGATAGCGCCACTATCTATGGTTGACATGTGTGTAAGCTTTTAGAATATGGTGGTGTAAAGTGAGTTGAAATTAGTGGGTAGTAATTAGTGGGTAGTGCTGGCGCATGTTACAGCTCGCTCCGCTCGTAATTAGTTGAATCGTCTACGAGCGTAGCGAGCAAATTCTTGCGGTAGTACTACTCACTACCGACCGCCCACTACTTACTAATTAAGTTGCCGAATCCGGATGTTCCGGTACCAAACCGCGTCGCCGTGGTCCTGCAGCGAGATTTTGCCGGAGGTGGACATGCCGAAGGCGTCAAAGTCTTTGAACTTGGATTTGTCGATCATGGCCTCCCATTCGGGGCCTTTGTTGACGTACTCGACTTGTTTTTTGCCGTTGAGCCAGTGCTCAACCTTGCCGTCGGTGACCACTAGTTTGACCTTATTCCATTCGCCCACGGGCTTTACGTTTTCCTCAGCAACGGAGATGAAGTCGTAGAGGTCACCAGCGCGGTGGGTCTTGATCTTACCGTCTGCATGGCCGTCGTTGTCGAGTACCTGCATTTCGGGGCCGGTGAGCCAGGGGTAGTCGTATTCGTCGGTCTCAACGATGTTATAGATGATGCCACTGTTGCCGTTTTTACCGATCTTCCATTCCAGTTCCAGCTCGTAGTTGGCGTAGGCTTTGTCGGTCACGATGTCGCCACCGCCTTCGGCTTGCCAGCCGTCCTTATTGGCGACGTCTAGGTGGATGGCGCCGTCGTCAATTTTCCAGGCGGCACCCACGCCTTCTTTGCCGTAGGTGTGCCAGCCGGTGAGGTCAGTACCGTTGAACAGCGAGACCCATTCCCCAGCCTTCATTTCAGTGGGTGGGGGAGGTGGTGGCGCGGCCGCAGGTGCAGTGGAAGGATCGGTGGAAGCAGTGCCCGGGCCTCCGCAAGCCGCCAGCAGTAGCAGGGCGGCGGGGAGTAAAAGTTGTTTGATGCGCATGAATGTACTTTAAGGTAAGTAGTGGGAAAGATAGTAAAGGTGGGGGAATTTCTTGTTAGGAATAGTATTGCCTTCTTACCTTAGTTTAGGATGAAAGCTATTTTTCTACTTTGTTGCTGCGTTTTATACGCTTCCGTACTAGTCAGCCAGGAGCTCCCGTCCATTTCTACAACAAAAGAACTAAGGTCGTATTTAGTCAAGCACCAGAAGGTGAGGCAGCATAAATATGAAGACTTCAGTTTTGGCGGAAAAATCTTTCGTACAAATTGGACCGGGAAGATCGGCAATACCTGTTCAAATTGCTACAGCATTTAAAACCATCGCAATTAAAGAGCCAATACTCGGTCAATTGGACAGATAGCCAAACCGCAAAACTGACCATTAAACTTGCAGATGGTCGATCCTTTTTCGTGAATGACTACGGAATGCGAGGTTCGTTCGGCCTTACCTTGCTCTATGATTTCTTTGGCCAGTTGGTGGATGATCTGTATTGAGCGTTGTTTTCGCCTGGCGATTTGCTCTTTTTGCTGAAAAACGCGCAGCGTTTTCAATAGCCCTCCCCCGTGGGGAGGGTTGGGAGGGGGTTCTTACGTTCGCCTTGTGATTAAAGCCCGTCGCTAAGTACCTTGCCCTTCAAAAACCATTCCACTGCACCCGCGCCCCCGCCCATGAAAGTCGCTTACATCCTCTATGACAACCTCACCCTTCTCGACTTTGTCGGCCTCTATGACCCCCTGAGCCGACTACAGTCTCAGGGCCATCTGCCAGACTTTACCTGGGACCTCTGCGGAACCACGCCGAAAATTCGCGACAACTTCGGCCTGCAAATCACGGTCGATCAGGTTTTGCCCGACCTCAGTGGCTATGACCTCATTTTCGTCCCCGGCGGCTTCGGCACCCGGAAACTACAGTATGATGTCATCTTTATGGATTGGCTAAAAACCGCTGCTCCGGTCCCACTGAAAACCTCCGTCTGTACCGGGTCCCTGCTGCTGGGCGCCGCTGGGTTCCTGACCGGACGCAAAGCCACGACCCACTTCAACGAGTATCCGGCACTGCTCCCGTACTGCAACGAAGTTGTCGAGGAGGAAATCATCGTTGAAGACGGCGGTGTTATTACCGCAGGAGCCGTTGCTTCGTCTCTTCCGCTAGGGCTTTACCTGTGTAATAAATTCGTTGGCCCTGAGCGGACAGAGGCGATTCGGAAAAGTATGGCCTATCGGATTCGGTAACGGAATTTGTTACCAACAACCTATTTTATTACCGTAACGTCTCCCCCAATCACCGTAGAGCCAACGCCCCGGTCATCCCGGTAGGTAAGTTCGATGCTGTATAGGTAGACACCCATTTCAACTGGTTGGCCGTTATCAAAACCATCCCAGCCATCATCGATGTTTTCGGAAGTAAACCGCAGCCCACCCCAACGATCGTATACCTCCATCCGGTAGGAGATGATTTCTATCCGGGGATTGGTTCCAGGGCGGAAATCATCATTGATGCCGTCGAAATTTGGAGAGAAAGCGGTAGGGAGGTAGGCCTTGAAATCCAGACACTCCCGTTGGGTAACAAATATGGTGTCGGTTACGAGACAAATCCCGTCGTCGAGCATAGCAACGAGCGGGCCAGTTGCCTCCACTTCGAACTGAGGTGCGATACTGCCGTCAGGCCATGATAGGGTGCCCGGACCGGCCAGGGGTACGAGCACAAAGGGCCGGTCATCGCAGACCGTAGTGTCCTGCCCCAATTGTAATGCTGGAGGTGCCTGAAAAGTTAGCTGGATCGAATCTCGGGAAATACAGCCGTTGGCGTCTTCTACGTCGACCCAGTGGAGACCGTTAGTCGCGTAAGACCGTTGTATGGTATCCAATCCATCATCCCAGGTGATCATGCCAAGGTTATTGGGAGTAACGGCTACATCGAGGGTCTCGCCTTCGCAGGCAAGCTGATCATCGCCGAGAGAAAATTCTGGTGCTTCCAAAAAGGACACATTTACACTGTCGGCCACTACACAGGGGCCGTCAGTAACCACCACTTTAAACTCGCCAGCCATGAGTGTACTAAAGGTCGCAGCCGTTGAGCCATCTTGCCAAACGCCGGTCATTCCGGCATCCAGTACTACGGGAATACCTTCGCATTCTTCCACGGCCGGGCCAAGCTCTACCACCGGTGGTGCAAGGAAATCAACCTGGAAGGGTTTGTCTACGGTACAAGGGCCAAAATCCATGGCCACAGAGAAGTTGCCACCTACGGTGATCACGAATTCAGTGCCGGTTTGTCCGTTGTCCCACCGAATAGCGTCGGCAGGTGTTTGGGTGGTGAGGCGGAAGGTTTCCCCGTCACAGATTTCGTAACCGTCAACAACGTCAATAAAGGGTAAATCTGGGAAGATGAGGTTGATGGTGTCGGAAGAAGTACAGCCTGCTGTGTCGATTTCCACGAAGTACTGGCCACTGGCGGTCGCCGAAAAGGTCTGTCCGCCACTTCCGTCTTGCCAGGTATAATCATACCCGGGAGCTCCGGCATTTAGGAGGAATTGGTCGGCTACACACAAGGTGGTGTCGGCCCCTAACGCAACGGTGGTTGGTGTAACGTAGGCGACTACCACACTGTCGCGGACGGGGCAGGCACCGTTCAGGGCTTCTACCCAGTAAATGCCGGGTTGGTCGTTGGTGAACGTCATGTTCATTGAGCCGTCTTGCCACTCAAAGCTTTCTGCATTCACATTTGCCGTTAGCGTAAAGTCTTCTTGGTCACAGGCGACTTGATCTTGTCCCAGATCGACCGTCGGCAGGTCTGTAACCGTGACAAAAGTGCTGTCGGATTTTTCGCAACCTCCCAGGTCAACGGTTAGTTTATAGGGGCCGGTGGTAAAGGCCGCCAGTGTCGGTTGGGTACTGCCGTCCTGCCAGAGGTAGTCGGCAGAATTGATGCCGGCATCTCCGCTCAGGATCAGCGTGTCGCCGGCGCAGATGGTGGGGTCGTCTGGCAGATCAACATCGAAGTCATCGGCATCCAATACCGTGATGGAGTCTCTGATGACGCAACTCGTCTGGAAGGTGACTTCTACGGAGTAGGTACCCGCCAAACTGGTAGTGAAGGTGGTGTCCGTTGAGCCATCCTGCCACCGGTAGGTTTCTCCGGGACTAAAGTTGTAGGCGTTCAGGGTCACGTCTCCGCCGATACAGATGGTCTGATCTTCTCCTAAAAAACCTACGGTTTCGAATTCCGGAGCCGTTTCGAAGACCCAGTTCAGGTTAGAGTTGGCGATGTCGGTACTCCGGGAACCAGCAAGAAAGGCTGCTCCGCCCACGCCGGTTATGTCGCGCATCTGGATGAAGTCTGCGAGGATTTCACCCGAAGCCGGCATGCTGGCAGTAGCGGGGGAACCGAGGATGCTTGCTTGCAGAGAAATGGGCGTACAGTTGTTGCCAATTACCTGCCAGTAGCGGTTGATTTGCTGTGTTTCTTCCGATTTTAGGATGTAGGACTTCCCAGGAGCCATGAGGAGGGTATCGGTGGTCAGGGCTAAATCGATATTGCCATTGCCATTGAAGGCAACGGAATTCGCCGTTAAATCAGCCATCGCAAAATCCTGGGTGATCATAGCGCCGGACCCCGCAGGGTTACTGAAAATGACATCATGCAATACTACGGGCCACTCTGCCCGGATCTGTGCATTCGTCCCGGTTAATTCCATCAGCGAGGTGCCGGGGTCAATGGTAACCTGGGAGTTACTATAAATCGAGAGCGCTTCCCGGAAATCTTCCGTTTCATAGCTTAACCGGAAATGTGCTGCGCCAAGGTTAAGGAATTTGGGCTGTTCACTGTAATCCACCGTCAGGCGGCTGAAGTCCACGTTCTGATCAAGGAAATTGATGGTGCCGGTTTGGTGGATGATCTCGTAGCCGGAAACATCATCCGTGAACGTATAAGAACCGGTTGCACGGATGAAAACCTGCTGGAAGTTGGCTCCGCCAATGGTAATGGTATGGTCCCCATCACCGTAGAAAAAGGCACGATAAATTAAAAGATTGAGGTTGCCTTCATTGGTGAGGCTGCCCGCAATTCGCATGTCATCTATTTGGAAGAAATTGCGGGCCGTTAGCCCGGCGGTCCAGTTGATGTTCCGGCAGAATGCCGTTCGGTCGGAGAAGTTATGCACGGTGAAATCGGCCTCGGCCACATCACTATTCTCGTCAAAAACGACATCGTCTGCGGGTGTTGGTACACACGCCCCTCCCGGCCCGCCGGAGGTGAGTGACCAGTGTGCCTGGTCGAACCAGTCACCTTCTCCGCCGACCCAGAACAGGGTGCGGCTGCCGGTGTCCATAATTGTCCATCCGGCAGTATTCCCGCCGTCCACGGACGTGTTGGCTATTACGGGGGCACCACCGGTTACCTCCATGTCTTGTAAGAAAAGCCGCTCAAACGATTGTCCGTCAGGGAGGCTGATGAAAGCCCGCTGGCCGGGGAAATTGCAAAGAAGATTGGTATGTCCTTCCGAACAGCTCCCGTCAGCGACCAACTCTGTAATCGTTTGTGTACTGCCTCGGGCAAACTCGTAGGTTCTCCCCGGAGCGAGGTAGCAATAATTGAAGGTGTTTTCACCACCAAGATAGCCTGAGTTGTAGAACAAGACGGAGTCCGCAGCTAAGCTGACTCCTCCGGGAGTGGCACTGGCCAGGTTTTGAAAAATAGAACCTCGTGGACAACTATAAATGACGACGTTAAAGGTCATCGGAGTTGCCCCGTATACATATAATCCTCCGTTATAACCTCCGGCGAATTCAATGGTAGAGGTGCCGGCGTCAAAGGTCAGGTTGTCTGAACCTATTTGCATTTCGGTGTAGAAGAAAAAATTCTCCCGGGACTCCAGGGTGACGTACGAGTTGCCCAAAAACAAGCCGCGGGTGGTCCCGAAATTACTCCACAGGAAGTTGGTGTTAACCGCCTGATCGTTAGTACGAAATGTACCGGAACGTAGGTAAAGGAAAAATTCTACATGCAAGCTGTCATTCAGTATCCATTCTCCTGCACCTTCAAAGGTGAGGTCTTGGTTGAAATCTTGTCCGGCACTGGTGATGGTATTACCAGTCATGTTGGAGGAAAAGAAATAATTGCCAGCGAAACTGTGCTCCATCCCCGGCGTGAAGGCCAGCGAACCGGCAACTTGCATCCGGTTTTCCTCCGGACCGGTAAAAGCGGGGTTAAAGGCAGCACCTGCCCAGCTCATGTTCCGACAAGCAGCATTTTCTACGTTGACCGTCACGCTTTGGCCAGCGGCGGAGAAGGAGTTGCCGTCAAAAAATACATCGTCGGCAAGGGATGGGAGACATCCGCTGGCTGGGCCTCCACTGGTGGCCGACCAATGCATAGGGTCGTTCCAATTGCCCGTGCCGCCGATCCAGAAGAATGAATTCGTGGGGCGGTCGTTAATGGTCCAGCCACTGTTTCCTCCCAGGTCAATAGCGTTGTTGGCCGTGAAGGTGCCGCCGCCGTTGGCACTAATGCCACTGAGGGAGGTAAAATCGGTTACTATCGTTCCCGCAGAAGTAAACACGGCCGGGGAGTCGGAAAAGGTAGCGGCGAGGTCAATGCTTCCCTGACAATCACTGATGGCGATCAAATTTCCGATGGAAAAAGTCTCTCCGCTTTGGAAACGGTACTGCTGTCCGGGGTGAAGTTCGAGTTCATCGAAGCTGAAAGAACTGGATAGCTCCGTACGGTGAAAAAGATCGAGACGAGTAAAGGTCACCGTTGGGGCAGAGTCGAAGCCATTCAGGTCAGGCCAGTTGATTAGGCGGGAATCACCCATTGGTGCGCGGAGTATTACTTCGTTGAAAGCCAGTGTGCCGGGCCCCTCGAAAAAGAGGTCTGATTGCCTGCCGAGCAGGTTGATGACCGAAGTGCCGGCTTCCAACGTGAAATTACGGGCGTCGATCCAAAGAGATTGCCAATTGAGCGGTGGGTACTGATTGGGGTAGGGCATCCAGGTACTTTTCATGATGTCCATATTGCTGCTGCCTAAGCGTAGTGTTCGATTGGCATCAGTGTCGCTGCGGAAGTAACCGGTTTGTATGGCTCGGTCGTTGGTGTTCAACGTACCTTCATTGAAGAACAAGGTGCTGTCTACGGTTACATCTCCGGTAAGCGTCCAACCTCCTCCTCCGGAAAACGTAAGGTTTCCGTTAGTCGTTTTACCCAAAAAGTTGACGTTGTTGTCGGGTACGTCACCAGTAAAGACTACGCCACCGTCCATCGTGTAATTCATGCCGGCGATCAGTTCCAGGGAGCCGTAGATCATAATGGTTACACTAGCTCCTCCTACGAAGTTCGGTGTGCCCGTGGCACCGCTCCAGTCTAGGTTTCGACAAAAGATAATGTCTGTATTCAGGGTCACCGTCTGAGCAGGACCCGTAAAGGAGTTCGCATCAAAATAGACGTCATCGTCAGATCCCGGGGCCTGTGCGTGGGTGATGACGCCTCCCGAGGTAGTGGCCCAGTGACTGATGTCAGACCAGTTACCGGTCCCACCAATCCAGTAGTAATCAGCAGCGGAGAGGTTGGTAAGGGAGAAAGTCAGGAAAATACCAAGCAAACTGGTACGCAGTAAAAGTGTAGCTAATCTCATATGGGTAGGGACTGTAAGGGACGCCGTGAAAATAAGGCGGTCGAAAAGCGTAAGTTATCTTCATGGCGTCCCTGAACAAGGAAATTCTAAAAGCATATCAAAGATACATGCTTTGCCCTGTTGAAATATTTGTGGAGGCGGACAATTACCGGACGGCAGTTAATTGCATGGGAAGGGAACTTTGTTGCCAGGTGTTTGGGCGTATTAGGCGCGGCCGCAGGTGCAAGGTTGAAGACAGATGAGTACTATTTGTCGCGTCCGTTGTTTCTTAAAACGTTGATGAACACTGCTCTGGTTTTTTCTTTTCTATTCTCTCAAACTCAGTTCATTTTTTCTCAATCATTTAAAGGCTCAGGTAAAACGGGCTTGAATCTTTCTTTCCTGGGGGGGGCGTAAAGTGTTCGACAACTAGTAAGAAGAAGCACCTTTTTTCTGCGCTATTCGAAAGTGGAGCGTAACAACATCACCCCTTTGCTCTTTATTACTTCTCATAGCACCTGCGTCCGCGCCAGGAAAGCTCTTATATCAGGCTAATTATTCATATTCAGTCTAAATAGTGCCTAGCATTCAACATGCTCCTAACTTTCTAGCTTAGAACCTTCTGAAGTTGTAACTTTGCGGCAAACTTGAAATCTACCTAATAAAAGGGTAGTTTTTCAGGCATTTCTGGGCCGATTTCGGCCTCTTATCTTAGTTTTAACGCAATCCAGCGTATGAAATCTCTTAAGCGACTGATTGGTACCCTCGTTCTGATGGCATTGGTCAACCTCTCTTTTCAGTCTCAGGCTTCGGCCGACGGCGGAAACTTGCTCTTCTACGGCCTTGCGGCCGTAGCCCTGCTCATCTTCTTTTTTATCGTGATCAGTGTTGCGGATAACTTCATGGTTATCGAGTCCAACGAATCTGGTATTAACGGTGAGAAGGCCAATATGGGACTTTATCCAAGACTGAACGAGTTGTTCAGCAAAAGAACACCTGCTTACCTGGAAGGGAAGCATGTCTTTAAGTTGAGCAAAGGCTATGATATTCCGCTGGAGGGCGCTGCTGACTCAACGGTTGATAACGATGTGCAGCCCGTCCGCTACGCCATCATGCCACCAGATTTTTCTGGCCTGATGCCTATTCCCAAGGTTGTGGTGGAAGTTGGCGATATTGTCAAAGCAGGCGATGTGGTCTTTTACGACAAGAAACTAAGTCGGGTTAAGTTCGTTGCTCCCGTTGGCGGTGAAGTGATCGAAATCAACCGTGGCCTGAAGCGCTCGATCGCCAGTATCGTTATCCTGGCGGGTAAGGAACAGGAAAGCCGGTCTTACGATCTGCCCGGTGCTGATGCTACCCGTGAAGAACTCGTTGAGTTCTTGCTGGAAAGTGGTGCCTGGCCCGCGATCCGTCAACGTCCTTTCAATGTGATCGCAGATCCGGAAGTGACGCCTCGTGATATTTTCGTGTCGACTTTTGACTCTGCGCCCCTGGCGCCCGACAGCAAATTGCAGCTGGCTGGCCGCGAAGACGTTTTTCAGGCAGGGATTGACGTGCTGAACCGCCTTACACCAGGTATCGTGTACCTGGGTCTTGACGGGCGGGAACCCGGAGAAACGGGCTTTAGCCGGGTCAACGGTGCGGAGCACCGTTACTTCCTCGGTAAGCACCCCGTTGGTAACGTCGGTACACAAATGCACCACATCCACCCGGTAAGCAACGGAGAAAACACCGTTTGGACCCTGGACGTCAATGCCGTTCTCCTGCTTGGCGAGCTGTTCAAAAACGGTCGTTACTCCACCGAGCGGGTGATTGCCCTTGCTGGTGAACCCCTCAGCCACCCACGCCACCTCCGTACCCACGCCGGTGCCAATATTGGTGAACTACTTAAGGGCGAGACCCTCGAGAACGCCCGCGTGATCAGTGGAGACGTACTTACCGGCGATGCCGTTGACACTGATGGTTACCTCGGCTTCTTTGATGATCAAATTACCGTTCTTGCCGAAGGCAACGAAGCGGAAATCTTCGGCTGGTTGCTGCCCCTCAAGCCCCGGGCTTCCGTTTCTGCGACGATCCCTACTTTCGGCGACTTCGCTGCGACGACCAACACGCACGGCGAAAAACGTGCCTTCGTTGTCAACAACGTATACGAGGAAGTGATGCCAATGGATGTTTACACCCAGCAGCTTATGAAGTCCATTATGGTCAACGATTTTGAATCAATGGAAGGACTTGGCATCTACGAGCTTGTAGAAGAAGACGTGGCCCTGGCCGAATTCGCCTGTGTTTCCAAGCAGCCCCTGCAGCACATATTGCGCGAAGGCATTGATACCATGATTGCACAGGGATAAATTAAGAAAAATCGGCGGCCTTCCGGCCGTCTCAGCTAGAATAGCAATATGAAAGCATTACACGATTTCGTCAAAAAGTTCGAGCCAGCTAAGGATAATAAACTGGCCCACACGACTTTCGACGCCTTTTACACTTTCCTCTTCCAGCCCGATACCGTTACTACGGATGGGACGCACATCAAGGATGGCATGGACCTAAAGCGCCTGATGGTGCACGTGGTGCTTGCACTTCAGTTGCTCTACGTTTTTGGGACCTGGAACATTGGTCACCAGCACTTCGTATCGTTGGGTGAGCACACTGGTTTGCTGGAAGGTTTTCACCTGAAACTTGTGTACGGCCTCATCAAGATCATCCCGATCTTCATCGTCACACACGTTGTTGGCCTGGGCATCGAATTCATCTACGCCGCCCGTAAGGGACACAGTGTAGAGGAAGGATTCCTGGTTTCCGGAGCACTTATCCCACTAATCATGCCCCCCGATATTCCGTTGTTATGGCTGGCCATTGCCATCGCTTTTGCTGTTATCCTCGGTAAGGAAGCTTTTGGTGGTACGGGTATGAACATCTGGAACGTCGCTTTGCTGGCTCGGGTATTCATCTTCTTTGCTTATCCTACCACCATTTCCGGTGACGAAGTATGGATTGCAGGCATCGAAAAAGTTGGTACCGAGCACTTCGGCCAGGCTTATGGCTGGATCTATGGCGCTTTTGACTCACTCTTCAGTTTCTTCGGCGCAAGCACTTTTGGTGCGGGCGGAGCTGCTGTTGTTGACGGGTGGACCGGCGCCACGCCACTTGGCATTGCTGCTAAGGAAGGCTGGGAAGGGGTCACGGCCGTTTACTCTACCGACCAGATGTTCTGGGGTGGTATCCCCGGATCTATTGGTGAAATGAGCGTTCCGCTCATCATCATCGGTATGGTATTCCTCATCGTAACTAAGATTGCCGACTACCGCGTAATCTTTGGTGGCCTGATCGGTTTTGTCGTCTGTGCCCTTATGATGAACGCCATCTCTCCTTCGGAATTGACGGCAGATACGCCCGGTGTGTTCAAATTCATGGCCATTCCGTGGTATTACCAAATGATCATGGGCAGCTTCCTCTTTGCCATCACCTTCATGGCTACCGACCCGGTATCGAGTGCTGATACGCCAACCGGTAAGTGGATTTACGGTTTCCTGATCGCCTTCATCGGCCTCATCATTCGCGTGATGAATCCGGCTTACCCCGAAGGTTGGATGCTCTCCATTTTGCTGATGAATACTTTCGCACCTCTGATTGATCACTACGTTTACCAGGCCAATATGAACCGCCGTGCCAAGCGTACGGCTGCCATGGCCGAGCAGCGTGGTCAGCTGATCACCAAGCGTGGTGAAATGGAAGTGCTCACCCCCGAGAACGCTTAAATCGGATTTTGTCGGACCCTGGCAATTTGAATGCAGATTGTCTCCGACCTAAGTCTATACTTTAATTGTACTATTCTTTTTGGCGCGACCGCAGGTGCCAAGAATGGTTTAAAGAAGCAGGGTAACAAAAAGGTCTTGTTTTCAACCTTTAACCCCTTGCTTCTTTAATCCTTTCCCTGCACCTGCGACCCCGCCTGATTGATGAACCAATAAATAATAATCATGAGTACCGGATATATCTATACTTTCGCTTTGATCATGACCGTGGTTGTTGCCATGCTGCTGGCCGGATCGAAGGTGGTCCTCGAACCAATTGCATCCAAGAACGAAGACATTTTCAATAAGCGTCAGATTTTGGAAGCTATTGCCACTCCGCTGGAAGAAGCCGGTAAATCTGTCGCTTCTTTAACGGACCAGGAAGTGCTTGACATCTTCGAAAAGCAGGTGGACCAGGCCGTTGTAACTGCCGACGGTGCTTCCGTTGAAAACATGAAAGCCATTGAGGTGGACATGGCCAAGGAACGTAAGAAGCCTGAATCTGAGCGTATGTATCCCGTTTACGAGGTTTCCCTCGACGGTAAGTCGTTCTACATTTTCAGCGTACGGGGCTCCGGTCTGTGGGACGCTATCTGGGGCAACATCGCCCTGGAGGAAGACATGAACACCGTAGCCGGTGTTTCCTTCGACCACGCTGGTGAAACCCCAGGCCTCGGTGCAGAAATCAAAGACAACGGCTCCTGGAAAGCACAGTTCGTCGGTAAAAAAATATACAAAGGCGACGAGTATGTCTCTGTTTACGTGCGTAAGGGCGGTGCTATTGATAAGGAGCACGAAGTGGACGGCCTCAGCGGCGCCACGGTTACTGCCGACGGTGTAACCGAAATGCTCTACAATGGCCTCAAAGCCTACGAACCTTACATGGAGGACGCCGAAGGCGCCACCAGTATGAACCTCCAATAAAAAGCCCCGACGGTTTACCCCACCGACGGATAACAACCATATATTATGGCTACATCAACCGAAGCTAAAGTCGCCGCAAAAGAACCCCTGTTCGGCAAAAAAGAAAGGGTATTACTGACCGATCCGTTGTTGGACAACAATCCGATTACCATCCAGGTACTTGGTGTTTGTTCTGCACTGGCGGTAACCTCGCTAGTCTACCCGTCGCTTGTTATGGCGGTGGCCGTAGTTTTTGTATGTGCTTTCTCCAGTCTGGTGACGTCGATCCTTCGGAATACGATTCCGAAAGCTGTTCGCCTGATCGTTCAGCTGGTCATCATCGCTACACTAGTAACATTGGTGAACGAAGCGCTCAAGGCCATTAATTACCCGGTCTACAAGCAACTCTCCGTTTACATCGGCCTCATTATTACGAACTGTATCGTGATGGGCCGCCTGGAAGCTTTCGCCATGGCCAACAAACCCTGGCGGTCGTTCCTCGACGGTATTGGTAACGGCCTCGGTTATGGCCTGATCCTGGTAGTTGTGGGTGCTATCCGTGAAATTTTTGGCAAAGGAAGCCTGTTCGCAGGTTCTGGTATTGCGATGAACATCATTGGTGCAGGGCCTCAGTACTGGATCGATACGGCCACTACAGGCCAGTGGGGGTATACCTTCTTCGGTTGGTACGCTAACAACAACCTGATGGTGATGTCTGTCGCCGCTATGTTCGTCATTGCCGTTCTGATCTGGTGGCAGCGCTCCCGTAACCCGAAACTCGTAGATATATCCTAGAAATTAGAAACTAGGAACTAGAAGCTAGAGAACTAGCCCCTAGCTCCTGGTTTCTAGCTCCCTGGTTTCTAGTTCCTAACTTCTAATAATCCTCTCCAAATGGGCGATTTCGTAAATATCTTCATTAAGTCTGCGTTCATCGAGAACATGATCCTGGCTTACTTCCTGGGCATGTGTTCCTTCCTTGCCGTGTCCAAATCACTTTCTACGGCTTTCGGTCTTGGTCTGGCGGTCATCTTTGTACTTGGTATTACCATGCCGATTAACTGGTTGATCAACGAATACCTGCTGGTCAGCTTCGAGGTAGAGTTTCTCCGATTCATCGTCTTCATTGCCGTAATTGCCTCCATGGTACAGCTGGTAGAGATGGTGGTGGAAAAGTTCAGCCCGAGTCTGTATGCAGCTTTGGGTATCTTCCTTCCGCTGATTACGGTAAACTGTGCCATTCTTGGTGGTAGCCTCTTCATGGTTAGCCGTGAGTATAACCTGTCTGAATCCGTGGCCTTTGGCCTCGGTGGTGGCTTTGGTTGGTTCCTGGCCATCATTGCGATCGCTGCGATCAGGGAGCGCATCCGTTACAGTAACGTACCTCCTGCCCTGCGTGGTCTGGGTATGGCCTTCTTGCTTACTGGCCTGATGGGCCTGGCTTTTCTCTCTCTGTCTGGTATTGATCCGGCGGTGTTTGGTGGCTGGTCTCCGGCTAAGTAAAGGAAGAAAGGAGTAAAGGAAGAATAGGGTGGTCCCTTCATCCTTTTTTCCCTTATTCCCTTAATTTGACACAAATCGCTGAACTACCGCCCTCAAATCGGTCTTTAGCTTTTAACAATAAAATAGAACCTCCCTTTTGGTGGTTTTCAAATTTAAACACCGAATAAGATGACTACGATTCTCTTTGCGGTTTTGGTTTTCACTGTGGTTGTATTGGCGCTAATTTCTATGCTGCTGGTTGCCCGCAAGCGCCTTGTCCCCCAGGGTGAGGTCAAGATCGTCATTAATGGCGATACGGAAAACCCGCTGATGATTCAGCCGGGCACCAATTTGCTCACCGCACTTTCCGATAAAAATATCTTTCTGCCTTCTGCCTGTGGCGGTGGTGGCACTTGCGCTATGTGTGAGTGTCATATCCCTTCTGGGGGTGGTGATGTACTACCAACGGAACTGAACCACCTTACCCGCCGCGAAGCTGCGGAGCACAAGCGCCTGGCCTGCCAGGTGAAGGTGCGTGAAGACATGGAGGTCCAGATTCCTGCAGAAATTTTTGGCATCAAAAAGTTCGAATGTACGGTGGAGTCCAACTACAACGTAGCTTCCTTCATTAAGGAGTTTGTCGTAAAGCTCCCAGAAGGAGAAGAAATGGATTTCGAATCAGGAGGCTATATCCAGATCGATGTGCCAGTAGTTACTGTCGATTTTAAGAACATAGACATTGAGGGGCACCCCGAACACCACGGCGATGACCCGAAAAAGTTTCAAAGCGAGTGGGATAACTTTAAGCTTTGGGACCTCAAGATGGTAAACGCCGAGGAACAGTTCCGTGCCTACTCTATGGCCAACCACCCGGCAGAGGGAGACATCATCATGCTCAACATCCGTATCGCTACGCCGCCGTTTGACCGTAAGAAAAACGGCTGGATGGACGTTAACCCAGGTGTTTGTTCCAGCTACGTCTTCGACCAGAAGCCAGGCGATAAGGTGACGATCTCCGGCCCTTACGGTGAGTTCTTCATTAAGCCGACTAAAAAGGAGATGGTTTACGTTGGTGGTGGTGCCGGTATGGCCCCGCTTCGCAGCCACCTCTTCCACTTGTTCCATACCCTTAAGACTACTGACCGTAAGGTTTCTTACTGGTACGGCGGGCGGACTAAGCGTGAACTGTTCTACATCGATCAGTTCCGTGAGATCGAAAAGGAGTTTCCTAACTTTAAGTTCTACGTGGCATTGGACAACCCCCAGCCCGAAGACAATTGGAAAGTCAAGGAAGACATTGATGCAGAAGGTGATGGTTTCAAAGGCTACATTATGCCCGTAGTAATGGAGCAGTACCTAACTAACCACCCCGAGCCAGAAGAGATTGAGTACTACTTCTGTGGGCCTCCGATGATGAACCAGTCTGTCATCAAAGCCCTCGATGAGCTTGGTGTGCCAGACGAAAATATCGCCTTTGATGATTTCGGTGGATAACCGGAAACGAATTAAGAAAGAGAAAGCCTCAACTGCCTGTATTGGTGGTTGAGGCTTTCTCTTTTGGGGGAACGAAAACGAGGGGCTCCCTTGATCCTGCGGATCATTGGGCGCTCCTCGCTACGAGAGACGGACCTCCGGCCCTGCGTCGTAAGAAAAAGACAGGAGAAATAAACGTAATCACCACCAGCGAAAACAATAGTCCACCAATGGTACCTGCTGCCAGTGCATGCCAAAACACTTCATTCCTGCCACCCAACAGGAAAGGAATCAATCCCGCAGCGGTAGAGATGACGGTAAGCAAGATCGGTGTAATTTTGTGGCGTAAGGCCGTAGCGTACAGGTTGACTTCCGACCAGTCCGGATATTTCTTGCGCAGATAGTTGAATTCATTAATGACGAGGATTAGCCCGTTGACGGCCAGCCCCGTGACGAGTAAAAAACTGACGTATCCGCCCTGATCCAACCGAACGTTGAACCAATAAAAAGTCATGAAAATGCCGATGCAGGTAATGGGGATGAGCAGGATAATATTGAAGGCTTGCCGGAGGGACTCAAACAACACGGCGCAAATGAAGAAGATGAGCAAGACGGCGAGGCCCATTAGGGCGGTAATTTCTTTAGCCTGTTGGTTTCTGGAATAACTGCGTCGTTCGGCCGTAAAGCCGAGGGGCATTTCGGCCTGCAGGGTGTCCAGGCAAGCCGTCAGGTGTTTGTTGCCGAAGCGGGAACTGCCCAGGTATTCGAAGGCGACGAGGCGTAAGTATTGTTGGTCTTCTTTATGGAGTGCCTGCGGAGCAAGGCGCTTTTCGAGACTGGCTACTTCCGGGAAGTTCAGTTGACCGGAGTCTCGGGGGATACTCCAATTTTCCAGGCGCCAGCGGTCGTATTGACCGGGGTTGGTGGCGGAAAGGGCGACGGGCTCCCCATCATTGAGATAGAAGTCGGGCTGGTTATTCTGATCAAACCAGGTAAGACTTGCCCGGAGG
>JBGCFZ010000291.1:0-4106 GCA_045110355.1 Lewinella sp. | reverse complement strand
TCCAGGAACTCCGGCATGGTGTAGACCTTGGATTTGAGGTAGAACGGTAAGAAGAAGATGGCGAAGAAGACCAGTACTACCGCTGCCAACCACTCATAGTTAAAGACCTGCGTATTGGTCTTGTAGGCGTCTCCGGCAAGTCCTACCAGCGTAGAACTTGAAATATTGGCGGCAAATAAAGAGATGCCGACAATTGGCCAGGTCATGTTTCTACCTGCCAGGAAATATTCTTCGGAGCTTTGGGCTTTGGCACTGTACAGGCCATAACCAACGATGAATACGGCATATAGCGCCATCACGATCAAATCGATCGTTTCTAAATTAAATGTTCCCATAATCGAGCTTCAAGAAAAGAAAAATCAAAACTACCGGAAGGGTGAAATTCCGGTACATACATTCACTACAGACGTAATGTTACGGATTTTCGTACGAAGGCTGTAAGAAATCCCCTAATTTGCCGCTATGTTCAGATTTTTTCTCCTTACAACAACTTGCTTTCTTTTCTCCTGTGGACAATCTTCACCGTCGGCTGTTTCTTCACCTGAAGCACCTCAAGTCGCTTCGGAAGTGTCCGAGACTGCTCCTGAAAAAGCCCCCGATCCTCCGCTGAGTTTAGCGGTAGAGTACCTCGTTGAGGCACCGGCGAAGGCGCTATTGGGAGAAGAACCGGAGTTTGAGGTCCTGCACAAGGGGATGGAGTGGTCCGAAGGTCCTTTAGTCTTGCCGGACGGAAGAGTGCTTTGTTCTGATGTTCCCCGGAATCATATTCTGGTACACGATAAAGGTGAAACGAATGTTTATCTTGACAATTCTGGCTCCGCTCCGGATGATTATTCCAGCGAACCGGGTAGCAATGGTTTACACCTCGACGAGAATGACAAATTGGTCCTTTGTCAACATGGTGCCCGTAGAGTAGTGCGAATGGAGGCTCCACTTGATGCGCCAGCGGAGGCGTTTACCGTTCTGGCAGACAATTATCGGGGCAAGCGTTTCAATAGTCCCAACGACTTAGTCATTGCCAAGGATGGGAGTATCCTGTTCACTGACCCCATTTACGGGTTACCAGGTCGGGAAAAAAGTACCTTGAAAGAATTGGATTATTGTGGTGTTTTTCGCATTGATCCCACCGGCTCCGTTCATCTGCTAAGCAAACAATATTTGCGCCCTAACGGCATTGGCCTCAGCCCCGACAATAAGACACTTTACGTAGCGGATTCCGACCGTTCCCGCCTCACACTTACTGCCACGCCTATTCTCGATGATACCTTCGCCCTGGGCGAACCTGTCTACCTGATTAAGGCCGATCATCTGGCCAGAAAAGTAAAGGGCTCGACCGATGGCTTGGCGGTTGGCAAAAACGGACGCATATTTGCGACGGCTCCGGGAGGTGTATGGATTTTGGAACCCGATGGTACTGTCATCGCCAAAATTTCTACTGGCCTTCCCGTCTCCAATGTTGAGCTTGCTCCCGATGAAGACCTGCTCTACATGACAAGTGATTACTACCTGATATGCATAAAACTGAGTTAAAATGGCCCAATTAAGCGAAGCCGAAATCAATGAAGCTGCCACCGCCATCCGTCGCGGTATGGAGGTTTACGTTCACCGCGAGCACGGAAGGATGCTCATCGCCGATGATCCGGAACGGAATGTTCGTGCTGATCCGGAAGTTTTTGAGGCCATCATGCAGGATGTTTCTACCGATCCGGACGCCTACATCCACATTGAGCGTATGCCCGCTGCGGACGCGATCCAGGTCATGAAAGATTTTACTGATCGTGTGCGCAACCAGGAATTGTGGCAGGCCCTCACTTATGCACTTAAGCGTCCACGTCCGTTTCAGACGTTTAAGGGAGAACTGGCCAAATTTCCGAAGAACTACGATAAGTGGCGGGAGTACCGCCAGCTGCGTTACCGCGGATACGTCGCCAAGGCCTTAGCGCCAGAGTAGGGTTTGCGCATTCGTTTCCTTGCAAAGAAAGAAATTGACCTACCTCGCTGGGACGCCTGCGTGGCGGCAGACCCCGCCTGCCTGCCCTATGCCCTTAGTTGGTGGCTGGACGCAGCAGCCGATGGACAGTGGGATGGGGTGGTGATCGACGATTACCGAGCAGTAATGCCGTTGCCAAGAGGAAAATATTTAGGGCGCTATACGCAGGTGCAAAGACCGTCCTTTACGCAGCAATGTGGCCCCTTCGGCCAGTTGCGGCCCGATGACGTAAGGCAGTTGTTGAGCGAACTTCCTCACCGTTACCTGTCGCTCAGGCTGCCGCTCTCTGATCGGGTTAGTAATGACGAGATACCCCCAGGATACTCCTGCAGGGAAAGAACCAACTACGTACTCGACCTCAGCGCTGATTTTGAGACCATCCACCAGAATTTTCATAAAGTCCTCCGTCGGAAACTCCGCCGGAACGGCCCGCCTAGACTGAGCCCCGCTGAACCAGAGACAATCATTAACCTCTATCGTAAAAGTGCCGGCCAAAAGGCCGGCCTGCAACCCAAACATTACCGTTGGATTGCCGCCATCATCACAGCCGCACAAAAAAACAATGCGGCCATCTGCTGCCGGCTGGACGACGAAGAAAACGGTTTTCTGGCAGCAGGATTCTTCCCCTTCTATCGAGGTCGACTCATCAATACCTTTGCAGCGTCTACCGCCGTGGGATATGCCAAGGAAGGTATGGCCCGAATGATCGTTGAACTGATCAAGGCGCACAAAGGACCAGGTCACCTCCTCGATTTTGAAGGCTCAGACATTCCCGGTGTCGCCGAATTCTTCCGAAGCTTTGGGCCGGTGGAGCGGAACTATCTGGCGGTGGAGAAGCTGGGGGCAGGTAAGTGGATTGGGAAGATGTAGTAAGTGTGTGAATAATTGAATGGGGAATCTCCGTCCTTAGCAAGACCCTGCTTGCGGCAGCGAATTTATACATTCAATTATTCTTCCATTTTCTGCCGGCCCTCCACAAAATAAGTAGTCCGCCCAGCCACTTTAATGACTCGCACCTCCCCACCGGTTTCCGGGTCAACGCTGCCCTCTTTACGCCAGGTGTGCCAAAACCACTTCTCGGGATAATCGCGGTAATACGGCGCGTTTTCGGTGGCATAGGTCATCATCTCCACTATTTTTTGGTAGACGGATTTGAGCTGCTCTTCGCTCAGTTGGTTCACCCGAATGGCGGGGTGCAGGTGCAACCGGTAGCAAAGATCATCGACGTAGAGATTACCTAGGCCAGCTACTATTTTTTGGTTCAGCAAAGCGCCTTTGAGGGTAGTTTTTCTTCCGCTCAGCGCCTTCAGGAAATAGTCTTCCTCCAGGTCAAGGGCATCGGGCCCGAGGCCGACCTCTTTGATGTATCCTTCCCGGTCTTCGAGGTAAAGGATGCGGGCAAACTTCCGGGAATCGTCGAAACCGAGGGTGTTTCCATCGTTAAAGTGGAAGGCAAAGCGCTCGAAGCGTCCACGTTCTTCCGGCTCCTGGTAGAGGTTCAGGTCGCCGTTCATACCGAAGTGCAGGAGTACGTCGTGGTTGTTGTCCAACTGGGCGAACAGGTATTTACCTCGGCGGATGGAACCGGTGATGGTACGCCCGGTCAGTGCGTCGGCGAAGGCCGGCCCGTTCATGTTACGGATGATCTTGTCGTCATGGACGGTCATGGCGGCAATGCGCTGGCCAATGGCAGCCGCGTCGAAGTATTGCTTGAAATTGTGGACTTCGGGTAATTCTGGCATAGAGAGGAAGGGGGTAAAGGAGGAAGGGGATAAAGGGTAAAGGCAGAAAAGGAAAAAAGGCTGCATGAGTAGCTCACCATGGTAATTCAACCATAATGTTGAGGAAGGGTTTAGTAGGCCGTTAAGGAACCTCACCCTGCACCAGCGTTCGCGCCAAATCTTCCTAATTGGACCACAAGATCAATAGTACCAATAGTCCAAAATACCAATAGCCCACCTACTCCACCCGATAATAATAATCTCCCTCATATCCTTCATAACTTCCCTTAAAGAGGAGTTCCCCTTCTTTGCCCAACAGCGTCATGAATTCCTCCAGTGTCCGGATGGCCTCACCGTTCACTTCGGAGATGACGAAGCCAACGTTCATATTGGTG
>JBGCFZ010000290.1:0-17275 GCA_045110355.1 Lewinella sp. | reverse complement strand
AACTGCGGCGTCTTTTACCCGCTGGCTGCGTTGCTTGAATCCTCATTTAGCTACGGCTAAACTCCGGTTCAAGCGCCTTGCCCGCAGGCAAAATTCACCAGCATTTAATGCGACAGAATCGACCTGACAAAGCACTAGTGTGGTTTCTGATGAGGCAAAAAACGTAGGAGAAGCCTTAGCTTCGGCGAGGCTTTTTAACGAAATCAGGGGCCGCAATAGCAAGCGATAAAGTCCCAAACCACTTTGACTTAGGTATAGGAGCAGATGTACTTCCGTAGAAGTACGGGTTGGCAGAGCTTGCAAGCCTAGGATTTTGCCAATCCATAACTTTTATAAGTTTACCTAAAGCAAAAAAAAGTCCAAAATACTACCAACTACCAAACAACCGTACTACCTTCGCGCCGGGCAGCGCACGGTCAGCTCCCCTTGAACTCCCCCAGGGCGGAAACGCAGCAAGGGTAGAGGGTTGTAGCGACCGGTGCGTCTGCCTATTTTTATGCCTATTTTTGAGATTCTACAACCAGTTGCTGTCTCCCAAAGAAGTGGCCAGCCTCTTGGTGCTAGAAGACATAATCGATAAAAGATGACAAACGGAAACATTGATCTCGGACTTCTAGTACTCCGCCTGTGGTTTGGCCTTGAAATGGCTTTTGCCCACGGTCTGCCTAAGTTGATGAAAATTCTTGATGGAAACATGAGCTTCGGCGACCCGATCGGGATTGGAGTAGGCCCAAGCCTGGTCCTGGCTACGTTTGGCGAATTCGTTTGTGGCTTGCTGATTGCTGCGGGGTTCTTCACCCGACTGTCCTGCATTCCTTACATCATTACTATGCTGGTTGCGGCCTTTATCGCCCATGGTGGCGATGGTTGGGGGAAAATGTCTTTCCCATTGATGTACGCGGTTGCGGCCATCGTTTTACTCATCACCGGGCCGGGGAAATACTCGTTGGACCACCGGATGTTTGTAGCAAAGACGGGAGTGTAAGAGGCGCGGCCGCAGGTGCAAAAGGGGAGGGTAGAAGAGCCGTGGAAAGGCTTTGTTACTTACCGTTACCGACCAGTACTTTAAATAAAGATTTTCCCGACTGCCCAATAAAATACCCCCTCGCCATCACTACCGCTCGAAGCCAGGTATTAAATGCTTTATTACGATTTCCTTGCCGAGCCAGTTGGTGAGCAAGATGTAAGTGAAGGTGGTGAATTCTTTTCCTAAGTAATTTCTCGGGGACCCTCGTCGCTACCCCCTCCAGCGCGTAGGCTTGTTTAAGTCGACTAATCATACTGGGCAGCATCTCCAGCGAATGATAGGTTTTAGTACGGCTGGCATCATGCTCGATGTACAGAGCCGTAGCGGGTTTGCACTGAAAGAGTTGTGTCTTTGTAAGTGCCTCATTAAGCCAAACGAAGTCATCAAGTAAAAGATCTGCTTCATCAAACAGCTGCTTGCTAAGTAGTTGTGTCTTAATGGCCAGAGGAAGTAAATTTCCTGGATTATCCCAGTGCTGAACGAGACTATCTTGCTCATTTATAAAGGATAAGGCAGGTACCTTTTTTCCTTCCCGAACCAGCTTCATGTTTACCCGGAAGATGCCGTAATTCGAACCATGTAGGAGAATGGCATCGCTTAAAGTCGAAAGGTGTTCTGGTAAGAAACGATCGTCATCGTCCAGGAAACAGCAATAGATTCCGTTAGCGTGCTGAACACCGGTATTTCTTGCACCATTCAGTTCCTTATTTTCCTGATAGACATACTTAATGCGTTTATCTTTAAGATAGGGGGCACAAATTTGCCTGGTCTCATCCACTGAGCCATCATCTATGATGATCAGCTCCCAGTGCTTAAACTCCTGGTCCTGGACGCTGCGAATAGTTTCCGGAAGGAGCCTGGCTCGATTATAGGTCGGGATGATGATGGAGAAAGTAGGGAGCAAATCTGTTCGTTTAGTCTCTGTAGGTTACGGATATGTTTGTTCTAAGCTGTCTTTAGCCAACGTTTTAGGCCAGTTGGAACTAATGGTGTAGCGCTAAGGCGCAACCATTCAGTAGTCCGGAAGCCAAACAGTTGGTATGCACGCAGAAAATATTTACTAAGGATGGGTTGTCCGAACAAACCGGAAAGGTCGGTCTGGTCGAAATGTTTTGCGAAATTCTGGGAAGCCAAAGTCAAATCATGGGTAGCAAGAATCCGAAGGGTACTAAGTAGTGCTGCTTTGAAATAGCTGCTGTTCTTTTCCCAGTAATCTGGTCTATTATTTTTCAGGAAGTGGTTAACCTCAACCAGCATTTCAATTCTTCGTTGATTTCCGGCCACGGGGCTGCTTGTACTAACCCTGTCAGGAGAGTTATGTTGGTAGTAATTAGTCTCTATAGCTGGGACAATCAGGTAAGGGGCGTTGTTTTTCAGCAGCTTGAAATGAAGATTGGGGTCGGTATTATCCGGCAAGTCTTCATCCCAGTTGCCTACACCCATAAGTGATTCACGATGGTAAAGGTTTGAACAAGTGTAGCCAGTCCGATATTGGTAGACGAGTCCTTTCCACAGATCTTCAGCGGGAGTGTTCAAAAGGACGTATCCGTCTGGGAATAAAATCCGATAAGGGCTGATGATCCAACGTGTATCAGAACTAGCGGCAGTTAGTTGGTTTTTGATTTTACCTGATTCCAGGGTATCGTCAGCATCCAAAAACTGAAACCATTCTCCTTGGGACAGCATAATCCCCCTGTTTCGGGCTGCACTACAGCCTTGAATCAGGCAATTCGTTACCCTGATCTTCTTTGGATGAACCAATGCGGCCTTTTCCATTAGCTTCATGGTTCCGTCAGACGAGTTGTTGTCCACAAGAATGAGCTCAATGTCAGGATAATCCTGGGTAAGCGCCGACGCTATTGCACGTTCGATGGTGTTGGCAGCATTGAAAGCAGGTATAATGATGGATACCAGCAAAGGGTGTTTTTTAGCGAGGCCAGATGGCAGCACAATCAGATAATACAGTAAAGATACAGGCTAAATTTGCTGTTATCCTCGTCTCGAAGCAAGAAGCACTTACCTTGTGATAAATTGAGCCTATTTCATACAGTAGCGATTTATCAAGCCAGGGTTTCTGATGCAGCTATCGATAGTAATAACAACTTATAACCGACCAGACCTGCTCAAGGTTTGTCTCGATAGTCTGCGTATGCAGACAGCGAAAAAAGGCAGTTATGAGGTGATCGTGGTGGATAATGCCGGAGACCAGGCTTGTGCAAATTTGGTGGCTGCTTATCCCGCACGGTATGTGCATGAACAACGAACGGGGCACTCTCACGCCAGAAACCGTGGACTCAAAGAGGCCGCCAGCCCATGGGTACTTTATTTTGATGATGATACGATCATACCACCAGGCTTGATCGACGATTTTTTAACTTATTTACCAAGCGTATCAGGAGCTGCCTTCGGGGGGCGATTTATGCATTGGTATCTTCAGCCTCCGGCAGATTGGTTGGTGCAGCAGCAGGGCGTCGGAAGTTTTCCTGGGCCTGCAACTAAGTTTGGCATTTTGCCAGCTGGTGAATACCTGATTGGATGTTTTTTTGGCGTTAAGGTGGATGTCGTGCTTTCCCTGGGGGGCTTTGATCCTGAGTTGGGCATGAAAGGACAAGAAGTAGGTTGGGCGGATGAAGAGGAACTTCAGCACCGACTAAGGGCGCAAAATCATCAGGTTTTCTATGCACCAGACTTGGTCATTGAACACTTAGTGCAACCTTGGAAATGTAGCCTCCGCGGGCAATTACGCTTTGCTTATTCCCACGGTAAAAAGAGTTGGGCTAATAAGCATTTGGTGGGCTATGGGGTTATTGGACTTCTGCAGGACCTCCTTAGGATAACCTTTGTAGTCTTACCCGTTACCTTGGCCCGATGGGCAGTCAAGCACCGGGAATGGTATTGGCAAAATGCTTTTCTGAGGGTAGGTACTAAATATGCCTTTGTTGCAGGAAGATATACTCGTCGTTGGAAAGTAACCACCAGCTGATCATGGTGGTAACAAGATTACATTCCGGGCTAGGTAACCAAATGTTCCAATACGCTATGGTACGCAGGGTCAGCTTGCAACTAGGAGTGCCAATGAAAATAGACTTATCTATTCAGTTGGACCGGGCTGCAAACGGAGGGTATACGATTCGGGACTATGATCTGAGCTTATTCTCCCTGCAAGAGAATTTCCTGATGTCTCCTGGAGTGCTTAGAACTTTACACGCGCCGCGTAAGAGAAGGTGGAGCAACCTGGTTCGAAAAATTGGGACTCGTGGGTTACCGATTGTGCACGAAGAGCAATTTACCGTAACTCAATCTCTAATAGATGCTCCACCCGATGGTGTGATTTACCGAGGCTATTGGCAAAGTGAACGGTATTTTGCCAAAGCAGCTTCACAAATAAGAGCGGATTTTAAATTTAAAGCACCTCTTTTGCCTGTTAGCCGCGCCATCGGCGCGGCAATGGCTGCAGGAGCATCTGTTTGTCTTAACGTACGGAGGGGAGAAATCTTAAAACTTCCAATGCACCACGTGACATACAAGACTTATTACCTTGAAGCAATAGCAGACATAACTGCGCGAGTACCTGAAGCCACCTTTTATATTTTCTCGGACGATCTTGCCTGGTGCAAATCCGCGTTCAGTGAAATACCCAATGTTCAGTTTGTAGAGCCTGTCCATTATGGTCATCGGTATGGTAATTACCTACAGTTGATGACCTTGTGCCAGCATTTCATAATCCCCAACAGCACTTTCGCCTGGTGGGCTGCCTGGTTAGGCGAGAAAAAGGGTTCTCGAATTTATACCCCCGAAAGATGGTTTGGAACGGAGGAGTTGGACGCTCGCGATGTTGTGCCGGAGCGTTGGTTGAAGATTCCTAACTAAGACTTAAGCTAGTGCCTTGTCAAGATTGGCTTGACAAGGCACTAGGGATGCTTAATGTTGAAGAGCTGCCCCTCTTCAATTACCGTAGTATGACGACTTTACCCATTTCTCGAGCAAAAAACTGGTCGGTGCCCGTATCGAATTTCTCAAGGGCGGAACCACTGCCATCTGAAGTAATGACCCGATAGAGGTATACGCCATTGGCTAGGAGGTCACCATATTCATCTGTACCATCCCAGGCAAAATCTGTCTGGTGGGTACCAATGCGGAGGTCTTCGTGGGCCAACAGGTCAATGTCCCGAACTACCCGTCCGGAAATGGTCATGATTTGAATACGGAAAACTTCAGGAACTTCATTACCAGTTAGTGTATAAACGAATCGGGTTTGTGTGGTGAATGGATTGGGGTAAGTCAAGACATTGGCCACCATTTGTTCGTTGATTACCTCGAACTCCTGACGAAAATCAATACGTCCGGCAGCATTACTTGTGCGGTCTTGGCCCCTTACTTCAAGGGCGTAGGTGCCGTTGGTAGAGAGGGTAGGTCGGAAGAAAATTTCTGCCGTATTTTCCGAAGTGGTGGCAGGGAGGAATTCTATTCTGGAGTCGGCAAAAGAAAGCCGTTCCCGGCTGCCATCCGGAGCCGAAAGCTCAAGGAAATAGGCGGTTGTATCATTCAACGCCAGGTACCTGTTCTCATCCCGGAGTTGGACGTGAATTTCAGGTTTGCCGCTCACGAGGTCTCCATCATTGATCCGTCTTCCATCAAAGAAAACGGATAAGCTAGGGGCAATAACGTCTTCCCCCACCTTAAATTGAGAGGTGAGAATGTTGTTGAATAGAACGAATTCAGGTTGATCTTGGTCCGGATTCAGCGTGACATTGAACCGATGTGGGCCATTAAAGGTCTCCGTGGGCACGTCGAAGCTAAACTGGTCAGTTGCTCCGGCGGGCAGAGGAGGTCTGCGTTGTAAGTAAGTTGTCGTTTCATTCCGATCATTGATGACTTCCAATTCTACCAGCAGGCTGTCCATATTGATCCTGGAAATGTTTTCGTAGCCAGCAGCAATAGCCATGGTTTGACCCTGGTCAATAGAGTCAGGTACATTATAGGCAACCTGCGGATTAATGGCTGCATCACCCGGAGCTTCATGGTCGAAGTAGACGTATTCAACGGTAGGGGTAGTTCTGCCGTTTTCGTCATAGAAAAAGAATTCCGCCCAGAGGAAAGGAAATTCTTCTGCGCTGACGGTATTCAGTGGTAGTGATAGCTCCTGCGAGCTTTGAAATTCAAATTCCTGTTCCAGAATTTCAGTTTCAACACCTTCCGAAGACAGGCCCATTATGCGAACCCGAATACTATCCTGCTGCTCATCCAGGTTTAAGGAACTGACCCTTAGGTTAGCTTCTTTCCAGCTTAAGGCTGGCCCAGCTTTTGCTGAAGCCCACTTGCCTTCCGGCCAGTTACTTAAGAGACTTGCTTCCATGGCTACCGTATCGCTAAGGCTTTCGGCCATTACCTCGGATATCGGCCCCATGCCTTTCTGAAAGGTAAACACGTAGGGTACGGAACCTACCTCGGTAAGTCGCCGTGGTAGCAATGCTCCTTCTTCTTCGAGGAGGTTGAAAATGCTGGTGCCAAGGTCGGTCGAGTCAGCTTGCCAACCATCGTTGTAGTAATCCACGAAATCTCTTTGGACGGTATACAACAGAACGTATCTACCAACTTCAATTCCTTCCGTCATGAATTGGATTAAACCAGACCGTCCTTCCTGGGTGCGGGTGTCAAAATCCCATGAATTACTTCTACCTAGCCTGGTGCCATATTCCCCATTGCCCGGGTTGCCGTACCAAGTCCGGCTGTTCGTACTGTCGATGACCAATACCTGAATACCAGTCGGTATTCTCCACCTAAAGGGAGAAAAGAAAATTTGGCCATCAAATTCAAAACGTGGCATCGTATTGTTCTGGTAGGGCGCGTTGAAAAGTTTGATGTCTGTAATACTCCGGGAAGAACCCCAACCAAACGCTGTAGTATCTGCTAAAACGTTTTCAAACGCTCCGTCGACCGTCTGTCCGGGGTCCTGCAATGCCCAACTAATCTCATTTTCCGGCTGATCAGCTAACCAGGTAAAAGAACTTTCACTCCACAGGTATCCCGCGCCCTCGGTAAAGGTGCTGTCCGGGCTGATGCGCCAGTAATAAGTTGTGCTGTCAACTGGTTGAAAGCTTGGCGTGTAGCGGATAATCCCACCTGGGCGGTTGATCGTTTCGTCACTCAGTAGATTAAGGAATCTACGGTCACTCGCAATCTGTACGATATAGTCCCGGTCAGGAGCAAGTGCATTGGTGGTGGAAGCCACAAACTCTAAATCCCCTCCAATAACCCCGTATTGTGGCGGGAAAGCGGCCCTGGCCGTATTGGCAATAATTGTCAGCGGAATACCGTCCTGACCGCCGCTTACCAGTTCATTGTTCGATTTGGCAGAGGGTAAGGGGGCTTCCGCTAATTCATTGTCGGGATCAATACTGATGAGAATGCGGTTTTGTCCAACGGCGGAAAAACCAACATTAGGCAGCTCTAATTCAAAAGAAGTACGGTAGGCCGGCGTTTCAACCTGGTGGGTAGTCAGGTCAACCACTTCTCCGGAAGGTAGTTGTTGCCGGAAACGAAGAGTTACATTTTCCTGGTCTGACTTTAATCCAAGATTGACCAAGTCAAGGTTAATGATGAAATTAGGGTTCTGAGCCGGAACAACTTCCGGTTCGAAGGAAATGGTCGAAGGGTCAACGATCAGGTCTGTCCCCGGGCGCGGATGCATGCGGTAGGCCGGGTCTCCGTTGAGCGCAAATTGTTCTAGCAATATGCCCAGGGTGAAGTTAGAGGTGCCCGCAAACTCTGCGATGGTCGTGCGCATAGCATCTCCGATTCCCTCTCCGTAGTTGACATTGCCCATACTCTCGTATAAGATGTTGCCCCAGTTGCCAAGCGCTGAGATGTAGCCCACCCCCTTGGACGCAGCAAAAGCGATGGCCCCCTTATCTCTTAGGAAAATGAAGCGCTCACTGATGCTCCGGGCTTCGGTAAAGGCATCTCCACTGTAGCAGCCCAGGCTCATCATATAAGGATACCTGCCGAAATTGAAGTAATTGTCAGGATCATCGATACTGAAATCGAACGTCTGACTACTGGAGTGCCCGAAAAAGGTGATGATGGACGTCCCACCGTTGATGCGGTCAAAAATAGCTTGTTGACGGCTGTCTTCAATGGGCTCGCTACTCGACTTATAGAAGGAGATAACATTGGCGCCCATGTCCGAGCTTCGGATCGAATCCTCCATACGCTGCAGTCTGCTACGAATGCTGGATTGCTCTCCAGGAGAAACACCACCGCCAAGGTGCATGATTTGTTTCATCCATTCCCGATCGGCAATCGTTTGGTCCCCCTGATTGATCTGTCCTTCGACGTCGCGTAACTTCTTTAGGTATAACTCAACTTCCCCCTCATTAATGGCGGCCAGACGGCCAACGGAATAATTCGGGATTACGCTGCCGAGGTCAGCGGTAAGCAGATTGTCGGAGGCTGGGAAACCAAAGGAAGGAACGAAAAAAGTAGGTTCAGCCTGTACCAGCTGCTCCGGCGTCCGGATGTCCTGATATTCCCTTCCTTTTCCGATCAGGAAGAGGTACTGAAGCTTAGGGACAGCCAACTGCGCCGCACTTAGGTAATTCCGGATGGCCATCGGATGACGCCCCAATCCGTAACCGTATTCATCGTAAAGGTCTTCCACATCTACAATGTGTACCTTATAGCTTCCCCCCGATACCGACCGGCGGTAGTCGGCCAAAGCGTTCAATGCCTGACCGTTAAGGCGTCGGCTTGTGATGATCAGGTAGTTCGTATTGATGTCAGTAGGCAGGTTATTAGAAAAACGTAAGCTGGAAACCTCGGGGGGCGCCATAAAGTCTCCACCCACAACAAGCTGCCAGGTCAGGTTTTCTCCAGATGCCGGGAACTCAAACGTAGCCTCTCCTTGTGCGTTTACGCTGGCTGAGATAAGGTCGCCAGTAGAAGGTGCATAGCCCTTTATCTCTCCGCTTGCACCTGCGGCCGCGCCCAAACCCGTGAACACCATCCGTGATGCAGTCCGCGAAGCAGGTAGGATGAAGCTGTTCAGGTCCTCATCCCAAACGGTTGAAGCGGGGTAAGTCGCTCTGGCCCACGCAACGTTGGGCTTGTCACGAAGGCCTCGCGTACCTTCAATGTTAATGGCTGCAACGTCTCCTGACGGGGTGAAATTTACGCTGTGCTGCTGTACGCTCCAACTGGACTGGGTAACGGTTTTAAGTACGTTGCCGTCGGCTTTAATTTCAATAATGTGGCCGTCAAAAGCCGTGCCAAAGCGGACATCCAGAACTGCTTCCGTATTCATACTGCCCGGCAAAGAAAGTAAGAAAGTACTGTCTCGGCGTCCGTTCTGTGACAGGAGATCATTCGTCTCTCTCAGCCCGAATCCTTCCGCTGTGTCGTAATGTGAATAGTAAATGCTTGAACCAGCACTGCGGAAGAAATTTTTACTCATGTGTGCACCGAAAACCTGCTCGCTGGTCCGTAAAATATTCTCACGGTTAACTACCTGACCACCAATCGCCCCCACTTCAAAATTGATGCCATCGGCTCCACGACTAAGGTAGTAAGCCGAGGTGTCCGTGTGCATACTGTATCTGTCATTTAGTTGGTCTTCATCCGGATTTGGGAAGAAAAAACGGTCCATTTCACCCCGGTTGCGCTCGCCATAAAAAACGATGCCTTCCGTAGTTTCTTCTATCGGGACAACCTGCCCATTGTGGTACAAGACGAAATCCCCTGATCCTAATGATCCTGCCGCCGCAATTTGCGCGGGAGTAATCCGGTACATCCCATCTTCAGCGACTTTGACTACGAGGTAGTTGCGGTCATAATCGATCCATTCATTACCGTAGCTCACCGAACCGTCTGGGTTAGGCATTTGCGCGAACAATAAGGACGAAAAAAAAGCAATGCACAGGGTGAATAAGATTCGAAACATCTGATAGTTTGTTGGGCGGGAAATTCGGATACAAATATAACGGTATTGGTAGTGCTTCGTTGTGTTATGGAGGCACAGAAGCGGGCTCTTTTTGGCTACGCCCGACAATTATGGTATTGAGCGGATGAGTTTTGCTGCTCTGCTGTACGCGTTTGGCAGAATCGGACATAGGTGTATGCTATAGGATGGAGGAAAATTATGGGTGGGAAGGCATGAAAAAAATCTAAATCGCATGAGGTGCATAAGGCACAGAAAACACATGAGGCACAGAAAACACAGAGGGCACAGAAAACACAGAAAACACAGAAAACACAGAAGGTACGGGATTTAGTGAAGGAATGTCCCTTTCTGTCCCCATGAAATGTTCCATTAATGCGATAGATAGGCGAGTGCCCAGGATCATAGAACCTGCAACCTGAATAAGGGCGCGGCCGCAGGTGCCAGCAGCGTTTAAAGGCAGAGAATAGACACTTTCCCTTGGGCTGCAAGCAATCTTGATCCGGGAGTACTTCTTATCTTTGTATAGTCAAATTCACCTAAGTCAGGTACTTATGCTCTCTCATCATCATCGCTGCATTTTTGTGCACATCCCTAAGAATGGCGGGACGAGCATCGAAAGCATCGTTTGGCCGGATCATGAAGCATATACGACTGAGAACCTTTGGTCTGCAAGCGTACCGGACCCCTCAAATCGTTACCACTCCGATGGCCTTCAACACCTTTGTGCCAAGGACATAAAACTAGAGGTTGGCCCGTCAGTTTTTCGGGATTATTTCAAGTTTTCAATGGTACGCAACCCCTGGGATAAAGCGGTGTCACAGTACCTTTTCTTTTTCCGCCGGCCTGATCTCAGAGACTATCTGGGGGCGTCGAGGGGAACCTCCTTCAAGCAGTACCTTAGGCTTTGCGGCCAAAAACCACACGTGCATTGGCAGCCTCAGTACTTATTCCTGACGGATGCTAACGGCGAGGAGATCGTTGATTATGTGGGACGATTCGAGGATTATGAAGCATCGGTTCGTGAAATCGTTGACCGAATCAATGCGTCGCACAACGCAGAGGTCCCCAGGCTTAGCCTTGAGGAAATTCCGCACATCAATGCTGGGAATCGGGCTGCTTATTGGAATTACTACGATGATGAAGCACGAGACCTGGTGGCAGAACTTTACCGGGAAGACATCTCACGCTATGGCTATCGGTTTGATGGAATGGCTTACCGGCAGCGGGAACGCCAAATGAAATTCCCAGTTGATCGTCGCCCCTCCAGCGCTTACCTTTATAGTGGTTTGAGTTACCTTCGGAGAAAGCTATTTTGAGGTTTTATGGTGAAACATACCTACTCTTCCTACGTTTTACACGCAATAACTCTGTCCTACCTATGAATCGTTTCTATTTTATCCTGGCGGCTGTATTTTCCTTCAGCGCATTGCCCGCTCAAATGACCGGTCCGCTTCAGCGTCTGACTACCCCGTCCGCCCAGGTTCAAGACCTGGCTGCTACCATCACGGTAAAAGATCTGCGTCGGCACCTCACCACTTTATCGGCCGACGATATGGAGGGCCGTGAAACCGGACAGCCTGGTCAGAAACGAGCAGCGGCTTATCTGAAGGGAGAGTTGCAACGACTTGGCCTCCCGGCCATCGGGGAGGACGATGGATACTTCCAGACTATTTTATTCACCCGACAGAAGTGGGCTAAAATTGACCTCAAGCTGAACGGTGAATCGCTGCGGCACTTGTGGGAATACAGCAGCGCGCCCTCTCAGAATAGCCACTTGGATAAGACCGACATAGCTGAACTTACCTTCCTTGGTTATGGCATCGATGATCCGGCTTACAGTGATTATACCGATACGGATGTAGAGGGAAAGCATCTGTTGATCTTTGCCGGAGAACCAAAAGCAAAAAAAGGTAACTACCGGATATCCGGAACCGAAGCGACCTCTGCCTGGAGTGAATCCGACGAGCGAAAACTGGAAATTGCAAAGATGAAAGGGGCGGCTACCGTATTTGTTATCGACCCTGATTTCAAGGAGAATGTTCGCAATATCCGCCAGGAAACACTTGATGGTCGTATGAAAATGGCGGAGACAACTGAGGCAGATCGTAAAACAGCCAATGTGATTTATCTCACGCCGCAATTGGCTAAAAGGATAATGGGGAAAGCAGGAAAGAAGGTCATTAAAAGCCGTAAGAAGCTGGAGAAGACAGGTAAACTCAAGCCAGTGACTGTTCCGGTAGACCTGGAATTGACGCAGACTAAATCCGTCCGGGAATTGATCGGTGAAAACGTGCTTGGATTTGTGGAAGGGAGCGACCCTGAGCTGAAGAAAGAAGTACTGATCGTTAGTGCCCACTACGATCACATCGGGAAAAGAGGGGATGATGTTTTTAACGGTGCCGATGACAATGGCTCTGGCACGAGCACGATTCTTGAAGTAGCGGAAGCCTTCGTAACGGCCCAAAAACAGGGGGTAGGACCCCGCCGAAGTGTATTGTTCTTAATGGTAAGCGGAGAAGAGAAGGGCCTGCTGGGCTCGGAGTACTACGTAAGTCATCCTGTTTTTCCTTTGGAAAATACCATTGCTGATATCAACGTCGACATGGTAGGCCGGGTAGATGACGACCACGCAGATAACCCGAACTACATCTACGTTATTGGCAGTAATCGTCTCAGTACCGAATTGCACCGGATCAACGAAGGCGTTAATAAAGAATACACGCAGCTGGAATTGGATTATACCTACAACGCAGAGGATGATCCTAATCGCTACTACTACCGCTCAGATCATTACAACTTCGCCGTAAAGGGAATCCCCAGTATTTTCTACTTTAACGGTACCCACGCTGATTATCACCGGTCTACCGATACCATTGAGAAGATCAACTTCGAAAAAATGGAGAAAATTGGCCGCCTGGTCTTCCACACTGCCTGGCAATTGAGTAACCAGGATCGCCGGATTGAGGTGGACGTTAAGTAGACGTGCTGCGCCCTTGGTAGACGAAAATTCGATTTGCTTATTTTCGTCTACCAAGGGCGCAGCCCGTCTATTTAGAAAATGAGCGCAGTGAATTTTTGCCTATGATGCCTCCGGCAGCATAGTAGCGTTGTGATACACAATCGCGATCAGAAACGCTACGACCGCGAGGATGATGCCAAAAAGGAAAATATTGTAGCAAATGCGCAAGAAGGAATACTTCTTGGCCAGTACAACACCGAGGTAATACAGGTCCCGCGTCATGGAAGAATAAAGAAAGTCTTCGTCGTGGATCATCTCCATCATCCCGTAGTGGAAATCATCGATTGGCATATTGTAAAAGTTGCCGAAGAAGAGCAGGTTCGACCGTCGGGCCTTAATGTCTTCCATACTACTCTTGCCCTCCGTAACCTTCGGGCGCGTGGCCTGGATGGCATAAAAAAGGGAGGAAAGGCAAACGCCCACCAAAATGATGGTCGGGATCACCAGATGAGGGTTGGAGTCCAGCTTAGTGGCCAGGTTAGCGACCACGACGGACAGCACTATGGCGTTGACAGAAAGCATGATGTTGGCCTTGTTGTCGGCGATGCTGCTTAGGTTGACGTGGGTCCGGTACGTAGCTCGGTACATCGTTTCTACCCCGCGGCCAGGTTTGAAGTCAGGGGTTTTCTGTGTTGCTTTAGCCACTGCTTTCTTCAGCTTTTTAAGGGCCTTCTTATTCATTTTAGCCTGCTCCAATTCTTCGAGGTTTGTCGGCGTCTGGTCAGGGAAAAGGGCCTTTTTGCGCTTGTACAGTTGCTTAACATGCTTGCTCTTACGCTCCCCGAAAATTTCCCGGGCGGCTTCCGTATGGTACTCGTGGTTAAGCATAAACCCTAGCTCAAAATCAATCCATTCCTGATCCGACATGATCATGTTGCGGGTAATGGCAAATTCCTGGCGGACCCGTCCGCAGCGGTCCCAATAACTAAGGTCTCCAAGGTGACTTAGATCGGCATCAGCAACAATTTCTTCCAGGAAGTTCTTGGGTTGTTGGGGCATCTTTGTGGCATAGATGGCCCCGCTGATATTATCAATGAGTTCTTTGTCGGTGACACCCTGGCTGGCTAGCCAGTTGATGGCATTTGCAACGCTGCGCTCTTCATGGTCCTCCCAACCACTTGAGTAGCCGGTATCATGAAACCAGGCAGCCAGAATAATGGCCAGTCGGTCATCTTCACTTACTTCGTAATGATTGGCCAATTCCGTAGCAGCTTCCACTACCGCACAGGTATGTTGGAAATTATGATAGACGAAATCAGCCTTAACTTCTTCCTGAATAAATTTTTCTACGTAGGCCTCGACCTTTTGCAGGAGGGCATCAGATTCCACGACTTTACTCATAGTGGGCCAATATACGGACCTGCAGCGTTTGAATGGGAATGAAATAGTAGGAAGCCCCGATTCCTGTCGTTCTTTGACCATAAGAACTTGTTTGGATTTTCCGAGTCTGGCCAATTTTGGCCGATGAACGAAAGTCCAAATAAGTTCTAAGGGTAGTGCTTAGTCAGGTCAATTACGACACACTAGGTATGGAAAGAATCAGGCGGGGCCGCAGGTGCAAGGAGACGTTAGGGAGCAGGGGAGGGTACTTGCACCTTGTTTTTGTGGCCTAATGGTTAATGCTAAATTTTATCATCAACCTCAGCCAGGTCAGCTTCTTCAACTTTAGGGAACCATTGTCCCAGTTTTTCGCGCGCTTGTCCTTTCACCTCATCGTTAATAAAGGCAGCGATGATGACCAGGCACATGCTTAGAAAACCAAGATCATCGGTATAGCCAATAATTGGAGAGAGATCAGGAATAATATCCAGGGGCATGATGAGATAACCTAACACACCAAGGACCGATCGTTTGGCCCACGCAGGCGTTTCCTTCCGCTTGTAGGCGTAGTACAGGAGCAGGGCTGAATAAACAGTCTTAACGCCCGCAGTCTTTGCATAGTTTCCAATCTTGGCCCAAAAGCCAGATTCGCTAAAAAAGCGACGGTATTTGTTCGTTTTTTTCACTTTCCCATGGGATTGTTGATGACAAGATAACGTTTAAATATGGTTTTTAGGTTTGTCTTCTCTTTGAAATCAGACGGATACTAGGTTACGCTTACCTACCTTCACCCCTGAAACCAGCCTTTGTACCATGTTCTTTTTTATCGGTTCCAGTACCATCCGCACTCTTTGTCGAAGCCTGCCGTTGTTCTGCCTCCTGGTCGCACTCAGTGCTTGTATCCCTCCGCAAGACAGAAAAATTGAAGGTGTACGCATTGATTTAAACGACCCGGTCAGTCACCGGATCTATGATCATCAGAATGCCAGGAATTCTGACAGCCTGATTTACTACCTCAGTAGTGAAAACTCTAGCTATCGGTACCTGGCCGCCAGAGCCTTTGGGAGTTTCCCTGAAATACCAGACGCCGCACTGGATGAACTCGTCGGATTGCTTGATGAGGAAGATGAACTCATCAGAACAGCTGCAGCTTATGGCCTTGGGCAAAGTCGTTCTCCCCGAGCTGCCGACTCCCTGACCCAGGCCTTCGATGGTACCGGCCTCTACCGTGCGTACAACGGAACCTTACTGGCCGCAGTTGGGAAAACTGGTGATCAAAAAAGCCAGAACTTCATTAGTGAGATATCTACCTATACCAATAAGGACACCCTGCTTACTGCCGGACAGGCCTGGAGCCTGTTCTATTTTGCCCGGCGTGACCTCCAATCACCAGCAGGAGATGCTAAAATGTTGGCCTTGCTCTTAGATGACGCTGCTCCCTACGAAATTCGTCGTCCTGCCGCCTGGTACCTGCAGCGCTTTGCGGTTACGATAGATTCCAGTAGCGATGAGCAGCTCCGCCAGCTTTTACGTGCCGAGCAGGACCCTGATGTGTTGATGGGAGCCGTTAGAACATTGGGACGAAGTGGAAAGCCTGCCGACAGAGTAGCCTTATTGCGCGCGCTGCGCGCGCAGCCCGACTGGCGGGTCCGGACTGAAATCCTCCGGGCCCTGGGTGGTTTTGATTACTCCAGTGTCCGGGAGCCAATTGTCGAAAAACTAAGCGATGAGCACCCCTTGGTTCGCCGTGCGGCAGCCGCTTTTCTTCGGGATAACGGACTGGATTCCGACGCCACGTTCTACCGGCAACTCGCCCGGGATTCGCTGAAGTCCGATGTGCGTTACGTCCTCTACGCCGCAGCACACCGGCACTTGCCGCTGTATTTTACGGATTACCGGGGCTTCCTCAACTATGACCTTCAGCAAGCCTACGGTAAAACCACCGATGCTTTTGAGCGCGCTGAAATCCTGGCCGCACTCGCAGAATACCCCTGGAATTATCGCAACATTTATGAGTTGTACCAGCAAAGTGATCAGCCCATGGTACGCAGCGCTGCCGCGGCTGCACTGCAAACGATCAGTAACCGTGAGGATTTCAATGTCTTCTTTAGGAAGAGTAGTCGGAGGGTACGGTATGACCTCTCCATCTACTTCCGGGAGATGATCTATGGCCTGAAGGCAGGGCCGGCAACGGTGGCTGCCAATGCACTGACCAACAAGGCAGACATCTACCGCCCTTATTACCCAGAGATTGACTGGATGAGTACTTCTCTGATGAGCTTCCAACTGCCTCGGGACATTGACACCTACCGTGCCGTAGATGCCGCTCGTGCAGCGCTGGCCGGAGAGGACGCTCCAGGACCAGATAAAGCAGGTGCCCCGGCCAAACCAATTAACTGGAAGCTGATTGGTACGGATGCAGGTAAGGAAGTCGTCATCAGGACCGAAATGGGTCGGATCGTACTGAAACTCTGGCCAGACATCGCGCCAGCAACGGTATCCAGCTTTTTGGAACTGGTAAAGGCGGGCTATTACGACGGTAAAGTGTTTCACCGGGTTGTTCCCAACTTCGTAGCACAGGGCGGGGGTAGCCTGGGGGATGGGTACGGGGCGGAAGATTTTACGATCCGAACCGAGACCCCCGGTGTCCGGTGGAACCGTGCGGGGTTGATCGGTATGGCCAGTTCTGGAAAGGATACCGAAAACGTACAGTTCTTCCTTACCCACCGGGCCACCCCCCACCTCGATGGTGACTATACCATCTTTGGCGCTGTGACTGAAGGACAGGAAGTGGTGGACCAGTTGACCCTTGGTAGTAAAATGGAAAGCATTACCCTACGATAATAACTTCAATACTTCCCATGTCTGATCTTCAAAAACGAATTTCCGCCGCTGCTCAAGAAGGCCTTCAGGCTACCGTCGGTATCCGGAGACACCTGCATGCGCATCCTGAACTGAGCTTCGAGGAAAC
>JBGCFZ010000289.1:0-6937 GCA_045110355.1 Lewinella sp. | reverse complement strand
GCGCAGCGAGTGCTCGTGCGGTAGCATATCAAAAGTCAAAAGTCAAACATCAAAAGTCAAAAGTCAAAAGTTCTCCCCCGCAATGATAGTAAGCAGTTCCTCCACCGTCCACATCTCCTCTTTGGTATACGGCCCGACCCGTGTTCGCCGCAGCGCCGTCAAATATCCACCGGAATCCAGCGCTTTTCCTAAATCGTGGGCCAGCGAGCGAATGTAGGTTCCTTTGGAGCAGCTGATCTCGAAGTCCACCTCCGGCAGTTCGATGCGGGTGATTTTGAATTCGTGGACGGTGACGGGCCGGGCTTTGACTTCGACCATCTCGCCGCGCCGGGCCTTTTTGTACAGCGGTACGCCGTCGACTTTGATGGCGGAGTAGATCGGGGGGAGTTGCTGGAGGTCGCCGGTGAGTGACTCGGCGGCGGCGCGGATCATCTCCGGTGTGATGTGTTCGGTGGGGAAGGTTTCGTTGACGGGCTCTTCGGCGTCGTAGGAGGCGGTGGTGCCGCCCAGGGTAACGGTGCCGGTGTAGGTTTTGTCCATGCCCTGCAGTTCCTGCAGGCGCTTGGTCCACTTGCCGGTGCAAATATTGAGCATGCCGGTCGCCATGGGGTCCAGTGTGCCAGCGTGGCCAACCTTGATCTTCTTGACGCCGAGATGCTTCCGGATGGCCCAGCGGACTTTATTGACGACGTCAAAACTCGTCCAGCCCTTCGGTTTGTCGATGAGCAGCAGACAACCTTCCTGGAAGGTGAAGGGTGGGGTGGTAGAGGGAGAAAGCATTATGATAAGTGATAAGGGTCTGCGATAAGTGATAAGCGATTTCGGCGCGGCCGCAGGTGCAAAGAAAGGTATTTAGAAGCAATGAGATCTAATGACTCCGTAGGAGTATACCCTAACGAACCCAGGATGCAGGTGCGCGTATCGGCCGACATCCGTGGTGAGCCCTGGGAAACGGCCATGCCACTGGCCGCGCAGCGGCCAGCCTCGACTGAAACCCTGCCCTAAACCTCCCCCTGCATCCTGCGCGCCGTCGCCCTAATGTTCATAATTACTGTGCTGATGTGCCCAGAACAAATGGAGAAAACCCTTGTACCTAACGCTAAAAAAAATCGCTGCAACTGTAACCTTGCGCTATTCCGGCAGTATGCCCGGTAAAGTCAATGGTTTTGCCGTCTCTAATGGGGACATTACCCGAATGGATTTTCAGCGCGGGGTGAAATAACCCCGTAGGGGTCGCCCCTGAGTAACCCCGGATGGAGGCTAGCGCAGCGGCCGGAATCCGGGGTGGGGGCGGTCTGGGCAGCGCCCATGGACGGATCAGCTTGCCCTCAACTTCTCTCCGCACCTGCGTCCCCGCCCATCATCAGCTCATCACTACTTTCCAAATCAGTACCAACGCCGCCACCGCAAAACAGTAATAAGCAAACCACTTTAGCTCAGCCTTTTTTACCAGCTTGATCATCCAGACGCAGGCCAGTATACCAGTGATGAATGCTGCCAGGAAGCCTATACTTAATTCGGGCAGAGAGACCGAACTGGCGCCGAAGTCACCATCCATCAAGTCCTTAACCATTTTACCAAGAATTAGCGGTACCACCATCAGGAAACTGAAACGCGCCGACTTCTCCCGATCGATTCCAAGCATTACGCTGGTAGAGATCGTAGCCCCAGAACGGCTGATGCCGGGCAGGATGGCCACGGCTTGTGCCAGACCGATAATTACGGCATCTTTCCAGTCCACTGCTTTTTCGGTATTCTTCGCACGGTCTGCCAGAAAAAGCAGGAGACCGGTGATGATAAGCATGATGGCAACCAACACGATCTGCCGATCAAAGAGGGCCTCCAGCATGTCATCAAAGAGTACCCCCACAATTGCCGCAGGGATCATGCTAACCACAATTAGTGCAGCAAATTTTGTCCCGTCGTTCCATTGAAATTTAAAAAGGTCTTTAAGGATTTCCAGGATGTCTTTGCGGAAAACCACCATCGTCGCCAGCGCCGTAGCCGCGTGCAGCGTAACGGTCATCAGCATGCTTTCGGCAGCCAGACTGTCGTCTTGCATTACCCATTTGGCCAGCTCAAGATGTCCGCTGCTGGATACGGGAAGAAATTCGGTAAGCCCCTGGACGATACCCAGGACCAGTGCTTTGAGTAATTCTAACATTTTTAGTGTTCAGTGTGCAGGAATCAGGGTTTAGGGCTCAGGGCTCAGTATTTAGTGTTCAGGGTTCAGTGTTCAGGAATCAGGGTTCAGGGTTCAACGGTCAGGATTAGTCAGTATCAGTATCGTGCGGGCCGGGGCCGTAAGTAGACAAAAGAAGGGCAAAAAATGAAAGTTGAACCCCTATTTCTAAACCCTGAACCCTAATTACTGATTACTGCCCCCTGAACCCTGATTGCTAAATCCTGAACCCTGAAGACTGAACCCTAAATCTATTTCTTCAAAATAGCATAGATCACCGTTCCCAGGCCACTCAGGATGACAATTGGCGCCAGGGTGATCCGACGGAAAGAGTAGATTACATTTTCGTCGAAAACCGCTGGGTCGTCTCCGCGTCCACCGCTCATCAAGAGCATACCCAGGATAACAAGTGCGAAACCGATACCCATCCACAGGTAAGTATCCCTGCCGAAGGTCAGGGCACGTTTTTTGGCGTTGCTGGTATCAGCTGCGAAGCTGCGCGTACTCCGGGTGGTTACCGGAGTTGCGGGAGCTACCCGGGTATTGTCCCGCTTGGAGGCTTTGGCGCGCTGCGCCGCCTTACGATCTTCCTTTTTCTTTCTTTGCTTACTCATGTTTTCAAGTTGCAGGTTTCAAGTTACTGGTTGCAAGTTTCAGGTTGCAAGTTTCAAGTTTCAGGTTGCAAGTTTCAACGGCTGCAACGTGTAACCTGCAACTTGTACTTAGTATAAATCGTCTAAGCGGAGGCGAAGGTAGCGACGAACCACGACATAATGGCTAACGAAGTTAATCAGTAAACCAAGCAGGAGAATGCCGCCGTAAAGGAGGGCCAGCCGAACTGGCTCCGCAAATAAGTCAAGTTCAGGTAATACGGACTGTAACCAGACCTGAAGGCCCAGTACTCCGGTTAGCGCAATCAGTCCGGCCAGAATGCCCTGACCAACGGCTCGCCACAGGTAGGGTCGGCTGATGAACCCCCAGCTTGCGCCGACCAGTTCCTGCGTCTTAATCGTGAAACGATTAGCATACAAGGACAGCCGGACAGTATTGTGGATCAACAGGCCAGCGACGAGGGCAAAAAGTGCCGCAAGGCCTAGCAATATCCAACCAAGCTTCCGGGCGTTGGCCGCAATTCTATCGATGAAATTGTCTTGGTAAAAAACACCCGCTACGCCCGGTTTTACCTGTAGCTCGGCAGCAATTGCCGCAAGGCTGTCTGATTGTAAATAGGTAACCGGCACGTTGAAAGTGACTACATCGAGCAAAGGGTTGTTCAGGCCCAGGTCTCCCAGGTCCCGTTCCAGGTCTTCGCCCATGTCTTTAAGGGCTTGTTCTTTGGGCACATACTCGGGGGTACTTCCCGGTTGATGGTAAGTCGCCGCCTGAAGTTCGAGCAGTAAGACCTCCCGTTGTTCCTTAGTATGGTCAACTTCCAATTCAACAATGATGTCAAGGTTCTCTTGCAGTTGTTTGGTGAGGTAACTCGCCTGAAACGTCCACAAACCAACTAACCCCAGCAGGAAGAGGACCAGCGAGAGACTAAAGATGACGTAGAGTTGATTGGGACGGGGGGAGGACACGTTTGGTAATTTGGTCTGTTGCTCTATTAGTGCTGTCAGCCTGCCACCAGATGCTACCGCCGACATTGTCGACGCTGTCCTCCGGTTAAAGACCTCTTTGACAAAAGTAGGGAGATTTTAGCCAGGGCCTGGGTTAATGAAGCTTAATTAAGGTTGGTTGGGCATGCGGCAGCGCCATCGCCAATCAAATATCGCCTTCCTTACGAGCGAAGCGAGCATCCAAATGCGGCAGCACACTACCCGCTAAAAACTACGCACTATCCCTACCTCTCCGCATTAAAAACCCTCCCTCCTTCACACCGAACGACCCGCGCCTGAAAGGTATCCAGCAGCCGGTAATCATGTGTAGCAAACAGCACTGCTGTTCCGTGTTCTTTGCCCAGTCGTCGCATCAATTCCAGGATGTCTTTACTGGTGTCGGGGTCGAGGTTGCCGGTAACTTCGTCGGCGATGAAAAGGGTAGGGGAGTTGAGTAGTGCCCGGGCAAAGGCAATTCGCTGCCGTTCGCCACCGCTGAGGGTATGTGGCATTGTTCGCCGTCGGTCGCCAAGACTTACCGCCGTCAGTACTTCATCAATACGTTGCTCGGCAGGCTTACCTTTTTTCCAACCGGTAGCCTGTAAGGCAAAGCGTAGGTTGTCCTCGACCGACCGGTCCATCAGAAGATTGAAGTCCTGAAAGACAATGCCCAGCTTTCGACGCAGTTGGGGGATTTTCTTTCTGCCCGTTTTCGCCAGGTTAAAACCAGCTACGGTGGCCGATCCACCACCGAGGGGCAGCGCAGCGTAAAGTGTTTTTAGCAGACTGGATTTACCCGCACCAGTTTTACCCACCAAATAGACGAATTCCCCCGGCGCGATCTTTAGATCAACATTTTCCAGGATGTTCCGCCCGCCTTGTCGGATATTTGCCCCACGAAGGTCTACGATCGCTTCGTTCATTTTGTCGGTTGATAACGTTTAGCCGACCCAAGGTATCATTATTTTACCGACTGACAGACGGCAACGGCTTATCCTTCGTTTAGACAGTATATAAGTATCAAACGCTGAATACTGGGTTCTGCCCCCTGAACACTGATCCCTGAGTGCTGACCCCTGAATACTGACCCCTGATCACTGACCCCTGATTACTGAAAATATGATTACAAGACTTTACACACTTTTTCTTACGCTTGCCTTTTGGGCGGGGACGCAGGATGCAATGAACGCTCAAAAATACAGCAATGAGTTCCTGACCATCGGCGTCGGTGCCAGAGCACACGCCATGGGTACTGCTGTAGTGGCCGGGCAAAAGGACGTTTATGCTGCCGCCTGGAACCCCGCCGGCCTGGCCGGATTAGCTCCGGACGAAGGCCTCGAAATCGGGGCCATGCACGCCGAATGGTTCGGCGGTGTCGGGAATTACGATTACCTGGGGTTCACCCTACCACTGTCTGGAAAGAACCAACGTATCGGCCTTAGCATCATCCGCTTTGGTATTGACAACATTCCCAATACGCTGTCGCTTTACGAAGCTGACGGCACCATCAATTTTGAAAACATCACCGAGTTCTCGGCTGCCGACTATGCCTTTCTTGGCACCTACGCACGCGCTTTCCCAAAACCCAATGGAGAACTCCGCCTGGGCGGTAACGTAAAGATCGTTCGCCGTACTATTGGCCAATTTGCCAACAGCTGGGGCTTTGGTATCGACCTCGGTGCCCAAATGGATCGGGGAGATTGGACGTTCGCACTCCTGGCAAGAGACATCACCACCACTTTCAACGCCTGGTCTTTCAGCTTCACCGATACGGAGCGGGAAACACTTAGTCTGACCGGGAATGAAATTCCCATCAACAGCGTTGAAACGACCAATCCGACCCTGATTCTGGCCGTAAACCGGAAATTCAACATCACCAAAGACATCGGCCTTACCGCCGAGCTGGACCTCATTGCCACCACCGACGGAAAACGAAATACCCTCCTCTCCGCCGATCCCATCAGCATCGACCCAGCCTTCGGCCTTGAAGCAGGCTACTCAGATTTCATCTTCCTGCGTGCCGGCGTCTCCCAGCTGCAGCGTATCCAGGATTTTGATCAGGTGGAACGACTCAACTCCCGGCCCAGCCTGGGTCTGGGCCTCAAAGTAGGGAAGCTTAATGTAGACTATGCTTACACCGACCTTGGAGAAGACGATGGACGGAGCACCTACAGCCACGTTGTGTCGGTACGTCTGGGGTTGAAGCCTAAGCAGTAGATCTATTGCGCACGGAGTAGTCAAATCATTTTTGCTCTTGGTGAAAGGCCGCATAGCGGACTTTTACCAGGGCCCCTGGGGGTATCCATTGCGACGCTTCGCGCCGCAAAAGTTCCCTAACAACCTTTTACCCCGAGTTTCGGCATTCCGCCTCACTCAGGGCAAAAAAAGTTCGATCCCTCCGGGATCTTACAGAAGAACCCCTTCCCAACAACTCAATCGGTAATATCACGTTCTACCTGTAGTCCAACCCCGATTGTAGATGCACGCTATTCTCCCTCCTTTTCGCCCCATCCTCCTTTTTTCCTTCCTCCTTTTAGCCCTTCCCCCCTTCCTCTCCGCTCAAAGCAGCGTAGAAGAATTTAAACTAGGCGGTACGGCCCGCATCCTGAACGACGAATGCATCCGGCTGACCCCCGACGTGCAGTTTGCCAGTGGCTCCGCCTGGTACGAAAAGGCCATCGACCTCAACCGTCCGTTTGAGATAACGGTCTGCCTGGTTTTTGGCAAGAACGATGACTTAGGAGCCGACGGTATCGGTTTCATTTTTCACCCCACCATGCGGACGGGGTACCGGGGAGAAGGCATGGGTTTTGCCGGCCTGTATCCCTCACTAGGTATCGAATTTGACACCTATCAGAATTACCACCTGGCCGACCCTGAGCCCGACCACGTTGCGATCAACGTCAACGGTCAGCCCCACCACTTTGCGAGTGTAGTTGGCCCCGAAGCAGTCCCCAACCTGGAGGATGGTAAGAAGCACCTGCTGTGGATTAATTGGGATCCGTTAGAGAAAAGATTGACCGTTCAACTTGATGGGGAGAACCGTGCCATCCTGGATGAAGACATCGTTAAGCAAGTGTTCAACGGAAATCCGACGGTCTTTTGGGGCGTAACTGCGGCCACCGGCCGGAAGACGAACTTCCACGACATCTGCATC
>JBGCFZ010000288.1:0-2874 GCA_045110355.1 Lewinella sp. | reverse complement strand
GGAATAACTGAGTTATGGTTCCGGTTCTCATATGGGACGAGCTTATAGGACAATGCTTCCATCGGTTTGTTGTTGATAAAAGAATCGAGACGCATAATCGGATCTGTCAGCAAGGGAGGTTCATCGGTGCCATAAGAAATGAATACCTCATGAGGGGTTGTTTGTTGGGAAAACTGCTCTAGTGTTTCATCGTCAACGATCTTGGCCGCTTCCCACCACATTGAAGGAGAAATCAATAGGTATTTCTTGAAAAGATCAGGCTTTGCCTGGAGGGAATAATATCCGAATAACCCGCTAAAAGAATGTCCGATAACTCCTGATTCTCCGGGTTTAACCGCATAGTTCGCTTCAACTTCAGAGATGATAGTATTTTCAAGAAAGTCCAAGAACGATGCTGCATTACCAGTGTGTTTTGGAGACATGTACTTTGGATATTGCAATATGATAACGACTGTCGTGTTTTCTTTGGTAAGTTTTGAAGGACTAAAATCTAACAACCGCTGCTTATTCCAGCTGTCAAAACCTCCAGTATTTGAAACGCCTACGAAAATCATCGGCTCAATCCGTTGAGATTGTGTCAATAAGGTATTTGTCCCCAAAACGATTTCTGACAGCCACCAACTGTCCAGGTAGTAAACCGTTGGATATGTTTTTTGGGGAGAATAATTTGGTGGTAAGGTTACCCTGATGCGGTAAGCTTCATGCCCCTTTCTTGGTAGAATGTGATAATGTGAAACTGCGCCGTATTGAGAAGTGTCCGGTTCACTATCTAATGGGAATAATAAGTCTTTCTTTTCATCAGAAGGTAATTCCACGACTCTGATTTCATAACGATTTTTTCCTTTTTCTCCACTTTTAATTACTTGACTACTTGCATCTTGAGGTGTTTGTCCATAAGCATTCAGGGAGGATAAGAAATAAACAATAGAGAGTAGTCGTAAAAACATTGCTGATTTGTTTTAGGGTTTGAGGTTCTGGTACTGAGACAGTCGACTTTGTGCAGGTTGCATTTAAACTGCTACACGAGCGAAGTGAGCAAATTCTTGTGGAGCCTAAAAGCGAAGCGTCTAAAAGAAAACGAGCGAAGCAAGTTTCCGTCTAAAAAGCCGGAGGCTTTTACTTCCACTTTATGTTACACCCCGCACTAGGATACTGCTTCTCTGGGCTAGGTTCCCCCGCCAGCATAGCGTCGATGGCAGCCCGAAGGTCAGCACCATCGGGGGCAAGGCCGGAATTGGGCCGGTTGGCATCGAGGCGACCACGGTAATAGAGCTTTTGGTCGGCGTCGAAAAGATAAAGATCAGGGGTGCAGGCAGCGTCATAGGCGCGGGCAACGGACTGGTCTTCGTCATACAGGTAAGGGAAATTGAACATATTGTTCATGGCGAACGCTTCCATGTTGTCGGGGCTGTCAAGCGGGTACTTATCCACATCGTTGGAGCTGATCGCTACCGTTCCAATGCCCAGGTCTTCGTAGCCCATCGCTACTTCCACGAGTTCCTCAATGGTGTAGATCACGTAGGGGCAATGGTTGCAAATGAAGTAAACTAGGGTGCCCTTTTCGCCCTTTACGTCAGCAAAATTCAGTTTCACCGGCGAAACGGTGTCTTGCAGGTTAAAATCAGGAGCAACGGTGCCGATGGGGAGCATGGTGGATTCTACGAGGGCCATATTTTAGATTGATAGATTATAGAAGGTAGATTTATAGTACAACCAGACCCGGTAATAAAGTTCACACAAGCAGCCTTTTTAGGCGCGGCCGCAGGTACAAAGAAGGTTTTTTAATAAGCAGTGCACAACTCCCCGAATCTCTGGTTAGATTTACGAGACTGCCGGATAAGCTAACCTGTCTGTCCAGTGTCTTGTATTGACGAGCGAAGCGAGCATCCACTTGCGGTAGCGCTATCAATCTACCTACTATCAATCTATCAATCTACCTATGACTTTCCTCTGCATCTCCTGCTACTTCAAAGGTTCTCCCTTTCTCCGTGCCGCCAAAGAGGCGGGTAATACCGTTTACTTCATTACCGTGAAGGCACTGGAGCACGCTGATTGGCCCCGGGAAGCCATCGATGAGTTTTTCTTTATTGATTCGGACAGCAATGCTGCAGCTGATTTGGCGAATCTGGCTAATGGTGTATCCTGGTTGATGCGCAGCCGGCAGATCGATCGTATTGTCGCGCTGGACGACTTCGATGTGGAAAAAGCTGCATTCTTAAGGGAGGAATTCCGCCTGCCGGGAATGGGACAAACAACAGCGCGGTATTTTCGAGACAAACTGGCCATGCGCGTCCAGGCCCGTGACCAGGGGGTGCCGGTACCAAAATTCAGTGACCTGTTCAACGACGTTCGGCTTACCGAGTTTGCTAACACCATTGAGTACCCCTGCCTGGTGAAACCACGCGGAGAGGCCAGTGCTACGGGAATTAAAAAAGTGCATTCTGCAGAGGAACTTTGGCAGCACGTTCACAGTCTGGGAGACAAGCGAGACCAGTACCTCGTAGAACAGTTCCGGCCGGGTGATGTGTACCACACCGATTCGATCAGCGTTGATGGAGAAATCGTCTTTTGTCAGATATCCCGTTACCTGGATACGCCCTTCGAGGTGGCCCACGGCGGTGGCATTTTCCGTTCTGTCAGTGTCCCGTATCACCACCCCGATGCGGAGACGCTGCGCCGCTTGACCGGCGAGGTGATGGACGCCTTCCACATGCAATTCTCCGCCAGCCATACCGAGTTTATCAAGCTGCCCGACGGCAGCTTCGTCTTCCTCGAAACCGCTAGCCGGGTGGGCGGAGCCCACCTCGCCGAAATGGTCGAAGCAGCCACCGGCATCTCCCTCTGGGAAGAATGGGCCCGCCTCGAAACCGCCAA
>JBGCFZ010000287.1:0-12594 GCA_045110355.1 Lewinella sp. | reverse complement strand
GAAGAAGCTTATCTGGCCATCGTTGACGACCTGCTGGCCTCCCCGCATTTTGGTGAACGGTGGGCTACTTTCTGGCTCGACCTTGCGCGCTACGCTGACAGCCAGGGCTACCAAAAAGACCACATTCGTCCCACGATGTATCTCTACCGCGACTGGGTGATCGACGCGTTTAACCGAGACATGCCGCTGGACAGTTTTACGATTCGTCAGCTAGCCGGCGACCTGCTGCCTAAGCCAACGGACCAAGACTTGTTGGCCACCGCCTTCCACCGCAACACCATGACGAACGATGAGGGCGGCACCGACGACGAGGAGTTTCGCGTCAAGGCCGTACTCGACCGCACCAACGTAACCATGGAAATATGGCAAGGGGCCACCTTCGGCTGCGTGCAGTGCCACAGCCATCCGTATGACCCCGTTCGGCACGAAGAATACTATACGGTTAAAGGCTATTTTAACAACACCATTGACGCGGACCTCACTTCAGATCACCCCAAGATGCCGCTTCATTCCAGGGCGCGGACGCAGGAGCTGGCCAGGTTGAAAAGCAAGGTGGAAACGGATACGCTCTCCGACAAAACCATCGAAGAACTACAAGCCGCCATCTCCCGTCTGGAGCGCCCCTTGAAAGTACCCGTAATGCAGGAACACAAAGACTCCTTTAGCCGGGTCAACCGCCTCTTCGTACGCGGCAACTGGCTGATGGAAGCGGACACTTTGCTGCCACGCCCTCCGGCTTCTTACGATAAAACCGGCAAGCAATTCGCTCAAAATCGCCTCGGACTAGCCCAGTGGCTGGTCGACCAAAACAACCCGCTGACCGGCCGCGTGCTCGTGAACCGCGTCTGGGCGGAACTCTTCGGTAGCGGCATCGTAAAAACGGTGGAAGATTTCGGCATCCAGGGAGACAGCCCCGCCCACCCGGAGCTACTGGATTGGCTGGCGCTGGAGTTTACCCAGGAGCAAGCCTGGAGCCTGAAGGCGCTATTGCGAACCATCGTCACCTCCGAAACTTACCAACAAAGCAGCACCATCGACGAGGCCTCCCTGGCCTACGACCCCGAAAATCAGTGGCTGGCCCGCGGGCCACGCTTCCGGCTGAGCGCTGAGCAAATACGCGACCAGGCCCTTTCGGTGAGCGGACTGCTGAATCCCGAAATTTACGGCCCCAGCGTGATGCCCTACCAACCGGAGGGTGTTTGGAACGTCATCCGCCACGTGGCCCGCTGGCGGACCAGCCCCGACAAGCAAAACCACCGACGTGGCCTGTACACCTTCTTTCGCCGTGCCAGCCCCTACCCTACTATGCTGTTGTTTGATGCGCCACCCCGTGAGCTGTGCGTCTCCCGCCGCATCCGGACCAATACACCGCTGCAGGCCATGGTTACCCTCAACGACCCGGTCTACGTTGAAGCTGCTAACGCCCTCGCTGAATCCGTCCAGGAAGCGCTACCTGATCAGCCACAAGCTCAAATCAGCCTCGCCTACGAGCGCGCTACCGCGCGCCCTCCCGACAGCTTCCGACTGGCCCGGCTGGAGGAACTTTATCAACTCAACCGGGAAGATTTGCGGAGTGATTCCGCCGCAATGGAAACCGTTTGCCGGGCGATCTTAAACCTTGACGAGGTGCTCGTAAAACGATAAAATCATGACTCAGCTACAACAAGAATGGTGGGCCCGTAACCAAAGCTACCTAACCCGCAGGCAGCTTTTCCGTAGTGCCGCCTTCGGCATCGGCGGCATGGCGTTGGGGATGCTTGGTTGCGAGGGGCCGACGCAAAAAAAAGATGCCGTCAGTGAGGCGCTGGAACGGGCCTTGCACCTGGCACCCCGGGCGCAACGGGTCATCTTTTTGCACATGGCGGGAGCCCCTTCACAGTTGGAGTTGTTTGACTATAAGCCGGAGTTGGCGAAGTTGGACGGCAAGCCTTGTCCGCCGTCTTTTCTCGACGGAAAACGCTTTGCCTTCATTCGTGGAGTGCCGGAGATGCTGGGGCCGCAGTTTGCGTTTCGGCAGCACGGCGACAGCCGTGCGTGGGTATCAGAACTACTCCCGGAGTTCAGCAAAAAAGTTGACGAAGTTACCTTCTTGAAGGCCGTGACCACCGAAGAATTCAACCATGCTCCTGCCCAACTCTTCATGCATACTGGCGGCACGCAACCCGGCAAACCCTCCTTCGGCTCGTGGGTTACTTACGGCCTGGGGACGGACAACGCCGACCTGCCGGGCTTCATCGTGATGGTCTCTGGCCAATCAGCACCGAGCGGAGGAAAAAGCTTGTGGGGAAGTGGTTTTTTACCGTCTAATTATCAGGGGGTAGAGTTTAGGTCAAAGGGCGACCCGGTGTTGTACGTCAATAACCCTGATGGTATTTCTCGCGACGTGCGCCGCCGTACACTCGACGCCATCGGTGATTTGAACCGGCGGGAACACGAGGAAGTAGGCGACCCTAACGTTTTGTCCCGCATCGAGCAATACGAACTCTCTTTTCGGATGCAGATGACGGTTCCCGAAGCGACGGACGTTAGCCAGGAGCCCGACTATATCCACGAACTCTACGGTACCCAGCCAGGAGAAAATTCCTTTGCCAACAACTGTCTGCTGGCCCGCAGGCTGGCCGAACGGGGCGTTCGCTTTATCCAGTTGTACCATCGGGGCTGGGACAGCCACGGCAGCAACAACTTCGAAAACCTCCACGGTGGCTTCAAGGCCCGCTGCCAGGAAGTGGACCGGCCGATGGCCGCCCTGCTCACCGACCTGAAACAGCGTGGGATGCTGGAAGACACGCTGATTGTTTGGGGAGGAGAATTTGGCCGGACACCGATGCAGGAAAATCGGGGAGGCATCACCAACCCGTTCAAGGGCCGGGACCACCATGGTGCGGCCTTTACAATGTGGATGGCGGGCGGTGGCCTTAAGCAGGGTTTCACCCACGGCACTACTGATGAATTCGGCTATTACCCGACCAAGGACGCCGTCCACGTCCACGATTTACAAGCAACCATTCTCCATCAAATGGGGGTCGACCATGAACGGCTGACTTATCCGTTTCAGGGCAGAGATTTTCGGTTGACGGATGTGCATGGGCACGTAGTGAAAGATATTTTAGGATAATTTTTTCGCCCGCCTGTGATTTTTCTCCCCGAGCAGCGAATAATGGGTAAAAGCACTCATGATGTCTTCCGGAACAATTGCCTGGTCAGATTATTTAAAGGCCGTCGCCGTAAGCGACGGTACGGAAATAACGACGCCAGATCAGACGGAGGCTTTTCTGGCCGTTCTGCGTGATCACCAGCGGTTACTTTATCAGATCATCCGGACGCACTGCCCGGATTCAGGAGACTGGCGTGACCTGGAGCAAGAGATCGTCTTACAACTCTGGCGGTCTTTTCCGAAGTACAACCCCGCCTTCAAGCTTTCTACCTGGGTGTACCGAATCGCGATCAATACCACCATTTCTGCTTACCGCAAACAACACCGCCGGCGTTCGCGGGAGGTTCCGTCTCCACATGAGTACTTCTTCCAGCGAGTCCCCGAAAAAAACGGCGAAAGAGAACAGCGTGAACTGCTGTACAACACCATTCGGCAACTCCGATTAGCCGACCGCTCTTTGCTGTTGCTTCACCTGGACGGTTATGATTATGAGGCCATCGGTCAGATTCTTGGCATCTCCTCCTCCAATGTCGGTACCCGGCTAACCCGCATTAGGAAGCACCTTACGACACTGCTAAATCCAAAAAATGAAAACGCATGAATTACCAGCAAATCGAATCGCTCTTCCGACAGGAACAACTGGAACTAGATCAGAGCTTGCGGCTTAATTTGGCAGCAGTAGACCTCCGTCGGCTTCAACGCGACTGGAAGTCCGTGCGCTCAACAAACACCGTGCATCGGGTCGGCGGTCTTTTCGGAATGATCTACGTTGTCCTTGCAAGCATCCTGGCCTACACTAACTGGCAGGATCAAATGATCAGCCTTCCCCTAGTGGCCGGAGCAGTTGCCCTCCTGATCAACGGGTTTCTGTTTCCAGTGCAGACTGTTCCGACGATCAACCTGGAACGGTTCAGTGTGGCGGAACTGGCCGATAAACTTCGGGATTTTCAGCGGTACGCTATGCGGCGTTTTCCTTTTGACGTAGCGGCTGTTGTTATTTTTCTACTTGCCTTATTCAACTGGACCCTCCGTTTACACTACGGGATCGACCCATTCTTACCCATCAATGATGGCCTTGCCTGGCGGGTTTGGCCCATCATTGGAGCGCTCACCGTCGTCCCCATGCTACTGGCCTGGCGGATGAATGAAAAGAGTGTGCGGGAGCTGCGGGAGCTGGAGGAACGGTTGCGGGGGTATGAGGCGGAGGAGTATGTTTAGTAATTTTCAGCGCGGCCATAATAATGGCTTTGGCTACAGCCAGCGGCCTTGCTCCTTTAAATGAGGATTTTCGCAACGACGCCGTAATCATCAGGGCGCGGATAAGGTCGCGAACGAAAACCCTAAACCAGTTCTGCGCTCCACAAATCGGGCCTCGCCATTAAGAAGGACAAGTTCCGTCATTCTATCCGCGTTAGCGGGCCGGGCGAAATCACTCCTGAGATTGTTGACCTGCTCAAAATTGGTTATGATTACGGCATGCGTTAAACGAAAAACTCCGGGTCCCCTAAGCGTCACGTAAATAATGCTTTGGGCCCCGGAGCGGAGACTACTCTAAATCTTGTTGCGGGTTGCAGATTGCAGAAAAAATGACCACAGGCCATTCAGACAATTTTTTACTGCATTTTTCTTGGTCTTTTCGGACCTATTTGCCGCTACGAGCGCAGCGAGCAGAGCTGCCTCCCCTCTCCCGAGGAGAGGGGCCGGGGGAGAGGGCTACGAGCTACCTAGTGCGGCAGCACTATAAATCTATCATACTATCAATCTATATAGGCCCCAGGCGTTTACCCCTCGCGGAGATACACATCCCCATAAGGTGCTTCGCATTTTATGCGCGTGCCTCCTCCCGCAATAGTACCGATGACCCGTTGGAAAAATTCTTTTTCTTCACTGGCATTTGTATCAATAAGAATATCCATATCGGTAAGTAATTCGCCGTATTCGGTGGTGAGGTCCAGATTGGCACCCCGACCAGCCGGGATGGTGACGTCTACTGCGCCATAATTACTGTACAGGTCAAGATTAGGCATTGGGCTGACGGCAGCAAAAATGACATCTACTGTACCATACTTTGCATGGGCCTTGACCAGGCCCGCAACGTTGACGGCTTTGATCCCACCGTAGTTGGTCTCCACTACAATCTTTATTCCAGCAGGCACCACTATCTCTAGGGTCGCGTCTACCACTAAGCCATTAATGACGCCTTTACCTCCTTCCCGGCCGCTGGTGATGTTCTGCCCTTTCCCTCCGGGGAACTCCCGCTGAAGTGTTTTAGCCGTAGGCTTCACCTCCCGGAGATGTATAATGCCGTCCTTACGTTCTACTGCGAGGTGACGCAGGTCTGGCCGGTCCGCACCATCAACCGTGAGGGTATGGTTTACCGCCACTACACCATTCCCACCAGTTGTTACGGAAACAGAACTGAACGCCGCATAGACGTGAATGGCCGTAGCCCCCTCCAGGGCAATTTCTTGTAGGTCGCCCTGACCAAAAGCGAAAATGGGAAGGCTGACGAGTAACAGTTGAAAAAAACGTTTCATGATACTGGGTTTGTGAATTGGGAAGACGGGGGTTTGCTTAGTTGCCGTTGGTGGATGGGGAAAGGTTACAGTATTCAGGAAATAGGATTCAGTGCGCAGTATTTAGTACTCAGGAATCCTGCCCCCTGAGTATTACTCTAGTTTACGGAGATAAATGTTTTGGTATTTAGCCTTCAGGGTGATGTCTCTGCCTCCGCCGTTAAGCTCCGCATCAATGGGTTGGCTTTTGTAGCCGTGGTTGTGGCCCGCTTGGTCCATATTTGCCTTGATGGGAAAGTCGAAGTCCGTAAACATGCTGCCGAAAGTAGTTCTGAGTTGCAGGTCTCCGGAGGTATTAGCGGGTAGGGTTACGTCTACTGATTGGTATTCGCTTTCATAGTCAAGTCCGTTGATCCTAGCATTTTCGGCGAAAACTACTTCGACCGTTCCGTACTTCGACTTGGCCATGGGCATCTCCATAACGCCCTGCGCGTTGAGACCGCCGTACACTGTTTCTGCAGAGACCTTCACCCCTGCGGGAACGACAATTTCGAGATAGGCGACCACCCTCACGCCCCTATAGTCTCCATCATTTTTCTGATTGGGGCCGTGTGAGACGTTCATTCCGTTCCCCGGAAACTTGTCTTTGATCAGCTTAGTCGTCGGCTTCTTTTCCAGAATCTTGATTGTCCCACCTTCACGGACAATGTCTAATTGACGCAGTGCCGGCTGGTCTTCTCCTTCTACCGTCAGGACATGGTTAATCTTTATCGTGTTGGTGCCCCCGGTGGTAATATGAACGCCGCTTAAGTCACCAAAAACGAAAATTTCACGGGCATTTTTTAGTGGAATTTCTTGCCGGCCAGCTTGGGAAAAGACAAGGATCGGGCTGGCCACCAGCAGGAGGCTTAGAAGGAATTTCATGTGGAGAAAGTTGTCGGGTTACTAGTTGAGGGGGGCAGGTTGCGGGTTACAAGTTGCAGGTTGCAGGAATCAGAGGGTATATGCTACAACTTGTAACCTGCAATTTATAACCATTGTTACTCCAGTTTCCGCAGGTAAATATTCTTGTACGTAGCGTTCAGGGAGATGAGTTTACCGCCGCCGTTGATGGTACCGGTTAGTCCTCCATGTTTATGGTCATGATCGTGATCTGATCCATTTTGCCCGTCGGCGTTCGCCATATTAGCTTTTACATCAACGTCAAAGTCCGTATACATACTGCCATAACTGGTACTAAGGCGCAGGTTAGCGGTGGCGTTTTTGGGCAACGTAAGGTCTACATTACCGTAAGTAGAGTGCAGCCGAATATCTTCGGAAGGCGGACCAGAGGAGAACGAAGCGTTAATGCCTCCGTAAATCGTGTTAATGGCCAGGGGACCATAGGTATTAGAAAGTTTCACTTTATGGTAGTGCATACTCACGTCGAGCTCACCTTTGAAATTATCCACTTCCAGGTCACCACCACGATAGGTAGACTGGACAACCTTTACTACTGCAGTATTGGGCACGTAGACCATTATGGTACCATCACCTTTTCCCACCTGATCAATTACGACCTTATCATCAAACCCCTGCGAAGAGAGGCCGAAGCCGGTATTGTCCGTTTTACCGCTAGCACTGATTTTACGCATGCCTTTCGAGCGCTCGTCTACTTTGGAACTGCCGCCTTTACGCGTAATTTTCAGATCTTTTTCATCATGTCCGACGATGATCAGGCGATCAATTTCCCGAAATTCAATCGTTTTATTGCCAACCGCAATTCGGTGCTCTGACTGGGCAAAAAGAAAGAAAGAGGAGAAAGAAAAAAGGAGGAAGAGTATGTTTTTCATCTTAGTTTGAATTTTGGTCTTTTGATAAATTGGTTTATTGGGGCTACGCAGGCTGCGTGCTTGGGAGGGGGCTAAGGTGATAAATGGTTAAACAGGGCTAAATCAGTTTGAACCTCGCCATCTCTGCCGCGTCCCGTACAGGTTGGGGCAGGGTGTCGGCATCCATAATTTCTTCGAGGTAGGGCAGAATGCGTTTTTCGTTGGCCCGTACGAGGGTTTCGATGAGTTCGAAACGAACGACGTCGGGTGGGGTTTCGCTCATTGCGGCGAGGAGTTCTTCGCGCACCACGGGGTCGTGGGGGAATCGGCGCAGGGCTTCGAGCGCCGCCAGGCGCACGTTGGTATTTTCGTCGTTGCGGAGCATGTACCCCAGTCGATGAGTAGTTTCGGTGTCAGCCGTTTCGAGGTCGAAGGTGACGGTGGTGGCACGGATGCGCTCGGAGGTACGTTCGTTCTCCATCAGGTCGAGCATCAGTGCCCGAGTAGACGCCAGTTCTTCGTTGAGATCGGGATCAACTCCTGCAACGGAAAAGCGGCCAGCAGCAAAGACGAGCAGGATCGCCGCAGCGATGCCGGCTATCTTCATCAGTGGGCGTTGGTAGAACGGCAAGCGGCGAACCTTGACGCTGGGAACAGCAGGGGTAGCGCCCACCGCCACCTCGCTGGAGGCCAAGTCGTCTCCTTTTACGGCAGCGTTGAGCATGCGCTCGAACCGTTGGTCCGCAAGAGGCGAAGGTTCAGGTTCCGGAGCCAGGGCGATCATTTCCATTACCGACTCCAGCTCCTCCAGTTCACGAGCCAGGGCAGCGTCTTCTCCCAATGCCTCATACACCAGGGCACGATCATCGGCGGGGAGTTCCCCGGCCAGGTAATCCACCAGCATGTCTTCAGTTATCGGTTTCATTGTTGGTTCAGTTTAGCGTAGTTAACGCGTAGTTGTTTGGTGGCACGGTGAATCCGCACTTTAACGTTGGCTTCGGAGATGCCAAGGACTTCTCCGATTTCGGCATACTTCAGCCCCCGCTTCCAGGCCAGGTCGACCACTTCACGGTAGGCATCGGGCAGGGCTGCCAGCGCTTTCTGCGATTGGTTGCCGGTTTCCCGGCGTTCCCAATCGCATTGGGCCGAAGGCGTGAGTAATGGCAGACGACCAATATCCACACCATTTTTAATGGGCATCCGGCTTTCCCGCTTCATGCCATCGTGCATAGCATTTCGGGCGATGGTGAAAAGCCAACTTCGGAAGGTGCTGCCCTCCCGGAAAGAACCCCGGTACTTGATCACACGTTCGAAGGTCGTTTGCAGCAGATCTTCGGCCGTTGCGGGTGCGTTCACCCGCTTGAGCAGGAAGCCATAGATCGGCCGGCGATAGCGCTGATACAGCTCTCCGAGCTGTTGCAGGTCACCGTTCGCCACGGCCTTCATAATGTCTTCGTCGGTACGCATGTGTGTGGGGTTCGAAAAGGGTTACCCGGCTTTTCGAAGATGGTTACAGCTGAAGGTAAAGTTTTTTTTGGTGGAGGTTTTGGCCCCTCCCCCGACAAAGTACGGGGCACAGAGGAAGGGAGGAAAGGAGAAAAGGGAGGAAGGATTGGAAAGGAATGGTAGCGTTGGAGCTGATGAGCTTGCCCTCTCACCCTGCTCTTTTTATCCTTTCCCTTGCACCTGCGACCCCGCCCAACGCCAAATAAAGCAAGCAAAAAGCCACGATTGGGGTCCAGCCCGCAGGGAAGAGCTGGTGTAAGAAGTCTTTGGACTTAATGCTGTTTCACCACTTTCTTAACGGCCACCCCTTCCGCTGTAGTTACTTCCACCAGCAGCAGCCGAGCCTTCAGGTCTCCAACGTTGAGGGTCACCCGCCGGGTCTGGTTACCAGAACGTTCCGTCAGTAAACGCCCACGGCCATCAAATACCCGGACGGCCTCAATAACTTGGTCCTCAACGGACACCGTTAGCTGCTCCCGGACGGGGTTCGGGTATAGCTCCAGGGCCAGCGCCTGGTTGATTTGTGTAGTACTTGTCGTACAAGTACCGCAAGCATCGGTCCCACAATCAATACCAGTTTCGGTACCGTTCTGGATGTGATCGCGGCAAGACCAACCGTTACGGATGGCCGCCGCTTCTGTCTCCAGGTCGCTTTTAGCAGCAGCAGCTTCATCACTCAGCGGTGCACTCAGTAGATCGGCCAATTCAAAAGAATCTACCTCCAGGTTGTAAAATTCTTGTCGGCCGTTTTCAAAATCGATCAGTTTGTAGCGACGATTCCTAATCGTCCAGCCCGGGGCATTTCCACTTGTGACTTCCGTATAATTATAATCACGAGTGGCTTCCGTGCTTCCCAGGCTCAGCAGATGAGCGAAGCTATGGCTATTGTAAATACCACCGGGCAAGTCTGCCCCGGCCACTTCAAGTAAGGTCGCATGGATATCCGTCAGGTGTACCAAGGCGTCCTCCCGCTCTCCCTGGCGGGTAACGCCGGCACCAGATACGATAAAAGGTACCCGAACGCCACCTTGATACAAAGTACCCTTGCCTCTGCCATCTGGGTAATCCTGCATTAAGCGGCGAGGCGTCCCATTGTCCCCCACAAAAATAATTAGTGTATTGGCCCGCACCGAATCCGACAGACCGTTCAACAGTCGGTTGATCTCATGATCGACGGATTCAACCATAGCGATGTATTGATTAACTTCACTGTCTGTATTTTCGATCGTAAAAAGGCCAGCTGGCGGCACGTGAAAAGGGGAATGAGGCGCGGGATGAGCCAACCACAAGAACCAGGGTTGAGTTTGATCGTTCACCCAGTCTAGTGCCCCGTCGGTCAGAGCTGTCGTAACGTACTCGGTCGATTGAGTGCTCACACCATTTTCTACCCGCGTCCAGTCTGAGTAATCTCCCGGGGAGCCCTCCATCACGCCCATAAAGTGGTCCGCCCCATGGTTATTGGGGTGGTCATTATCAACGGGTTGAGACAGGTGCCATTTGCCGATCACGGCATCGGCATAAGCACTATTGGTTCGGGTATCCAATTCTTTGAAAACCGAGGTATGGACGAGGTCCAGGTTACCTGGCACACCGCCAACCCCGTTATTGACACCATATTTCCCACTCATAATTGCTGCCCGGGTGGGCGAGCAGACCGGAGCAGCGAAAGCATTGGTGAAAGTAATACCAACGTTGCGGAGGCTGTCCAGTGTTGGCGTCGTTGCCATCAAGGCTCCGTCGTGGTAGCCCTTGAGCCGGTCTACACCCAGGTCATCGGCGATGATCAGCAGGAGGTTGGGGTGTGTTTGTTGGGCAGAAAGAGGAGCAAAAGTACTCAGCAAGAGCAAACAAAAAAGGCAATAGCGCATGGGTAGAATTTGTGAATGAGTGAAGGTACCAGCAATTAGACGCCGCTCAAGGGAAAAATCAAATATCGGCGCTATATTTTTTCGGGCGCGGCCGCAGGGTGCCGTGGAAGTTGGAGGAGCAAGGTGCTGTACCACCCCCTCTCCCTTTTGCCCCTTCTCCCCCTTTACTCTTCCCGACTCAGCTGATTCACCGCCCCCCACATCTGCTCAAACTCCGCAAACCCACGTGCGATCGCCATCAGCTGGTCTCCTTTCCGGAAGACCACCGTCGGGTAGCCCGTCACGCCCCATCCCCGGTTGAGCTGGAAGTCGGCCATGGTAGCGGCCTTCATTTCGGCACTCTGGAACAAGGTTTTGAACCGGTCAAAGTCGAGGCCCAGTTTTTCACAGATGGGCGCGTAGAAATTGGCTTCGGACGGGTCTTCGTTCAGCACATAGAAGCCATGTTGGGTCAATTCGAAGAAGCGGCTTTCAATGGCGGGGTTCATGCTGCGGGCCGCGACTACGGCGCGGCAGCTAGGTTCCGTATCGTAGTTGAAGTTGTCCCGCTCAAAGAGCTTATCGCCAAAGGGCTGGCCGCTGCGTTTGTTCACCTCGTCCCAGTGGTGGCTGAGGAACCCCTTGAACTCCTCGTCCCACGTTTGCCCGCCGCCGGGCCGCAGCCCGCCCAGGACGATCCGGTAAGGGATGCCATTAGCGGCGGCCGCCTTCTCCAGACGGTTAAGCGCCGGCGAGATGCCCCAGCACCAGGAGCACATGGGGTCTCCGACGTAGATGATCTCTACGTCGTCTCGAAATTCAACCTTTGCTTCGGCAGCAGCGCCTAGCGGCGCTGGTGTACAAAGGCCAGTCAGGGGGTCACAGGTAGCACCGGGAGGAGCAATCATCTTTTGCGCGGTTAGGGGTAAAGTAAACAGGAACAATAGCGTTAGCAGCTTATTCATGTGGGGTAAACCCGTTGGGTGGGGATTTGGATGTTTAGTCAGGGGGTTTTTATTGTCGGATGGTTACAGCTTTTGTCCTGCACAAAAAATGTACCGAGCTATTGTTGCGGAGCGACTGCCCTTTACCGATTGCCGGGGACGGCGTCCCCGATAATCGAACGACGTAACATGGTTGATTACTTCCGGCAATCTGCAAAGTGCCAACTACGCTGCGGCTACCGCCTTGCTTTTTCGCTTATATTACTTACGATTACTTGAATTTAAGGTCTTGAAATATCTTCCATTTTACCTAAAAAAACTACTGCTGGGGTCATCCTTCTCCGGGAGACCTCGGAGCAGACTGTAATGAGTCTGCGTAACAGCCGCGCAGCGAAAGGGACCGAGGGAGAGGCGATTTCGGGGATGCAGCAACAAATTTCCACCCAAACCCCTAACCTTGCACTAAGCAGATGAGCGCAAGCAAGTACTCGCGGAGCCACTCACCAACTCGGCCCTTCACCAACTCACTGCACCCGCCCCTAAAAACTATCCCGCAAAATCTCATAATCCGGCAACAACCCCCGATCAATACTGTCCCATCGTAAACTATCCTGATACAAACTATCTCTCAGCAAGGTATCAAACCGAATCTCAAAAGGAAACAGCGGCCGTAATGGCAAAGGCTGCGTCAACTCCTGCACCGGTGGTGCCCCCGGCCGGTTTGGCCGCGGCGGTCGGCCCTCGATGCGCCGCATCCGTCGGGCACGATTGATGAGCAGAGAGTCGGCCCGTTCCAGGGCTTCTTCGATAACATCT
>JBGCFZ010000286.1:0-12012 GCA_045110355.1 Lewinella sp. | reverse complement strand
CGCTCTGGTTACGTAAATCAAGCTCTTTACTTGTGCGGGCTACGATGTTGTCATATCCACGTTTTTTAAGGTTACGCACAATCGCTGAGCCAACCATACCGCGATGGCCAGCTACATATATTTTGGCAGTTTTATTCATTTCGTTATTTGAGGAAGTCATTCAACTAGGGTGTGGTCTTCTGAATAGTAAAGCCTATTAGTTTTGGGATACAAACTAAATTGTCGCAACGAACAGCGGCACTGGCGTGCCTACGCCGGTTCGCCGCGACAATTTGGTGCACATTAACCTTGGACCATAGCAGTCTGCTTGATGGCTTCCCGCCCGATGCTATCGTACTTAAAGCCAGCCTCCTTCATCCGGCTAACGTCATAAAGGTTGCGGCCATCAAAGACAATTGGTGCCTTAAGGAGTGATTTCATGTGATTGAAGTCAGGAGTTCGGAACATACTCCACTCGGTCATCACCGCCAGGCAATCAGCATTACGAATGGCTTCATACTGGTCTTCGCAGAAGGTGACTTTGTCGCCGTAGAGCGCCCGAACATTGTCCATGGCTTCGGGGTCAAAAGCACGAATTTTGGCTCCGGCAGCCAGGAGACGATCAATAGTATAAAGTGCCGGGGCCTCTCTGATATCGTCGGTATTAGGCTTAAAGGCCAGGCCCCAGAGCGCTACGGTTTTACTGGCCAGGTCTTTTCCGAAATGAGCTTCGAGCTTATCCGCAATACGGAAACGCTGGCGGGTGTTGACGTCCATTACAGCGTCGAGGATTTTAAATTCGTAGCCGTACTGACCGGAGGTATGGGCCAGTGCCTGAACATCTTTCGGGAAACAGCTGCCGCCGTAACCAACGCCCGGAAAAAGAAAGCGTTTGCCAATACGTGAATCACTGCCCATTCCCCTCCGCACTGCATCTACGTCCGCGCCCGCTTTTTCACAAAGGTTGGCAATCTCATTCATGAAAGATATCCGTGTAGCCAGGTAAGAATTGGCGGCGTACTTCGTCATTTCAGCCGAACGGAGATCCATGGAGATAATCGGATTTCCGGAGCGTACAAAGGGTCCATAAAGCCGTTGCATCAGATCAGCCGCACGCTTGCTGTCCGTACCGATTACCACACGATCAGGCTTGAGGAAATCGTCTACGGCAACACCTTCCCGCAGGAATTCGGGATTAGAAACGACATCAAAAAGGCTTTCGTCCAGATGATCAGCCAGTACAGCGTGTACTTTTTCGGCCGTTCCCACCGGTACGGTACTTTTATCCACGATCACCGTATACTTGGTAATCATTTGGGAAAGTTGAGCCGCTACCCCCAGAATGTATTTCAGGTCGGCCTGTCCGTCCTCACCGGGAGGCGTTGGAAGCGCCAAAAATATGATCTCCGCCATGTCTACTGCTTCCTGCAGTTTAGTGGTGAACGAGAGACGTCCCTGCCGTTGATTCCGTTCAAAGAGGACCTCAAGATCAGGTTCGTAAATCGGCACTTCGCCGTTACGCATCTTATCTATTTTGGCTTCGTCGATATCGACGCAGAGGACAGAATTTCCAGTTTCGGCGAAACATGTTCCGGATACCAGGCCCACGTAGCCCGTTCCTACTACTGCAATTTTCATGTTGCTGTATTGATTAGTTTAATTAATATGTTGTGATGCTGCTTCTGGCTCCTAAAATAAGGCGGGGCCGCAGGTGCAAAAGGAAGGACAAATGAGCAGGCCCATCAACCAACCGCAGATTGTCTGCCGTATTTTTTTCCTCTACCCTACTTCATTTCCCCGGGCATTACTAACTGTAGAGGAATCCGTCTTAAGCAACCGTTGTTCAGGTGTTAAGCACTCGCCTGTTTTTTCTTGACCGCTTCCAGGAAGTAAGGCAACGTTAACCTGAGTCCTTCCGGACGGCTCACTTTTGGCTCCCAATCCAGCACTTTTTTCGCCAGACTGATGTCAGGTTTCCGCACTTTGGGATCATCCACCGGTAGGGGGCGCTCATCCAGGTAAGCCTCCGGGTTCCCGACCAATTCCAGGATTTCCTTTGCAAAGTCAATCATACTGATTTCTGAAGTATTCCCGACGTTGACCGGCTGCGCATAATCGCTTAAGAGAAGCCGGTAAATACCTTCTACCAGATCGTCAACGTAACAGAAAGATCTCGTCTGAGAGCCATCACCGAATACCGTCAGCCCTTCGCCCCGAATGGCCTGACTGATGAAGGCGGGGAGTACCCGTCCGTCATTGATTCGCATACGCGGGCCGTAGGTATTGAAGATGCGAACGATCCGGGTTTCTACGCCGTGAAACGTGTGGTAAGCCATCGTCATGGCCTCCTGGAAACGCTTAGCTTCGTCGTATACGCCACGCGGGCCAACGGGATTGACGTTCCCCCAGTATTCCTCATGCTGCGGATGAACGAGCGGGTCACCATACACCTCGCTGGTGGACGCGATCAACATGCGAGCCCCCTTTGCCTTTGCCAGGCCGAGTAGGTTGTGCGTGCCCAGGCTGCCAACTTTGAGTGTCTGAATGGGCATTTTGAGGTAATCAATCGGGCTGGCGGGACTGGCAAAATGCAGGATGTAGTCCAGCTTACCGGGTACGTGTACAAATTTGCTAACATCGTGATGATAGAAGGTGAAGTCCTCCCTGGGCATCAGGTGAGCGATGTTGTCCATAGACCCCGTGAGGAGGTTGTCCATACCTATTACCCGGATCCCTTCTTTGAGGAATCGATCGGACAGGTGGGACCCGAGGAAGCCGGCAGCACCGGTAATGAGGGCAGTCTTTTGCATAGTTTGTTTTTTGGGAAAAGCTGTTTTACTGCTCAGGGCAGGTTGTTCAGTTGACTATTTTTAATAACTCCTGCTCGAAAGCGGAGAGGATTTCTGTTTTATCCAGGTAGCGTCCGGCATATCCTTCTGCACCTGAAGCATCATTTTTTCGTTTTTCGGAAAGAATAGCCTCCAGGCCTTCGGATAATGCCGAAGTATTTTCCGGTTCCACTAATGTACCCAATTGATGCTCATTCACTATTTCGTAGAGCGTAGTATGAGGTTCAGCAGTGACGAGCGCATGCCCGCCAACCGCCAGTATGTTGGTTAACTTCGAAGGGAGAACGAGATCGGCAGCCGCTTTCTTTTGCAAGACCAGATGGACATCGGCAGCAGACAGGCATGCCGCCAACTTCTCAATTGGCTGTAGATTTTTAAAGGTAACGTTCTTAAGTTTTTTCTGCTCAACAATTGCGACCAGCTCCTCTTTGATTCCCCCTTCTCCGATGATCAGAAAATGGACATCAGTATTATCCCGAAACTGTTCTGCCGACTCGCAAATTATTTCCAGGCCTTGTTTTTGACCTAGGTTTCCCGAATAGAGCACGATGCGGTCTTCGGCCCCGTAGCCCCATTCTGCCCGTAGCTCCTCGGTGTCTTTTACGGGGTATATGATACTTCTGTCAACCCAGTTGGGGAAGAAAATCATACGATTTTCGGGAATTCCTTTTTTCAGGATTCGATTGTGCATCCCTTTACTGATCGTTGAAACATAGGTCATACGCTTTAAGAGAAACTTCTCCATGCGTTCCAGTAAGTTCAGCAAGGGTTTATTACGAATGATTTTCAGGTCCCTGGCCGCGTCAACCTGCAGATCCTGAATATGGGAAATTACGGGCGTACCACGTAGCCATTTATGGATCAGCGCGGGAAACCCCAGATGGAATGGCGGACTAACACAAACAATGGCATCGTAGCGGCGAAAGTAAGAGGGTATCCAGTAGCGCATTGAACTTAACAAGAAACTTGCCTCATGAAGAATTCGCTTCACACCACTCACTTTAGCGGGAACATATAAGGGACATCGTTGGACTTTCACCCCATCGATGTTCTCCACCACCCATCCCCTGCCCCGGTAATCAGCGGCAACTTTCCAGGCTGGGTAGTAAGGAGGCGCGCAAATAACGCTTACCTCATGCCCTTTTTCAGCGAAATAGCTGGCCATTTCTCCGGTATACTTACCAATGCCAGTAAGCTCGGGAGCGTAGTTGATCCCGTAAATTAATAGCTTCACAAATATGTTTTATCGAACTGGTTCAAACCAGCTAATTATGAAAACGCTAAGGGCCTCGATTAACGGGCTGTGGCCTGGAATTCCCGACTTTTTACTACAATGAAGTATTCATAGATGGCTTGCAGCATGGCATAAGTCCAACCGGCTCTTCCATCAAGTATTCCGCCGCAATAGAACATCATATAGCCCCACTTTAGCAGAGGACGGCCGGGCATTTTATAGAACAGCCCTTTCTGATGAAATCTTTTCTCGTTAAAGTCTTTAGCAAACAAAGCTTTTTTCAACGAAAATCCGATTTGTCCATCTTGCTCATCAAGCCAACGCTGGGCTTCCATCGTAGAGTAAACATTGTGTTTCTCCAGCCAGTGTCTCATCCCCTTGCTAAAGGGGTAGTGATCGAAGTAGTCCTCAATTTCAACGATGCTGCCATCTACCTCTAGTACTTCGTTAATCTCCCGGTGATATTGTGCTTTACCTCTTGCGACCAAGCGAATAAAAAAAGGAGATATTTGGGAATGTTTTAACCATGTACCATGCAAATAATCTCGCCGGCGTAGGCGGAAGCCCGCCGTCCCCGGAGGGGCGTTCTCGATATTATCGCGCAAGACCTGTGGTAAAGCCGGAGGGATACGTTCATCCGCATCAAGAATAAGGATCCACGGATGAAGAAAATTAAGCGTATTTAAGGCTGCGTTTCGCTGACTGGCATATCCATCAAATTTGCGGGTAGCAACTTTAGCACCGGCACTTTGAGCAATGGCCACTGTTTCGTCGGTACTGTGGGAGTCGAAAACGTGAACGTCATCAGACCAGGCTACCGAATCGAGGCAGCCAGGCAAGTCTTGTGCCTCGTTCTTAGTGAGAATCAATACTGAAATCATCGTGAAATTACTTCTTCTTTTTCAGGAAATTATTCCGCTCTTTTATCTTCTTACAAGGGTTACCCGCATACAATGACCAGGGTAAAAGGTCACGCGAAGTAACAGAAGCTGCCCCCAAAATACTACCTTCCTGACAATGTACTCCGGGTAAGACTATGGCACGGGCACATATCCAGACGTATGGTTCCAGGATAATCGGCTTTTTCAGATATGTAAAGTCCTGAACGTCGTAATCATGGGTAGCACCACAAAGAAAAGAATGTTGAGAAAGGATAGAATGGTGCCCTATTTTAATACCTCCGGGGTTATAGACCTCGACGCCGGGGCCGATGGTCACCAGGTCTCCTGTTTCCAATAGCCAGGGAGCCCATATCGTACAAGTAGGGTAAATGAAATTTTGCTTACCCAGTTTTGCGCCGAATAGCCGAAGGATGAACCTTCGCCAGAAGTGCAGTGGTTTTGGTGTCCAACGACACAATAGCCCCCAGCAGATTGTCCAGCAAAATCTACGTAGTTTATCCTGAAAGGAAAACGGGTGATCCAGGTAAGGATCCTGCGTGTCTTCCTTGACAACGGTAGTCCTTAAATTATCGGTCATTTAATACGATTAAGGTTATTGCTTCGGGGTAATGAGACAGTTTTACCAGAGGTTATCCTCCAGAATTTCTTCTGCTCTTTCTACGGGCCATTTCTCGGCGGTCTGCCGTGCGACAACTCCCATTTGGGCAGCTAAATTCGGCTCTCTGACGAAGGTCATAATTGCTTCGGCCAGTTTATCTACCTGGCGAGGAGGCAAAACGTAGCCACTTCTCCCGTTCTCCACTCTATCCGCTACGCTGCCCCCCATGTTGGAACCAATAATTGGTAAGCCAAAAGCCATGGCCTCAAGTACTGCAACGGGGAAGGGGTCCAGAATAGGGACATAGTGGACAAATACATCAGCGGCAAGCATGACATCTTTGAGTTGATCGGCCTCTAACCAGCCAAGGAATTCTACCTCCTCAGTAATGTTACAAGTAGCCGCTAACGCCCTGAGGTCAGCTTCGTTTGGTCCACTACCTGCAATTTTCAACCGGAAATCAGCACCATGATCCTGTTTGCATTTTCCAAGCGCACGAAGAACGTCGTCAAAACCTTTTCTGTCAACTAATCGGCCACTGCAAAGGAAGGTCAGGACCGACTTATCCTTTGCAGGGTCAGGCAACTCTGGCAGCGGTACGAAGAAGGGGAAATTGACAAATTTACTGGTCCTGGAACCGTAGCCGCTCCGTTGGAATCGATCAATACCAAACTCTCCCGTTGTAAATATTGCTTTAGCCCCAGAGAATAGAATTGGGAGGACGGAAGACTTAAGGAGGTGGTAAAAATTCTTGTTCAGCTTAATGGAGTCATTAAAATAACTGTAAGGGTACCCCAGCAGTAATCGAATCAACAACACGAGAAACTTGGTTGGTTCGTTGTACCCAAGTACGTAGAACATGGCTTCCTTTTCCCGGTATGCCATTTTTACGATTTCCTTGTCTATCCCGAATTTACGCTTAAAGAACCGATCTTCAGGATGGACAAGCTTATTTTTCCAGGGTAGATCAGAAATTACCTCGAAAGTAAAGTATACTTCAATTTCAAATTTTTCTGACTTCCGAAGGTGCTCCAGTAAGTATTGGGTGTAAGGAGTTGGCTGTACACCCAGATAAATTAGTTTTCGGTCTGATTTTTTATTATTTGTGTTGTTCTCCATTAGTTATTATTAACAGTGATAAATTTTGGAACCGAAGGATTTTTATAGTTAACTGGTTGCTAGATTGACACGAATTCAGGACGCTCTCCCGAATGGCACAGCCATTGGTATAATGCCGCCATTCCAGTTGCCACACTTTGCCAGGTATAGTCGCGTTTTACGAGTTTCAGGCCATTCTCGCCGATGGCCGTAAGGTCTTCAACGGGCATCTCCACCATATGCATTATCCCTTTGCATATGCCCTCCGGATCGGTACCAATTTGTAGCGCGGCACTGGCAGCAAAACCTTCAGGCAGGTTACATTCAGGGGTCATTATTACTGGCAGTGCATAGGACCAAGCCTCTAAAATTGCCATCGGCAGCCCTTCACTGAAAGACGGAAGAATGAAAGCATCTGCCTGAGAGAAACAAGCTACTTTATCTTCGCCAAACTGTCCGCCGATAAAGTGACAAGTAGAGGATATGCCAAGGCTGGTCCTGGCCTTTTGTAACTTATTCCAGTAAGCACGATCTGCGGTTTCACCGGCAATAATTAGTTGCCAATTGTGATTACTCGGATCAGTCTTTGCCCAGGCTTCCAACAGATTATCCAAGCCTTTCTTCACGTGAATCCGGCCCAGGAATAAAAGGGTTTTACGAGTATGGTCCTCCCAGGGCTTGGTTAGCGAACTATCTCCTTTTAGCACATCATCAGGAATCAGGGTGCCATTAGGAATCGTTGCTACCGGATTCTTAAGGCCAAAATCCCGAATAGCATTTTCTTCCAGCTCATTTAAAGCGTGGACACACCCCGCTCCTTTCAGGTGGCTCCCCTCATACACCATTAATGCCAGCTTTTTCGTAACGTCTTTTACAAATGACTGCTTTAGTTGCCAGTGGTCCAACATGCCATGGGGAGAAATGACGTAGGGCGTCTTAAACCGCTTATGGTAACGATTATTTATCAGCGACAGATACAACCACAGGCCCATTACATGGACTACATCGGGAGCGATGCTTTCCATCTTGGCGAACATATCCTTGGAATACCTGAAATTACTTGGCCCGGAGGTCTGGTAGTAATGTACTGGCATGTCGCCGAAGTTATAGCGGTCTTCGGGAGTGTACTCGTCTTCATAGAGTAAAAAGTGGACGTCTGTTTCCGGGAGTGCTTGCAGGCTTTGACCAAGCCGATGCATAACGTGAAAGACGCCGCCTCCGTTTCGGGAGCTGGAACCTCCTAAAATCAATATTTTCATTATCTCTTTTTGTGATTCAGCGCACGCCAAGCGGACGCCTTACTCAGCTGAGCAAGGTGCCTCTTACCTTAACTGAAACTCAGGTAACGTATAGAGGTATTTGATGAGCAACCACACTTGGAAGGGAGCAGAATCAATTCCCAAGCTCCAATTGCCCTCATCGTAATAGTTTGAAGGCAGCTCCCATCTGAGTACCGATTCGGCCTCCTCATAAATGACGGGCAAGTTTATCGGATAAGGCATAAAGTGGTCGACCACAACACTAGTGACTACTGCGGTATCTCTACTGTCTCCGCTTAGTTCACGGGCAAACTCAGCGAACTGCTGCGTATTATAGTTCCACATTTTCTGCAGCAGGTTTTCCAGTAGGTACCACCGATCTGCAATACTGTTGCTATTTATCCAATCCCGATTAGCTTGCCAGCCTGCAACATCAATAGGATTGAAGAAATCTTGTCCCATTTTAGCCGTCATGAACTGAATAGTATCCAGCAACTCCGTTCGATTTTCTTCTCCAAATTCCAGGCCAGATTCAGCGACCAGGCCACAACAGATATCATAAGGACTCTTGATTAACGTTCCCCTGACTTTTTCACTAAAGAAATGGTCACTGAGGAACAAGGTTCTCAGCACTGGCTCCATTTCAAATTCGCTGGCGATAAAGAGGGTTGCCATTTCCTGGACTACTGCCTCATCTACCGCTGGGCTGACAAAATACCGGTAGAGTTTTTCGCAGATAAAAGTAGCCATCAGTTCTCCTCTTTCTTCAAAGATCAGGTCGATGGCTTCATTGTAACTCCATAATCCACGCCTGCCGAAGATCGTCTTAAAATCACTGTCAAAATCATCAGGATTGAATTGAATTGGCGCTCCGATGCTTTCACGTTGGGTGAATCCGGTGAGTGCGCGGGACAGCTCAACGATATCCTCCTCGGTATAGCCATTATTTACCCCAAGGGTAAAGAGTTCTAACAGTTCCCGGGCAAAGTTTTCGTTCGGTTCCGACTTTCGGTTATCAAAACCGTTCAGGTAGACCAACATGGCGTTACTAACCCCGATAAAGCGTACCAAGTCCTTGAAATTTCCAAACCCAAAGTTGAAGAGGATCTCGTAATATTGGAACTGGTAGGGAGAATGGTGGTAAACCGATAGCTCCGTAACAAAGTGGTTAATCCAGAACAAGGTAATCCGCCCCCGTAACCCCTTGTAAAGAACATCGTCAATAACCTGACGGTAGAGTTCATTCGTGAGAACCTGGTTCTCCGCTTCGTAATCCGTAAAATCAGCCTCAGACCATTCCCGCCAGTCCGGATTGATACTCATTTGTTGGGCCAGCGCCTCGTCCATCAATCCATTAACCGCATCGGCGGGGCTAAGTAACAGCGCACTATTGATGGTGGCCGGATCAGCACCGTAACTAACTCTGCGGTAAAGATGCTTTACCTTGTTTTTATCCCAAAGATTATCCGGACCGGGTACGTATGGGGCAAGTGCATTAAGTAACATATGCTTTAAATTTTTTGACGGTTAATTAACCACCGGGGTGAATGAATTCAACTGCTTATGTTCTAATTTCTCCTTTAGGTGATGGGCTAAACGGGCAGCAAAAGTGCCCAGTAAAAATGTCGGATTAGCCTGCCCGGAAGTCGGAAACACCGAGCTGCTACAGACGAATAAGTTCTCCGTACCAAATACTTTTAAATTTTTGTCAACTACTCCTCGTTCATGGCTTTCGGCGATTCGGGTAGTTCCTACCTGATGAATTCCATCAATAGAATTCTTTCTTATTACGGCAGCCCGTTCTTCGGGGGCGTACCAATAAATGAGTTCTCCACAATTACATTGGCGCAACCATTTGTCTAGCTCCTCGTGTAATTGGATGATAGAAGATACATCATCATCCAGTAAAGTATAGCTGATCTCAAGTTGTTCACCATCTTCACCTAACTCCATTCTATTCACCTCCGAAGGAATTTGTTCGGAGTGAAAATGAAGGGCGTAGATGTTTTTCTGTTGGTATAAGAAAATACCAGGAAGCTTTCGCTTCAGCAGGTAACGCTTATAAAACAGCTTAGCGGGCTTTATGAGCGAACCTGGAAGATCACGCAGCACATTAAATACATGGGGCCAAACATCCCGAACAACTCCTTTCGTAATCGAATGAGCAATTGATGGTGGAGCCAACCGCTTACCAAGGATCGGGGTGATCATCGCCAGGTACATAAACGAAAGTGCTCCGCTTTGGTGTGATGGGTCGTGATAATGGGGGTTATCTAACCAAATAGCGGTATTCAGTAGGTTGTTCTTCAGCAGAAATTCGTCCGAGAACTGAAACCGCCTTCTGATGAAGGTCCCGTCTTCATTCCTCAGTAATTCGAATTCCGTTTTCCGGGGATCACCGTAAAATTTTACGGAGGCAATTTTCCCCGAAAGATGGCTTTGGTAATACTTTCCCAACGCCGACGGAGTACCCGGCAAATTGCCGAAGACTCCAGGTGCATTACGTAGTAAAATCCGGGTAGTTTCCTGAGCCCCCGCAGATAAAACAAAACACTTGGCGGAAATGGTCTGCTCTTCTCCTGAGTTGGTGTCCCGAATCAACAGGTTACGGATGTTCCCTACCGCGTCTACCGGAGAGAAATCCCGGCATTCAAACCCCTGCATCACCTCAATACGATCGTGGGCCAGAAGCTCATCGCCGTATCTTGCCCCGAAGCGAGTCGGCATGCTCCAACGTTCCACCACGTGGTCGGTTACCGGGCCATTCTGGAAGTTTTCCGCAATGTGGCCATCCTTAAAACCCTCTATTTCTTGTGTGCTGAAAAGCGGGTCTCCACACTCAAAATAAGTAGCCGCGGCCGGCAAGAAAGGTTTGTATTCCTCAATGATGTCTTCGCTCCAGGTGCAATTATCTCCAATAATTTCCCGCTGAAGAAAGTCTATCCGATCGTAATTCACGCACCTGCCTCCCCAGGTAGCGGAGGTTCCTCCCAGCCCCTTGACGGTAGTATCGTAGGGTTCGTGATGATTCATCAGGTTGTCTACCTTGATCGAATCGTCCAGTTTATTGGGCCCTTCATTTCCGGGCCTTCCAAACTCAATGATCACCACTGTTTGGTCAGGATTTACCTTTACAAACTCCAGGGCGAGAATTATTCCCGCAGGACCAGCGCCAATAACGCAAAGATCGTACATGGTTGTTTTTTAAGGGGTTACTACTAAAATACGGGGAAAATATTACCGTATCAAGCAGTATGCGTAAAAATTGTGCATGCTGCTTTACTAACCGCCCGACAGTTGCCGGTCAGCAAGCCTTTGTAGTCATCGGACAAATTATTAGCCGACATGGCTACTGGCCTGTAGGTTAGACTTTTTTTCAGCAATTCGAGTCAGCTCTGACACCAGTTTTGCTCCCGCAGCGTCCCAGCTTCCGAGGGAGCTCGTTGTTTCAAAGGCATTAGCAGACATCTCTTCTCTTAGCAACGGATCATCCGCCACGAGCTGCATTTTTTCGAGCAGTGCCTGGGTGTCTGCCGGAGGGACGATAAAGCCTTCTTTACCATTGGTAATTATGTCCTCGCCACCAGTATTGGTCGTAATTAGCAAAGGAATACCAAACGACAGTGCTTCCCCTTGCACCAGTGCCAGGCCTTCTTCCAGGCTGGGCAATACAAAGAGACTCGCCTGGCGGTACTGTTCCGCCAAATCTTCGCCCTTGAGCACTCCCGTAAACGTAACCCCATCAGGGATAGAAACATTCTCCAATCCGGTGATGGTGGTTTTCGGACCAACAATGAAAAACTCCTTGTTAGGATGCTTAAGTTGTTTGAAGGCTTCGATGGCGTACCTCAAACCTTTACGGAAATGTAACTGGCCAACGTAAAGCACCCGAAAGACATCGTCTTTGCCCTTAGGAGCAGACTGATGATTATCACTACTAAAGGTCTTGAAGCCAAAATTGACTTTAAGCAATTTTTCATCCGCAAATCCCCTTTCTAGGAAGGACCGCTTGACAAATTCCGATGCACAAAGGATATAGTCTGAATCTTCGTAAGATTCGAGGCGCAGGTCGTAATCGTACTCACTCACAAAA
>JBGCFZ010000285.1:0-6062 GCA_045110355.1 Lewinella sp. | reverse complement strand
AGTGTAGCCGAAGTCACCTCCTCCGTCATCGAGCCAATCTTCATGCTCATCAACAAAGATGAAAGTACCATTTGCCGGAAGCGGCACTTGCTTGGCGATACGTGTCCGGTCTTTGAAACGAGCGTCGACATCGCGGTAGATATTCAAGTCGAAAATTTCACCGAGTGCAGACGTGCCTTCGGAAAATTCAAAGGTGATGGTGTTTTTGCCAGCTTCAGAGACGACCGTCGTATTGAGATAATAGGCGACGGACATGTCTGCGTTATAACTGGTATCACTTACAGTGTGAACGGTTTGTGAAAAAACCGAGCATGGCACTAGAAAGGCAAGAAACAGATAAGTTAAATGTATTTTTTTCATAATACGAGTTTAAGTTTAAAGCGGTTAGAAGAAAACCAATGGTCTGACAGGTTGCTAGGTTATCAGAAGTTGACTGGATTATTAGCTCTGCTTGTCAACGCGTCGCTAAAGTGATTTTGCTGTTTGGTCTGGCGATTTTTGGCTGAGGGCCCACTTTCTCTGATGTGGGAAAGTGAGCCTCCAACCAATCGTGCCGTGTTTTAGTCGTGCTACCTGATTACGACCCTTGTTGTTTTTCGTTCTCCTACCGGGTCAGTAGTTTGTAAGGTGTAGACACCGGGGGGCAGGTCGGGCAGGGAGAAATTACCCTCCGTGTCATCGACGGCCGGCAGGGTAACAACGAGGCGCCCATCTATGCTGAACAACTCTACTTTTGCACCTGCGGCCGCGCCCTTAATCTTGATGGACTGGCCTGATGTGACGGGGTTCGGGAAAACCCTTAATGCATCCGTAACTCGTGTCTGCAGCTCTACTGCGACGGGGCCTAAGGTTTGGTTGCTGCCGTCCCAATCCAGTGCATGGAGGCGGTAGTACAAGTATTGTGTGCCCAGGTTGGTGGCCCCTTCGTCGGTGTATTCATAAGTTGCACCTGCGATGTTGTTCTCGGCAGTGACGGTACTTATGGAGTGGAAGGTCCGTCCATTGTCTGTAGAACGTTCAAGGGTGTAGTTCTGGGTATTTTGTTCGGTGTTGGTTTCCCAGGTTAGGTGAACATCCTTGCCATCTTGTAGTGCCTCAAAAGAATGGAGCTCAATGGGTAATGCGGAGAGGTCATAGCCAAAGTTGATGGGTACAGCAACGACAGAGGCATGGCCCGGGCGGCCAGAATTGAACCAGGCGTACGCGGTACCGTTGGCATCCAGGAAATCGAGGTCTACTTTGAACTTGGCAAAAGCAGAACCTTCATGGCCCCAGTAGAGGTTGCCATAATTAATGTTGGTTCTCCCGTTAGGGGTCGACACATTGTTGAGAAATACTCTTCCAAAGAAAACCGGGCGGTCTCCTGCGGGATAAATCGGCTGGCCGGGTGTTGCATCTAACAAGACTTGCTGGAAGTAATCGTAGTTGGGCCCAAAGTCTAGTTGTAAAATCACGGTAGTGTCCACGGGATTAGGGTAGACCTGAGTGATCAAAGTCATGTCACTGTTAATATCATCTGTGATGACGTCCGTTGGTAGATTTGGTAAGTAAATGCCTGGTGTTGAGCGTCTTGGGCGGGCGGTGCCACTAGCTTTATCGACTACGAAAGAGTAAAAGAAAGGCGTCTCAGCAGGCAGTGTGCCAGTGCCCGTATAGCCGTACTCTCCTCCTCCATCTTGCGTCCAAACTTCGTGCTCATCGATAAAGATGAACCTTCCATTTAATGGCAGTGAAATGGAGGCGATGGCAATACGTCCACGGTTTTGGTGGCGAGCATCAACATCCCGGTAAATTTGAATGCCGGATACTTCATCAAGCGTATTTGTTCCTTCGGTGAATTCCAGGACGACCGTATTCTTACCTGCTTCAGAGATTACTGTGGTAGTAAGTTCGTAAGCGATGGATAGGTTATCGTTGTAGCAGATGTCGGTAGATGAGTGAACGGTAGCATTGTCTGTTGAAGGGAAATCCGGTCCTGGGTCTATTGGCATATCAAACATGATGGGGACGGGAACGACAGAGGCATGGCCAGGGCGGCCAGAATTAAACCATGCGTATGCCGTGTTATTGGCATCCAGAAAAGCGGGATCTACGCTGAATTTAGCGTAAGCAGAGCCTTCGTGGCCCCAGTAGAGGTTACCATAGTTAATGTTGGTTCTCCCGCTAGGGGTTGACACATTGTTGAGGAATATTCTGCCAAAGAAAATCGGGCGGTCTCCTGCGGGGTAAATCGGCTGGCCGGGCGTTGCGTCCAACAATACTTGCTGATAGTAATCATAGTTAGGCCCAAAATCCATTTTTAGAATGACGGTATTGTCATCTGAGTTGGGGTATACCTCAGTGATCAAAGTCATGTCATTATTGATGTCATCTGTGATCACATCTGTTGGCGGGTCCGGTAGGTAGATGGCCGGGGTAGAACGTCTTGGGCGGGCAGTGCCACTAGCTTTAGTGATTACGAAAGAGTAAAATAAAGGCGTAAGATCAGGCAGTGTGCCAGTACCCGTATAGCCGTAGTCTCCTCCACCGTCGTTGACCCAGTTTGCGTGCTCATCGACAAAAATGAACCGTCCATTTAAGGGCAATGATATCGAGGCGATAGCAATACGTTCACGGTTTTGGTGACGAGCATCAACGTCCCGGTAAATTTGAATGCCGGATACTTCATCAAGCGTATTTGTTCCTTCGGTGAATTCTAGGACGACCGTATTCTTACCTGCTTCAGAGATTACCGTAGTCGTAAGTTCGTAAGCGATGGATAGGTTATCGTTGTAGCAGATGTCGTTAGAGGTGTGAACGGTAGCGTTATCTGTTGACGGGAAGTCTGGTCCTGGGTCTTGAGGCGTCTCAAATCTGATTGGGACGGGAACGACGGAGGCATGGCCAGGGCGACCAGAATTAAACCATGCGTAAGCCGTGTTATTGGCATCCAGAAAAGCGGGGTCAACGCTGAATTTAGCGTAAGCAGAGCCTTCATGGCCCCAGTAGAGGTCGCCATAGTTAATATTGGTTCTCCCGCCAGGGGTTGGCACATTGTTGAGGAATATCCTGCCAAAGAAAACCGGGCGGTCTCCTGCGGGGTAAATCGGCTCGCCGGGCGTTGCGTTTAACAAGACTTGCTGGAAGTAATCATAGTTAGGTCCAAAGTCCATTTTTAGAACCACGGTCATGTCATCGGCGTTGGGGTATACCTCAGTGATCAAGGTCATGTCACTGTTGATATTATCTGTGATCACATCCGTTGGGGGGTCTGGCAGGTGAATGGCGGGGATTGAACGTCTTGGACGGGCAGTACCGCTGGCTTTATTGACGACGACAGAGTAAAACAAGGGCGTAAGCGCAGGCAGTGTACCGCTACCTGTATAGCCGTAGTCTCCTCCTCCGTCGTTGACCCAGTCTGCGTGCTCATCGACAAAAACAAAGGTCCCGTTTGCGGGGAGTGTTGGAACGATGGCGATACGTTCCCGGTTTTGGTAGCGGGCGTCCACATCCCGGTAAATTTGCAGGCCGGATATCTCACTAAGAGAAGCAGTTCCTTCGGTGAAAGAGAAGGTAACAGTGTTTATACCTGCATCTGATTCTACAGTCGTAGTGAGATAGTAGGCGATGGAGAAATTGGCGTTGAAGCAAGTGTCGGTTACGCTATGAACGGTTTGTGAAAAAACCGAACAAGGTAAGAGCAACGCAAGAACGAAATAAAAGAAGTAGATTTTTTGCATAATACTAGTTTGAAAATTAGCATGTTCAAAAGAGGAATATTTTCTTTCGATACATTTTGTTGTTGTCTGAAATCATGATCACGAACTGTCCTGATCGATTAATATTGATGGTGTTCGGGCCCGGGGTGATTGTTCCCCGGTAGACTAATTGCCCGGTTCCAATGGTGTAGATACTGATCAGACCTTCTTCTTGCGCAGCTGACTGAACGTTGATGCTTCGTTGGCTACCGTAAGCAGTATAGTGACGGTCAATACTTTGTTGCTCGTTACTGGATACTGTCGGGGTGCCCACATTTGCTTCCATCAAAACAGCATCGTACATGAGGCCTTTGTATTCTGATGGAGAGCCGAAGCAGGACAGCGTCAGGGTATTTCTTCCGTTGACCAGGAGGTTCTTATCAAAGGGGAAACTTACCGCAGCGTACTTACCGGCGGATAACGAACTTCTTCTTATGCCGCTATCGGTACCTGCCCGGACATAGCCTATTTTTTCACCGTTCAGTATGGCGTCCAGGTGGGGACTGGCGTCTGCTCCGGCCAGCGCGACTTTTAGGACTGCGTCGGAAAGGGAGTCTTTGTTGGTAACATCGAAATGGACGTTCCATGCGGTGTTTTCCCGCTGGCAGTAGTACCAGTCGTCCCTGTCGTTGCTTGTGCCTACCTCATAGTCGAGGTTATCTGGCGTATCGTTCCACCTGCCGTAAAGGCGGGGAAGGTCTCCTAAACCAAATTCACTTGATCTATGGTCGGCCTGGCCAATTTGAAACAGTACGCGGTCTCGGTCATTTGCCCCCCATTCCAACGCGCCCAGGTCTGTTTGTCCGGTCGTGACCGTTATGTTTTCAATTTTTAGCTGATCGATCAGCTTTCCTTTTTGGGTGTAAGCATAGAGCGTGTAGGTGCCGGGCCTGACATCCTTGATCTGGAAGTTGCCCGCTGCGTCCACCTCGTCCCAGAAAATGTAGTCGTAGGGTTGTCTTTGCCAGTCCTCGTCACTTCGGCGCCAGCTTGGAGGAGGCTTGCTTAAAACCACCATGGCACTGTCTACTTCCCCGCTGCCGAGCATGTTCAGAGATCCTGACAGGGTTCCTCGGTCAAGTGGGTATAATTCGTGAAGCAGCCAATCATAAGGCCACTCGGCGGTTTTTTCGCTGGCTTTTTGCTTCGCGTCTTCAATAAGTACATCGTTGGCCCCGGTGTTGATGTAAGTGAAAGCCGGGCCCCATACTTTATTCCATTCCAGGTATTCGTCTTTAAGAGCGATATCGATATTCCCGTAGTGTGAAGTCTGAATTGTAGACAAGAGTATCGGAGTGGTAGTGGTGCCGTGTACCGTCAGGTCCTGCATGGTAGGCCCTCCATTGATGTATTCGGAGCTGGGCTCTATGTTCCAGATGCCATAGCCGTTGCCGAGCAAACCGTGTAATGAGTCTAACCTCATATCGACAGCCCAATCGTACTTCGAGTAAATAGAACCGTCGGTTAGCTCATAGGTAGCATCCTGGATTTCGTCAACGGCATTTACCAGCTCATCGGGATGAATCATTGGCCCCTCCCTTTCTATGGTCCAGGCATAATCAAAGATGTCTTTGTCTACCCTTACCGCCCACCGGAGTTCACCCAGGACTTTAAAACCCAGATTGTTATCGGAGACGATACAGTAGGTATAAAATCCACTTTCTCCTTTTTTGAAGACGTAGTGCATCTCAACAATGAAATTATTAGCGTGCTCAAAGTAGATGTCCGCAATGTCTTCAGTATTAACAGCGACTTCTGCATTCAAAAAGCTGGGGGAGTAAAAGCCTTCATTATCGACATAAGAGAAGTAGCCGTAGCCTCCGTTTTCGAGTAGGTTTACCCCTCCAACAAGGCTCAGCCTTTCCATTCTTCCTCCCCTGATAAAGGTTTCAATTGCACCATTGTTAATCGTGACGGAAGTTCCGGAAACAGTCGCTATGTTCTGGCCCGATAAACAAGCGCAGTACATAACAAAGAATAGAAATACTATAATTGATTTGTTCATAATATTAGATCTGAACTATTTAGTATCCGGGGTTCTGCTCATAAAGCCCTGGCTTGATCAGCAATTGAGAAAATGGGATGGGATAAATCAGCTTGTCTTCGTTAATGGTGAAACTCTGCTCTGTTTCCGCCAGCCATGCATTCATGTGGCTGACTGCATTTTCTGACCTGACGAGGTAATGCCAGAAATGGCCTTCTCCCACAAACTCCCGGCGGTATTCAGCCTGGAGTTCGGTAAGGAACTCCTCTTTTGAGGTTGAGGTGTTGAGTAAGGAGATATTGGCCCGCTCTCTTGTTCTGTTCAGAGCAGCAACCGCTTCA
>JBGCFZ010000284.1:0-3544 GCA_045110355.1 Lewinella sp. | reverse complement strand
CGGGTGCTGGTGATCGGGGAGAGTACCATGTCTGGGGTTGGGGTGGCTACACACGAAGAAGGCTTTGCGGGTGCTTTGGCGCGGACGCTGGGTGCAGGGTGGGGGACTGAGGTGCAGTGGAAGGTATACGCCCGTAGTGGCTACACGCTCAAACGCGTGTTGCACGAACTGTTACCCCTCATCACGGAAACCGAAACGGACCTGATCGTCCTCGGAATGGGTGGCAACGAAGCCTTCAAGATGAATACGCCCGCCGGGTTCCGGCGAGACATGCAGGCCGTGATCGATGCGCTTCGTGCCAGGTTTGGCCCCGACGTCCCCATCGGATTTCCGAACATGCCCCCCATCAAAGAATTCCCCGCTTTTACCCCCCTGATTAAATTCACGCTCGGCAACATGGTCGAGTTCTTCGGAGATGAATTGGCCGACCTGCTCAAAGACCAGCCCAACACCTATTACAACGCCGAGGTCATCCGCCTCGCCCACTGGACCCGGGAGCTCAACATGGCCAATGACCCCACCGCCTTTTTCAGCGACGGCGTCCATCCTTCCGGGCTGACGTATACTACCTGGGGGAAGGATTTTGGGGCGTTTTTGCTGCGGGAGGTTGGTCGGTAAGTGGCTAATGCATACTACCCAAGTCGCCTCTCCATCGCTCCCCAGGGCTAACGCATACTCCTAAAGCATCGGCCCGACGGCCCACGAATGGCCTGCTACCGCAGGCTTCGAGTAGCCGTCCGACCGAAATCCTGGGCATAAGTACCGGTTTTCCCGGTCGGACGGCTACCCGCCAGTCGACTTTGTGGGGCCCGTCGGGCCGGTTGTTGAAGAGCTGTCAATACTTCCTACGAGTATGCGTTAGCCTTGCCCTCGGTCCCTCGTGTAGTTTGCCTACAAGCCTTAAAAGATATTATTGCACGAGCGGTAGCGAGCAGAAACGTCTCCCCTCTCCGGAGGAGAGGGGCCGGGGGAGAGGCGCACGAGCGGAGCGAGCACCCACTAAGAATGACGTAGGCAAACTATACCTCCGGGGAAGAGTGTTCTGCATAAAAAGGATGAAATTTCTACCGCCCAACATCGCCTAAACAACCGGTCAAACTGGAGCTCCTCACAAAAGTAGACAGTGACTTCTGATTGAATCGGTTACTACCTTTAAACCATTCAACTCGATCCAATGTCGAAAATGAGAAAGAAATTTACCAAAGAAGAACGACTAGAGATAGTCAAACAGAGTTTTGAACCAGATTGCCTTGTAGCGGATTTAGCAGATCGTTACGGTATATCTGCCAATACGCTGTCCAACTGGCGCCGCAAATTCCGAGAGGAGCATGGTGTTGAACCAAAGGGGCAAGGAATCAAAACGATGAGCGAAGAGGAGCGTAAGATTGCTCGTCTTGAGAAGCAGCTTAGGGAAGCACAATTAGAGCGTGATATCCTAAAAAAAGCCATCGGCATCTTTTCCAAAAGCGATTCGAAATTTACACGTTCATGAAAGACCACACCCATGAATTTCCTGTCCTAAAGATGTCTTCCGTACTGGGTGTTAGTCGCAGTGGCTACTATAAATGGCTCGAAAGAGGAGCACCGACCAAGCATGTTGAAGATGAGCTTGATAAGTCGATAAAAGACTCTTTTGAGGAGAGTCGTCATACTTATGGGAGCCCCAGAATTGCTCAAGATCTTGAAAACAAAGGCATCAAAACTTCTGAGTCCACAGTAGCTCGCAGAATGAATATGCTTGAAATTAGCCCTAAGAGGCCCAAACGCTGGGTGCGAACGACTCAGTCTGATCACGATGATCCGGTTGCTGAAAACTTATTGAACCGCAACTTTGAAGCAGATCGACCAGCTACTAAATGGGTAAGTGACATCACCTATTTTGAAGTTGACCAGCGCTGGTATTATCTCACGATCGTACTTGACTTAGCAGACCGTGCTATTGTTGGCTGGGTCATTAGCGATGACATGACAGCAGAGAATACGACGGTAGCAGCTCTACAAAAAGCAGTAGCCAATCGAAAGCCCGAGGAAGAACTCATCTTTCACTCTGATCGCGGAGTTCAATACACCTGTGGTCGTATGCAGGAAGAAATCTCAGCCATAGGCGCGGTACAAAGCATGTCACGAAAAGGGAACTGCTGGGACAATGCGGTGGCTGAATCATTCTTCAAAACGATCAAAACGGAATGCATTGATCGCCATGACTTCAAAAATAAGCACCATGCCTGGTGTATTATCTTTGAGTACAAGGAGGCCTGGTACAACACTAAGCGGCTACACACAGCTCTGAAAGGACTCACAGTCAGTCAAGCGTATGAGGCTAAAATGAAATCTAATCAAGTGGCCTAATCAGAAGCTACTGTCTACTTTTGTGAGCAGGTCCATTTCGTTGTCCCACTTCCCCGAGTCTATAACAAATGCCTACATCCCTACCATGTTCACTTATTCCGTAAGGAGGAAAGGGATCTTTTCCCCATATTTACCTCATGCACACCAACCAACAACCATATTTGTTCCGTCTGTTCGTTTTCCCGGTTTTATTACTGGTATTTACGGCCTGTACTTCTGACGGAACATCAACCGAATCAACATCGTCTACTTCCAAGCCACCGAACATCATCCTCATCATGACGGATGATCAGGGGTACGGCGACATCGGTGCCCACGGCAACCCAAATATCAATACGCCGCACATCGATGCGCTGCACGATGAAAGTATTCGGTTGACCAACTTCCACGTGGCTACGACCTGCGCGCCAACGCGCTCGGGGCTGATGTCGGGCGTAAATTGCAACCGGGCCGGAGCGTGGCATACCGTAGTGGGGCGGTCCTTTCTGGGCAGCCGGTTTTCTACGCTTCCGGAGATACTGGGTGATGTAGGATACACCTCGGGCATATTTGGCAAGTGGCACCTGGGAGACAATTACCCCTTCCGGCCACAGGACCGGGGATTCGACGAAGTCCTCATTCACGGCGGTGGCGGTGTTGGCCAAACCCCCGACGCCTGGAACAACGATTACTTCGACGACACCTACTTCCACAACGGAGAACAAGTCAAATACGCAGGGTACTGCACCGATGTGTGGTTCGATGCCGCCAAATCCTTCATCAAGGAAAAAGTGGACAAAGAGGAACCGTTTTTCGCCTACATCAGTACCAATGCCCCGCACGGACCTTTTCACGTAGACGAAAAGTATGCGGAACCTTACCGCGATAATCCAAACATTCCCAATCCCAATTTTTACGGGATGATTACCAACATTGACGATAATATTGGCGCACTCCGCGAAAGCTTGAAAGCGTGGGGTGCCGACGAGAACACTCTAATTATTTTCATGACCGACAACGGTACCTCCGCAGGGGCCAGCTTCGACAAAAGACGGCAAGTAGTAAAAGGTTATAATGCAGGGATGCGTGGCAAGAAGGGAGCAGAGTATGAAGGAGGGCACCGGGTGCCGTTCCTGATCCGATTCCCGGACAAAAATGGTCTTAAGCCCGCCAGCTACGATGACTTGACGACTTACACCGATATTTTGCCCACCCT
>JBGCFZ010000283.1:0-7180 GCA_045110355.1 Lewinella sp. | reverse complement strand
GCTGTCTGCACTATCAGGGGCATACTTAAGTAGCTGGCCGGCTTCGCAATTGATGCCTTCGGGGGTATCTGCTCCGCGGCGGACCAATTCGTAGAGGGCCCGCCGGAAGGCGGGCAGGGGCACGGCATCAACGATGAACGGGCCTCCTGGCACCCGTAGTAACACCATGGTAGCATTATCCTTTAGGTAGCGGCGCTGATCATCGGTATGCGTAAGCTGTGCCAGCGGCATTTGATAGTACTCCGTGCTCTTATCTCCGAAATGTATTTCCATTACCACCAGTGTGGTATCTCGGGTAACGGGATAGGCCTCCCGAATCTTACAGTTCGTAATCGCTTTCCCTTTGCTGGTAAACCAACGTTGTTTTGCCAGGTACTCCGGCAGTCTTTTTAGCAGCGCAGCGGAGAACCTGGGGTCGTCGAACCTTTGATCGAGGGTAAGAGGGGAATGCATATAAGGTTGTTTCTTGTTAGGAGCGTAAGAAAGGGAGGATTGTTGAGATGGAGGATTTTTTTTGACAGTGGATGGGAGAGGCCTGGTACTTTGCTACAAGTCATACCCAGGCATACGGCGGTCAGATTCCGTATCACGACTGTCCAAACGAAACACTTGCTGAAAACATTTTCCTCCCCTTTCAATTTAGCTAGCACAAAACCAACACCTAAAATGCCAAGCATAGAACGAACAATAACGGCCATTTCCAACCTGCTGCTATCTCCAAAAGTAAAAGCAAAGGCGGAAAAAATAATTCTTGGCATAGCCATCACCAGCTATATCATCCATCTTTCTCTCATACTATTGAACACTTACGGTATACTCAACTTGAATGAAGAATTCCTCAACAATCCAATTGCCGCAATTTATACGCCCTTCTCATTCATATTACTTTACGAGGTTTACTTATTAGTGTATTATATTCCTAAGTCAATTACTATTTACATAGGAAAACAGTATGAAATAATTACGCTAATAGTAATTCGAAGAATTTTCAAGGACATAGCCTATGTGGAGCTAACTTCTGATTGGTTTCAGGATAAGAATGACCTACAGTTCACTTTTGACGTTTTGACTTCTTTGCTTCTTTTTGCTCTGATTTTCTTATTTTACTTCAATGCCAAGAAAAAAGAAAAGAAGTCTTCTCTGACGACCAAACTAAATGTAAAAAAGTTTATACTCTTGAAGAAGTTTCTGGCAATATTACTTATCCCCATTCTCCTAACACTTTCCATGTATGCATTAATAAACTGGGGAGACAGTATTTTCAAAAATTACGCAGACGGCATTATAGAATTCAAGAAAATAAATAATATATTTTTCGATCAATTTTTCACAATATTAATTACAACCGATGTCCTTCTACTTTTAGCATCATTCTACTATTCAGATGAGTTTCATAAAATCATCAGGAATTCAGGATTTGTCATCTCCACAATTCTCATAAAGGTGTCTTTTCTATCCGAAGGCATTCTGAACAACATTCTGATAATTAGTGCTGTCCTATTTGGAAGCATTTTCCTCATCATACATAATCTTTACGAGAAAAAATTAGATCTATAATCTTGCAATTTGGGTGGATGTTTGCTGTAAGGGTCTTGAAGAAGAGGACTTATAACAAGGTCTTTCAACGATGTGAGAAAGTAGTAACGACAAACACGCCGACGTTCCTTACCTTACCCACAATACCGAACCACCCCACCCCATGCGCATCACCATTTTCTCCAGAGGGCCTTTTCTCTACAGCACCCAACGATTGGTAGAAGCCGGCAAGGAGCGTGGCCATTTCACCGAAGTCACGGATCATGGGCTGTGCAGTCCGTCGTTACACGGCGGAAGAACGGCCCTGCTGCTTAACGGACAGCCCTTGAAACCACCCCACGTGGCCGTTCCACGCATTGGCGCCAACATTACCAGCCGGGGGGTGGCGATCATCCGACAGTTGGACGTACTGGGCGTACCGCACACCATGAACGCGGAGGGTTTGCTGCTGGCGCGGGACAAAATGTCGTCGTTGCAAGTGATGGCGGAGCACGGCGTTGCCGTGCCACGGACCGTTCTGTGTTTTACCCTTGGGGAAGTACGCATGGCTGGCCGGGCAATGGCCAACTTCCCCATTGTGGTAAAGCTACTGGAAAGCACCCATGGCGTTGGGGTCGCATTGGCCCACACGCCATATCAACTAGAGCGGGTTGCAGAGGGCTTTCTTCGCATCCAGGACCGGGTCATTTTACAGGAATTTGTGGCAGAGAGCGACGGACGTGACATTCGGGCACTGGTGGTAGGCGGAAAAGTAGTAGCCGCCATGGAACGAAAAGCAGGCGAAGGCGAATTTCGTGCCAACATGCACCGTGGAGCAACAGCAAGGGCAATTACCCTAACCCCTGAAGACGAAGCACTCGCCATTCGGGCCGCCGCCATTGTCGGCGTAGAAGTTGCCGGAGTAGACCTATTGCCAAGCGACCGTGGCCCACTGTTGATGGAAATAAACGCCAGCCCTGGACTAGAAGGCATTGAAAACGCCACCAACGTAGACATTGCAGGTGCCATCATTGATTACGCCGTAGCAAAAGCAAAAAAGAAAAACAGCTAACCTCATGAATGACATTCAACCAATGACCATTGCCGATGGCGAATTTTATCCGGGCCAAAGTGGCACCGTCGAGGTAGCCGCTGGTCAGTTGCCCAGCGGCAATCAGGTCTCCATCAGCGCACAGGTATTCCGGGCCTATCAGCCAGGCCCGGTAATATTATTCCTGGCGGGTGTCCACGGAGATGAGATCAATGGCGTGGAGATTGTGCGTCGCTGCATTGCACGAGGAATCTTTAATAATATTGAGGCCGGTACGATAATTGCCATTCCCTTACTAAACGTCTACGGCTTCAATAATTTTAGCCGGGACGTACCGGATGGAAAAGATGTGAACCGGAGTTTCCCCGGAACCACCAGCGGATCACTGGCCAGCAGAATCGCCAACGGTTTGAGCAGGAACATCCTACCGCATGTTGACCTGGCGGTCGATTTTCATACCGGTGGGCGTGGCACCTATAATTTCCCGCAGATTCGCTACAACACGGAGGATGAAAAAGCGGCGCTGGCGGCCAAAGCATTTGCTCCACCGTTGATCTTTGCTAACCGCGCGCCCGCTAAATCGCTGCGTAGATCAGCTTACAAGAACCTAAAATTACCGGTACTCACCTTTGAGGGCGGAGAAAATTTGCGGTATGATGCGCATAGCATCGACGTAGGCGTTGCGGGGGTTAAACGGTTGTTATTCGACCAAAAGATGCTGACGAAAACGCAAGAAGACTCGGCCAAAGCGCCCACCTTCGTGAATCACAGTGTATGGATTCGGGCGGGCAGGGCTGGTCTTTTCCAGTGGGCCAAAAAATCAGGTTTTCCCGTCCGTAAAGGAGAACCCATCGGCATAATTGCCGACCCGCAGGGCGGCAAAGCAAACAAACGACTATTGTCTCCCCGGGACGGCTTCATCATCGGGCACGCCAATGCCGCAGTGGTTAGCCAGGGGGATGCTTTGTTTCATATTGGATGGTACGCTGCGCCTTAGTTGATAGTGGGTAGTAAATAGTGAGCTACCGTTCTTGAATGCTCGCTGCGATGGTTAGAAACCTTAGTGTAGTTTCTTAGTGCCTTTATGTCTTAGTGGTTAATTCAACACGCTCCGTCGCCACTAAACAATCACATTCCCGGGCGTCTTCTCCTCCACTGCTCCTTTGTTCTCTTCCCCTGCACCTGCGGCCCCGCCCTTGTGCTTGTAAAAACCGTAATACTTCTCCTTATCAAGGGTCAGTCCCGGACCATGAAACAGGATACGCCACCAGGCTTTCGGATGTCGGTACCTGGCCATATCCCGCATCAGATCAATGTGTTCATGAAAGACTAAATAGACCGGATTGTAGCTGTTGACGGGGGTAAGAATACCGTAATTTGGTCGTTCCTCTTCGGCACAAAAGGTACCAAACATACGGTCCCAAATAACGAGGGAAGATCCGTAATTTTTATCGAGATATTTCTCCTCCGAACCATGATGCACCCGGTGGTGACTCGGCGTAATAAAGATATATTCAATGGGTGCCCATAGTTTATCGATCAACTCAGTGTGCACCCAATATTGATACAGCACCCCAACCTGCATACAGATAAAAAACACAAAAGGATCAAAGCCCAGTAGCGCAGCAGGAACGAAGAAAATCACCTTGATGTGTTGGGTCCAGGACAGGCGAAAAGTGACGGTTAGGTTGTATTGTTCGGAGCTGTGATGGGTGACGTGGGTAGCCCACCAGAAGCGCTGTTCGTGGGCAATTCGGTGCGCCCAATAACGACAAAAGTCGACCACAATATAGCAGGCAATAAAGCTCCACCAAACGGTGGGGACATAGAGCGGCGTAAGGTTGTAAAAGTAAAGGATGACGCCAAACGTCAGCGCTTTAACCATGGCCGTGCTGATCAAATACCCCAAGCCGACGCCAGCCCCGGCAAGCCCGTCTTTTACGTCGTATTTATATTTTTCCGCCAGTTCCTCCCCATGGGCATCGCGTAGATGATGGCGATATTTACGTCGTCGCAAAGACCATTCCAGCACCGCAAAGAAAATCAGCAAGGGGGCCGCGTAGAGGATGATCTGCGGAAAATCCAGGGCAACGATGTCTTCGTAGGAGTAGTGGGGCTTCATCAGAACTTTAGCAACAGCGAGACTATCTGACGGTTTCACAAATCAGGCGCGGTCGCAGGTGCAAAGTAAAGATTTAAAGAAGCAAAGTGAGCAGGGCTACGTTGTTTTAACTATTCACTAAAGACACTTGGAAGAGGTAAATCGTCAGCATCCCCCAAAATGTTCCGGTAAGGGGTGAAGGCAGAAAGAAAGCCTGCCACACTTCCCTTTGGCCTTTACCCCTTTTCTACCATTACTTACTACCGGCGTCCACTAGCCTCCTGCTTATCTTCCATCTTCGTCGGCTTGCGTGGCAACATCTCATCGCGCATCGCCGTGTGGAATACAAAGGAAGCGATGACGGTTGCCGCTTGTGCTAAATCCGCTCCCACCAGGTGGTCCAGATTGTCCATATTGGAATGGTGGGTCCTGGCAAAATAGGCCATGGGCTCCTGGATAAATTGGAAGCCGGGAATATTCACGGCATCAAAAGTGAGGTGGTCCGTACCGCCCGTGTTACCTAAGCTTACCGTACTAGCGTCCAGGTCTTTGAACGGCTGTAACCAGGCCCGAAAAATAGGCGCAACAGCGTTATTACCCTGCAGGTAGATACCACGGACTTTTCCAGTACCATTATCTAGGTTGTAGTAAGCCGAGATCTTTTCCTGTTCCGGCTTAAAGCTTTGTGGCGTGTAACTGTTGGGCGGGAAAACCGCAAAGTGTTCTTTGGCATAGCCCCGAGATCCGAGCAGTCCTTGCTCTTCACCTGTCCATAGGGCAATCCGTAGGGTCCTACGCGGCTTGATGCCGCTTTCTTTGATCGTTTCCAGCAAAATCCGGGCGGCTTCCATCATTACGGTAGAGCCCGCACCATTGTCGGTAGCGCCAGTGGCGGTGTGCCAGGAATCGAAGTGGGCGCCGAACATCACAACTTCGTCCTTCAGGTCCGTCCCAGGGATTTCGGCGATGATGTTGTGCTCCATTTCATCCGGGTTGGCGTAGCTGGCGGCCAGGTCTACACTCAGTTCCATCTTCAGACCTCGTTGCAAGTTGCGCAAGATGCGGTTGTAATGCTCAACGGATACGGTAAACTGAGGTACGACGTTCTTGTCCTTATCACGCGCGCGACCTTCCGACGTTCGGGCACCAGAGACAAAAACAGTGCCCAGGTCGCCCTTATAACTACGGTCGAGAATAGCCAGCGGCTTTTCACTTTCCATCATTTCCCATAGCGCAGTACGGAAACCTCTTGCACCCAGATTGTAATTCCGGCGTGGGCGAGGCGTAGGCATCGGCGCATTGGCAAGCCTCAACAGGCTTTCAGCATCATGCCTTTTAGCATTTGGCTCCCAAAGCTCCTTTACTTCCCGAATGGTATCCAAAAGAATGAACTTACCATTCAGCTTACCCCGGTAGGCTTCCAGGTCTTCGATCGTAGAAGCACTCATATAGATGACTTCACCAGTCCCTTTAACCGACGGTGACCATGCCTTGGGGTAGGCGATTACCGGCCAGTAGCTTGGGCTGGAGGCATGCATCTCGAAGTGGCTCATTTCCCAACCACGACCAAATGGGCCCCAGCTTTCGAGGTGAACGTTCTTCATACCCCATTCCTTCAAGGTTTTCTGCGCCCAATCAGTGGCTTTATCTAGCATTGGCGACCCGGTCAGCCGTGGGCCATAGACGTCCGTCATCCAGCCAGCAATATCCATGGCCTGGCTTTCATCAAGTCCGTGTTTACGAATAATGGTATTGATCTCTTCATTGACCTCTTCCTGGGCGGAGGTGACCGAACAGGTGCCTAACATCAGAAAAAGCAGGAAGAATAATTGGTTTTTCATCTTTTTACTTTTTGAATTTAATCGCGTGTTAAAAATTGTAGCAATGTCGTGTAGACATTAAAAATCTATCATTGCCTTTCGCAATATAGCACTTTTGCCGAAGGGTTGAACACCTGTGACGCCATCTTTGCCCCCCAGGTTACAGCCATAGGTCCTCACCCCCAATCTGTGTAGACAGCACACAACGTCGTCCTACCCGCTTTGCCCTTTTAACCTCTTCCCCGCACCTGCGACCGCGCCACCTAATTAAAACAATCAGGGAGTCAATTCGTCAAACAGTTCCTACCTTCCCCCTTCATCGAAATACCCAGCTATGCGCCTTTTTCTCGTTTGCCTTGCGGCCGGCCTCTTATTGACCAATTGCCGGCAGGAACTCCAAATCGATTATGTCGCCGAAAAAACGGCAACTTTCTCCACAGCGGCTATTGCAGGTCCGCACCCCAAGGCGACAGAAGTTGGGCTGGAAGTACTCCGAAACGGCGGTAACGCCATCGATGCCGCAGTGGCCATGCAATTTGCCATGGCAGTCGTCTATCCCCGTGCGGGCAACATCGGCGGCGGCGGTTTCCTGGTGTACCGCGACAAAGACGGCAATGCCGAAGCATTGGACTATCGCGAGCGAGCCCCTGCAGCCGCCAGCCGAGACATGTACCTCGACGAAGAAGAAAACGT
>JBGCFZ010000282.1:0-62981 GCA_045110355.1 Lewinella sp. | reverse complement strand
AGGCGCGGCCGCAGGATGCAAAATCAGTTTTTTAACAAGCAATGTCTGACATGCTCCCAACCTCCCGTTGAAAAATGTGTATTAGCTTTAGTGTTTCAACAACCCATACCACCATGCAAAAACTAACGCTTCTACTCTCTCTTGCCTTACTGCTGGCTGTTTCCAGTTGTGCTAAAAAGACAACTGCTGCTGCGACCTCGCCCGATGGTGCCCGTGATTGGGCCAGCCTGGCAGCCACTTACAAGAAAAATCCCGATGCCCTGCGCCAACTCGTAGAGGGTTGTGAAATAACGGAGGGTCAGTTGGCCACTACCCGGCAGCAGCTCAACGAATACCGTACGCAGAGTGGAACTGCCAACCAGGACATCACGGCCCTGCGGGCTAACCTTACCAACGCACAGATGGAAAACGACCAGCTGCGTCAGCAGGTGGCTGATGCCAACGCTCGTGCTACAGCTGCAGCAGCTAGTGCAACAAGTGACCGGCTCGACACCGACCAACAAACGGTAGTAGCTGGTGTCATCTTCCAGGTCCAACTAGGGGCCTACGCCAAGAACACGGTGAACCCAGATCTATCCACCGGTAATGCCTTGGAACTACAAGAACAAAATGGGGTACAGAAAGTCGTCGTCAGCCAGTTTCGCACCTACGCCAACGCCGCTCAATTACGCGATCGCCTCAAGGTGATGGGCGTTACGGGAGCCTTCGTTGTTGCCAAAAACAACGGCGTACGTATTCCTGTGCCGGAGGCACTGCGGATGACGGGGCAGGGCTAAAAGGCCTGCGGCCTTTTATAGATGGGCTACGCCCTTGGTAGTAAATAGTAGGTAGTGCTACCGCATAAGGCAGCTCACTTCGTTCGTAGGCACCCGAATTCGTAGTAAGGACATATTTACGAGCGAAGCAAGCAATCCCATTCGGTAGCCTATCATTCTATTAAAGGAGAAGCCCGCCTACTAAGAAAAGGAGTAGAGCGAATTTTTGTCTAAACCAGGCCTGCGGCCTGGCTATTCCTCCCTCAAGATGGACAAATAATGATTGTACACAAACTTAGGTGTCTCGGCGTAAAGTGCTTCGTAATGTTCTAATGCCGTTTTCCGCGCATCGTCGTCGATTCCTCCACTTATCCGGAAGCGGGTAAGGCTTGCCTCGGCGCATAACTCCGAGCTAATATCACTTTCTGCCTGGACTTCTTCGACCTGCCGAAGGGCTTCTTCCGTATTTGCCGGATCGTAGGCCGCCAGTGCAAGGGCATGAAGGAGACGAACTCCGATTAACAAATCAGGATTACCCAGTTCCTCTGCAATCGCTAATGCTTCAGCTTCCACTGCTCGCAGGGCTTCCAGTTGACCATCCGCCAATAGCACCCTTGCTTTTTCCTCCAGGCTGGAACCTAATACAAGCCGGTTATTCGTGCTGCGGGCGATCTCTATGGCTTGGTCATAGTACATCAGAGAAATGTCGTGCTGCCCTTGCAGGTAATAGATGTCTCCGAGGGTATTGACCGCCTTGGCCACACCTTTACGGTACCCAAGTTCCCGGCTGATGCTGAGGCTACGATCCAGGTGCTGGATGGCGATCGTAAAATCGCCCATAACGCTGTTCAGATCCCCAACCAGGCCTTCAACTACTGCAATACCTTGCCGGTCTCCTAATTCCTGGCAGATTACCAGGTCTTTAGTAAAGTGTTCAATCGCTGCTTCATAGTCTCCCTCACGTTCGAAGACACTCCCCAAGCTTCCAAGCCCAATGGCCTGCAGGCGTTTATTGCCCAGTTCTTTCGCAAGTTCCAAGCCTGCGTAGTGGTGTTCTTTTGATTTCTCGTAATCTCCACTCTCGAAGTAAATGATCCCCAGGTTGGTATGAAGCGAAGCCAGCCCCATATTATCCTGATTCTCCTGATGCCGGGGAATTTGTTCCTTTACCACGCTGATCGCCTCTGCATAATTACCCAGGTTCATGTAGGTAAGGCCGAGATGGCTGATTGTTTCTGCAGCGCTGGAGGTTCCTGCTTCGCTGAACCCGTTGTTCAAAGACTTACGGTAGTAGGTCAGCGCGTCCTGATAGTGCGCAGTCCGGAAATAGAGGTTCCCCATATTACTGTGGGTCTTCGCAATCCCGAAGATGTCATCAACTGACTCAAACAGGCCGGCAGCAATACGCAAAAACTCCATGGCCTTTTCATAATCTCCCTTGAGGGTGTGCAGGCGTCCGAGGTGATTATTGGTACGCCCCAGCAGAACGATATCCCGGCTGGTCTTAGCAATTCGCTGTGCTTGCTCATAGGCGATTTGTGCCTCATCCCATCTGCCGATTATTTCCAGAACTTTAGCCCGGTTGATGTGGGTATTGACCGTTACTTCCTGATCGGGCTGATTGACAAACTTTTCTATCAGTCGCTCGTACAGGTCCAGTGCTTGCTGGTTTTGGAAGTTAGACCGGGCGTAGTTGGCGGCCTTACTCAGGTACTGAACCGTTTGTTCCTTAGCTCCGGCCTGTTCGTAGTGGAAGGCCAGGTCAACGTAGCGCTCTTCAATGCTCTCATCGTAGAGCTTTTCGATGGCCTGCGCGATTTGCCGGTGCAGTTGTTGCAATCTTGTGGTTAGTTGCATACTGTACACGGCCTCTCGTAAAAGACTGTGTCTGAAAATATATCGCAACTCATTCATTGCGCTCCAAATCTGTCCTTTTTCCGCTACATCGATCTGTTCACGTAGCATCGTCATGGCTTCTTCTGCTGTTGCCAGGCCACTATCTTCGCGGATGACTTCAGAAAGGACGGGGATGTCGAATTCTCGGCCGATTACTGCGGCCGCTTTTACGGTTTCCCGCACCATGTCAGACAGCCGGTCGATACGTGACGTCAGGATCGAGGTTATACTAGTAGACAGTTTAATGCTTTCATCACTCAGGTTCAGTACACCGTCTTCATCCTCGACTAATAGTTCATTTTCCCGGAAGTACTCCAGTACCTGTTCCAGGTAGAAAGGATTACTGTTCGTGGCCCGGAGTAAGGTGAGCAGGCAATCATCACCAATGACTGCTCCAAGGGTAATTTCTGCCATTTTACGGACGGCAGATTCATCAAGCGCCGAAATCTCTACCGATAGGGTATTCAGGTTAATCTTTTCCCGTTCCTCTTCAGAGATTAGCCGGGAATAGGTTCCATCGTCCTCTGCCCTAGAAGTCGCAATGATGAGAAAGGGCAGGTTATTGGTTTTGCGGACCAACTCCCGAACAACCGTGATGCTGTCATCGTCGATCCAGTGGATGTCCTCCAACTCTAATATGGTAGGCTGAATCATTGCTTCTGCCACCAATAGATTCACTACCGCAGCGATCGTATTCAGGTACCGGCCCTGGGCATCCAGCTGTGTCCAAAGCGATCGTGGAGGGGCAATACCCAGCTGAGCAGCCAGGATGGAGTCCGTTCTTTCCAGCTCGGTGATGACTTCCTCGGCATCCTCTCTGCCGGTCTGCCGCAGACCTTGTTTTAGTTGGCTGATTCTAAATTGAAATCGCCGTTGGTTCTGTGCAATCCCCAGGTCAAGACTCTGACGAAACATTCGTTTCAGCAGGTAAGTAAAAGGATTAAAAGACTTCCGCAGAATTTGATCCGAGCTGGCCAGCAGCCAATTTACGGGGGCTTGCTGGTTCAGTTGCCGGTGGACCTCGTGGGTAAGCCGACTTTTACCAATGCCTGCTTCTCCCAAAACATAAGCAAGTCCGGCAGTCTGCCCGCTAAATATGGGTTGTGCGAAATGAAGTAATTCATCCACCTCTTTTTTCCGGCCAACCAGTTCTCCCCCATAGTTCGGTTTGCCCAGGGATTGCCTGCGCCCCTGCAACATAAAGGTCGGTACAGATGCCAAAATCCCCTTATAATGAATATCGCCTTTGAGTTGAAACCTAAAATGCGGCGCTTTGGCCAGTTCTTCGTCCACCAGGATGTCGTGCCAGTCTGCCGAACTCATAATACGTGCCGCCAGGTTGACCCGGTTCCCTACGCAAGCGTATTGTACCCGTTCTTTGCCTCCCACGAAACCCGTAAAGGCGGTGCCTACCGTCAGGCCAATCCGGTAACGAAAATCCATGGCCGTTTCATCCCGAAGTGCATCCAGTTCAGCCTTTACCGTAAGCGAGAACTCTAAAGCTCTGACCGCATTGTTCTCATAAGAGACTGGCGCCCCAAAAAAGACCACCATCAAAGAGCCTTTATCCCCGTAGTCCACTTCTTTAAAATAGCCACCAAAATCGTTTACCTGTTTCAGGATTATCGTTGAAAACTCATTAAGATCCTCATGGCTTCTGATTTCATCAAACGATAAAAAGGCTGAAACAACGGTACGAAACTCGCCGGTCTGGTCATATCGGACCACCTCAGGTGGCAGAAAAGTAGTAGCGATCTCCGGATTGATTTCAGGTAGCTTTAAGGAAGGGTAATGCACGTCATTGACCGCACTACTAATATCTCCCACCACTAGGTAGGCTCCCTGAGCAATCTCCTCACCTACAATAATCTGATCTTCCAACAGGCTATGCATCACCTCGTCGATCACGATATCCTGATCGTTAGCTTGCATTTGGCAATAAGCAGCCTGATCAATAGCACTCCCTCTGAAATAAAAAGCCCGTAGGTCTTCACCAACGATACCGTAGCTGATCCCTCCGGCAGCCAACCCTGCCTTGACGCCAATAGTGTAGCCATCACCGAATTCGTTTCCTCTCTTTTGAAAAATCCCTCTGGTAAGTTCCGCGGTATGCAGTAGGTGCATAGCGTGTAGCCTATCTAACTTTCCCGGAAAAACCGCAGTAAAAGCATCACCAGCGAAGTAGGGGATGAAGCCCCCACGTTGATATGCCAGGGAGACCAACGGTTCAAAAATTTCATTAAGGATATGAGACAACCGTTCGGCACCTACGGGGCCTTCCTTCATCAGGGATTCGGTGAGCGGAGTAAACCCCGACAAATCGATATTTAGTGTAAAACCAACTATCTCACCGGAGAGTTCTCCGGCAAGCAATCGTTGTTGAACAAAAGGAGGAATAAGTGGCTGCAAGTAAGAAATGAATGTGTTACGGCTAAAGATACGTTTTCACTTCCGGCAATCGACAAAAAAACGACCGCCCGTAGAACTACGGGCGGTCGTATGGGGAAGAATTTCGTCTCAGACTGGCCGGAAAGAAGTTAAGCATCAGGCCAGGAGATATTCGCTTATTATATTGATCCGTCTGAAAAAATCGAAAAAAACTTCCAGTTTAAAAATTACGCGCACCATCAAAAAGGGCAGAAGACAAGCTAAGTCCTCCTCCGATAGCACAAGCAAATAAGAAAGCGTACAACAAAGTCATTGGTAAGTAGATTAAAAGTGAAAAAAGCGGTGACTAAGTTGCTCATGGAATAGAGCATAAATAACTCAATTGCCTGGCAGAAATCCAAGTAATAGATAGAAAAAATCAATACTTTATGATTCAGCGTGCTTAAAGGGCACCTGAAGACACCGCAGCCCCGGTTGAACAATCTCTTTTTACAAATCGATGCGGGGCACCATTTCAGACCACTTCGCACCAAACAAGTAGCCCCTGGCGCGATTCCTGCGAAACCAGAGGGCAGCAAATATTTTCACCTCTATTGACTGTGCGTACGATATGTCTACTAAGAAGTAGTTGGAAAAGTCACCTAACACTAAGCTCCTGCAAGTCTTATTAATGCTTAAGTCCACTACACCACAAACTATAAGTTTGGGCAAAGTATATCAGCAGGTCTTTACCTGATGGAGATATCTGCTACCAGCATCTTATCACCATCATTGGTAGGTGGTGCTGAATCAACTTCACTGATAAAAATTTGCACTGAGCCCGTCTCTTTTTCCAGTACAACGGGATGAAGTCCTACCCGACCTTCTGCAGAAATAACTAATTCAGGTGCTTCCTCAAACTCGCCATCAAAGAACACATGGTAGGCATGTCCGCTCGAAATGGTATCGCAATGAGAAAGATCGAGTAACAGGACATGCTGGTTTTCCAGCTTGTGGAGGAGAACAAGGCCATTACTTGCTACGATTTTCCGCGTGGCGATCTTATGCCATTCCGGAATGTTCTCCAGTGCGTGCTTTAATTCAAGGTGATGAGAAGTCTCATCCTGAGCATGCTCAGCTTTTTCGACGAGTAGGCTCGAATGGTTGTTTTCACTTAGTCGGAAAAGAAATCCGCAGAGACACAGCAAAAAGAGGCATAGTGCCCCCAAACCATATCGCCATTTAACGAGGGCATGGTTCCGGGCGTTCATTTGCGTGATCATCTCATAATCCAGATCGTCAAAATCCTCCTGTCTACGAGGGCTTCGCCCGTCATCCGGCACCTGAAGTCCCTGTTCACCTACATAACCATCAAGTTCCTGCTGGAGCTTCTCTAAATCTTTCTTAATCTCAGGGTCCTCTTCCAATAATTTCTGGATCATAAGGGATTCCTTACGACTGGTCAGTCCCAGTACGTATTGTTCCAAAAGTCCGCTCTTTTTTAGCGTTTCACGGTTCATGCAATCATCTTATTGCCCCCTAGTGTAAGGAATACATCTGAGTGCTATGTCTGCCTAACACAAAGTGAAGCTACGTGTTCAGAGATTATTGCAATAAGAATCAGGGACTACTTTCACCCCTTACCGTCATAGGCCCACTTCAAGTAGAGGGCACCCCAGGTGAAGCCACCTCCAAAGGCAGTAAGGATAATATCATCTCCCTTTTTCAGCTGAGGCTCGTAATCCCACAAACATAGTGGCAAGGTTCCAGCGGTAGTATTCCCATATTTATGGATATTCACCATGATTTTTTCCAACGGAAAATCGGTCATTTTGCTCACCGTTTGAATGATCCTGATATTAGCCTGGTGCGGTACGAGCCAATCCAGTGAATCCGCATCAAGGTTGTTCCGCTTCATCACTTTTTTCACCACATCACTCATGCCTGTAACTGCTGCTTTAAAGACAGGTCGGCCGTTCTGGCGCACAAAGTGCTCTCGGGCCATTACCGAATCAACGGTGGCAGGTTTGCGCGATCCTCCAGCCACTAAGTAGAGGTATTTTTCTCCGCTGCCATCTCCATGGTGCTGGTAATCAAGAATACCAACGCCTTCCTCCTCAGTTGGCTCCAGTAGCACGGCACCAGCACCATCACCAAAGATGACACAGGTTGTACGGTCAGTATAGTCAATGATGGACGACATCTTATCAGCACCAACAACGATGACCTTCTTATGCGTCCCCCCTTCGATCATCTTCGCACCAACAGTAAGCGCATATAAAAAACCACTGCAGGCTGCGCTTAAGTCAAAACCAAAAGCATTCTTCATGCCCGTGTTATACGTAGCAATGTTTGCAGTATCAGGAAAGATAGAATCTCCAGTCACCGTTGCGCAGATCACCAGATCAATGTCCAACGGATCCGTATCGGTTTTCTCTAACAAACCCTTTAAGGCTTCTGTTACCATGACGGAAGTTCCCTTTCCCTCTCCTTTCAGGATGTGACGGGTTTTGATGCCGGTACGGGAAGTAATCCACTCATCATTAGTATCAACAATCGTAGCCAACTCATCATTAGTAAGCACATAGTCTGGTACGTAGCCTTGAACGCCGGTAATGGCAGCACGAATTTTGGACATATTTGGGGAGGTTTCGGTTAGGGCGCGCAAGATACATCAACAACTTTTGGCCTCACAACTGGGATTATAATCGAAATACCGATCGCTAAAAGTGCTTATTCTCCGGTCGCTGATCCATCTCCAACGTTTTCATCAAGGGGTTGAAAGTCTCCGAAATCACTGAGTGCCACCAAGCCAAGGAAAGTAAGCAAGCCATTAAACGCCAGGATGAGGAAACCAAATTGGAACCCTCCCATCAGTTCGGCAGAATAGGCATCGGTCAGCATCGAAATGATTGGAGCAGCCAGGCAAACGAGTAATAACGCAGGCAACTGCAAGCCGCCAATTTGGACCACTTCTCGTACGCGCAAACGGGTAAACAGGCCAAAGGCAAATAAGCCTAATAATGGTCCGTAAGTATAGCCCGCCGCTTTAAATAAGCTGTTGATTACTGCCCGGTCTCCGATCCCTTTAAACGCAAGGATAACAATAAACAGCAACACGGAGAAGCCAATATGGACGTAGAGCCGCTTACGTTTATCTTCTGCTAAGGTAGCATCGTCTTTATCCTCTGGCAACGCATCATTCATCCCGAGGAAATCAACGCAAAAGGAGGTCGTCAATGCCGTAAGTGCGCTGTCTGCACTGGAATATGCGGCGGCAATAAGTCCAAGTACAAATACTACTCCCGCACCGGCAGGTAAGTGTCGAAGGGCAATACTGGGGTACATCTGGTCCGAAGCCTCCGGAATAGCAAGACCAACACTAGTGGCATAAATGTAAAGTAATGCACCCAGTGAAAGAAACAGCAAGTTGGCAAAAATGAGCACAATACTAAAGGCAGCAATATTCTTCTGAGCATCCCTGAAATTAGGCATACTCAGGTTCTTCTGCATCATATCCTGGTCCAGCCCGGTCATTACAATAGTGATCAGCGCGCCGCTAAAGAACTGCTTCCAGAAGTTATTGGGATCCGACCAGCCACCTTCAAAATAAAACATTTGGCTATAGTCGCTATTGCGAATCAAGTCCACCATTCCGCCAAGATCAGTTTCGAGGGCCTGGCCAACGTAATAAACGGTCAGCCCGGCAGCCAACAGCATACAAATCGTCTGTAGCGTATCGGTATATACGATGGTTTTAATTCCACCCTGAAAGGTATACAGCCAGATCAGGGCAATCGTAATTGCGACCGTAGCACCAAAGGGCACCCCCAGAGGGCCGGTGACAAATTCTTGGAGTACAATCGCCACCAGGAAAAGTCGGAAGGAAGCACCAATTATTCGGGAGAGCAAAAAGTAAAAAGCGCCTACTTTGTAGGCGTGCGGCCCAATTCGCCCCTTCAAATACTCATAAATACTGGTCAGGCCTAACCGGTAATACAACGGCAAGAGGACGACTGCAATGAAGAGATAGCCAAGTAAATAGCCAAATACTACCTGCATGTAGCTGAAAGCCTCGTTCGCCCCCCCGGCACCAACGGCACCGGGCACGCTGATAAAAGTAACCCCGGAAAGGCTGGCCCCTACCATACCAAGCGCTACCAGTGGCCAGGGCGATTTCCTCCCCGCTAGAAAGAACGACTCATTGTCGTTCTCCTTTCTGCTAGTCAGATAAGAAATGAGCACCAACACCGCAAAATACACGGCGATGATGCCAAGAATTGCGGTAGGACTTAGGGATGAATTCATAGTTGTCGGCCGCAATATAAGGTCATGCGGGCATTAGCAGGAAAAAGATGATCATTCCCATCTTTAGAAACGGCGAATCGGGCAGCAAAATTCTGTGTTAACGCATCAAGCACGCAACTTTGCCAACTCAGCCTTCAGCACGCCGATACTTTGTACACCGGCAGCACGAAACTTTATCTCCCCGTTTTGGAAAATGATGGTGGTGGGCATAGAAGTAACGCTCAATTTCTGACAAATTTCCTGATTGCGGTCTACATCAATTTTCACTAGGCGAAGATCTTCTCCCTCATCCTTTTTCAATTGTTGAAGAATCGGGCTGTAGGCATGACAGGGGCCACACCACGTGGCAAAAAAGTCGATCAGTACCGGTGTATCACCGTTGATGAGGTCGCGAAAGGAGGTGGTTTGCTTTTCAGCCATGATTTTTATTTTTAATAACCACGCAGCCCTCCTTTCGGTTTCCTGACAGGTCATATCACAAGCAAGGTTACAACCTCACCAGGCCGTGGCGTTTCCCATTATCGTACCGCACGGCAAAGGCCGATGGGAAACCGCTGGAATGAACGCGGGCCAGGGCCTTCTTAGCTGTCGCAGCATCCGTAAAATAGCCAACGGTAATCCGCTGCAGATTTTTGCCGGGAATGGGCTCCGCCTGCAAGTTGCCAATCGCGCGTACACTTTCGTACTTACCGTCCTCGGAAACAAAATTACGTTGGGCACTAATCTGAATGCGGTAAGCCACTGGCGCAGCATTTTTGGGCGCGGCCGCAGGTGCAGGGAAGGGTTGAGCTGGCGCAGGCGGCGGACCAACGAGCCCGGGGTTCGGTCGGTCATTATTTTTAGCCGGCAACGCTGGCGGTCTTGGCAATACTTGCTGATCCCCCCCACTTTGCACCTGCGGCCGCGCCCCTTGCTCCTGTTCTTGCCCGTTCTTTATGGCATTACGCAGCAGAAAAACGGGCTGTCCGTACAGAGAAGATCCCGACTTACTGGTCTCTACCTGGTACGTCGCCCCCTGGTACCCCTCGCGTTGAATCATCACCCGGTATTTCCCTCCTGGCTGTAGGTTGAAATCATAAATTCCCGTCGGAAAAATTCTTTTTTCCAACTCCCTGACTTCGCCATCGGGCATCAGTTCCAACAGCGTAACCTCTGAACCTCCCAGTTCTGCTCCTGTCGTATTATCGTATACCATCGCCTTAAGCCGAGCCCTTCCAGCACGGAAATTCAGGGTATAGACGTCCGTTTCCGTTGTATTAGTTTTTACCTCATTAAAGCTCCGGTTACTCGTCAGGTACCCTCTTCCGGTACCCAATGCCAGCGAGAGGCCATAATCATCAGCCGACGAATTTACCGGCCTTCCCAAATTTTCCGGCTGCTGAAAATCACCCAGGGCATCGACCGCCGACCGAAAGACGTCCAAACCTCCAAAACCCGGGTGGCCGTTACTGGCAAAATAAAGCACACCGTTTTCCAGATCATAAAAGGGTGTCACCTCATCACTAACCGTGTTTATCGTTCGGGAAAGGGGTCTGGCGGCAGAAAAAGTCGTAGGGTCATCTGCCCGCACCTGCGTACTTACGTAAATGTCCATCCCTCCCTTACCTCCCGGGCGGTCGCTGGCAAAATAAAGTACAATCAGCCCATCTGCCCCCATAAATATGGAGGGGAAAGTATTATTGGATTCTGGTAAATTCACCTCCGCACTTAGCCGCTCTGGCTGGCTCCAGACCCCCAGCGTGTTCCGGGATCCACGGAAAATTTCGCAGCGGTTCGTCGCATCCTCCCCCGTCAGGCCACTACAAATAGTGAAGAAAAACACCTGCCCATCTTCGCTGAAACTTCCCGTTCCAAACTCCCCTTCGGCAATAACGGGAAAGCCCGGAGGCACCGTAGCTTTAGTCCACTCTTTAGCCTGCAGGCGGCTTTGGTACAACCGACTCTGCCCACCAGCTGTACTGGTAAAAAAGAGTTGATCTCCAGCAATAGCCACTGGTCCAAATTCATCGGCACTGGTGTTTACCCCCCGGCCCGGCCGGTCAATATCTACAGCTCCTGGCTCCGGGGTATCCTCTTGAGCAAGGCGCAACCCGATAAGTTCATTATTGACAATTTCATTGACGATGGCGCGGTCTGCCCCGTTGTAAGCCACTTTGAACAAGCCCAACTGGCGGCGCGCCTGCTCGTAGCGGCCATCCTGCTTTAACGCCCGACCATACTGCAGGCCCAGCAAGGGCCAGCGCTGTTCGTCTGCTTCCAGAAACTGATAGGCATTAGCCGCTTTTTTATAGTCGCGTACCCGATCAAACAGCTCCGCTGCTTTGAAAAGGATTTCTTTCTTACGAGGCTTCTGGTCGTATGCTTTGCGGTAGTTATCTGCTGCTGCCAGGTAATTCCCCGCCCGGGTTTCCACCTCCGCATTACGGATAAGTTTCTTATAGGGGAGTTCTGCAGAAGTCGTCGCCCGTTGGGCACCACAGGCACTTAACACCAGTAATAGGCAGCTGATGATACTGGCCCGAAGGCAAGATAGATTTGTTGGATTGTAGGTCATGAATAGATAGTGTAGCCAAGCGTAAATCGGTGAGGGCCGTCCCTTAAAATGCTAAACGATGGAAAAGGTAGGGGATTTTAGGCAGATCATCAATTTCGTAACAACCGGCTCAGTAACTCTCTTCTATCCCTCCATTACAAATGCCAGGCACTGCCAGGTTACCGCATTACCCCGCGCATCCATTGGCTCATCCAGTTGCAGAGGGTCGGTCCAATCTGCCAACTTCCAGCCAGCCTGGCGGAGGTGGTCCAGGATTTTCACGGGTGGATGTGCCGTACGCCAACCATCCGGCTGGAGAAAGTTGAGCGGAGACACCGTGAGGAGGCGGCCACCTGGTTTGAGGACCCTCCGCCATTCGGTGAAAGCAGAAAACGGGCCGGGCAACCGATCAATCAGGAAAGTATTGATGATCACGTCCAACGATGAATCGGGGAAAGGTAATGCTTCGGCACGGGCCAGCGCAAAGTGCAGGTTACTCAATTGATGGCCGGTCAGGCCAGGCGTTCCCCAGCCGTAGCGAATCAGGTTAGGCTGCAGGGTGGCTCCCTGGGTCCAGAAATCGCGGGCCTGGCGCAGCATCTGGTAGCTGAGGTCCAAACCGTACACATCCCAATCAACATGCTGCTGTGCCAAGGTAGCTGCAATTCGCCCCACGCTACAGCCAAGATCAGCGATCGCAAGCGGCTGGTCGCTGTCTGGGAGCCAATCCGATACGTAATTCAATAATGCATCAAAAGGATAATTCCCGTGCAGTTCATCGGCCAGATGGAGGGCCGTCTGTCGGGTCACCAACGCATCGTAGCGTTCGTAGACGTCGTCAGCGACTTCCGCTTCCGACTTTTGGTAATAAAAAGGAACGCCCCGCCTTATGGAAAGGGGTTCGGGGAGCAAAGACCCAAAAACTGATTCGGACAAAACTTAAGCGCTGAAGCTGGTTCCACAGCCACAGGTTTCCGTAGCGTTCGGGTTATTGAAAGTAAACCCACGGTTATCCAGGCCCGTGGCCCAGTCAATCTCCATCCCGATCAGGTAGAGCGCGTGCCCCGGCTTCATCAGGACGACCTCGTCGCCAATCTTATACTGCTTATCGTCATCCTCGGGAAGATCAAAGCCCAGCTGGTATTCAAACCCGGAGCATCCACCGCCACGCACGCCAATGCGCAGGAAGTGATCCTGGTCAACATTGAGGTTTGCGCGCAACTCTTTGAGTTGGACCAGGGCATTAGGAGTGATCGTAATCGGGGAAGTAGTTGTAGCAGTCTGTACGTCGGCGCTCATGTTATAGATTTTGACTCGGCAAAATTACAAAGTTTACCTTTGGTGCTGGTTAAACAACCGGGGTATGATTCTGGTTGATATCCGAACAGTATTGTGTGGCAGGGAGGTCGTTTTATGACAATTCCTGGCCATCAGAAAAAAAATATTATGGATCTGACGACCCTCCTGGTACTTTTTCTTGGTTTTGCGCTCATTGCCGGCATCCTCTTTGCGACCATCAACAACACCCTCAAGCAACTAAATGATACAATCGTTGCTCTGGTAAAGCGGGCCGAAGCGCCAGTCCCCACAGCCCAGGTAAATGAAAAAGAAAACTCGAACGCACTGCGGTTACAGGCCTGTGAACGGCTGACTCTGATGTTGGAGCGAATCAACGTGCCCAACCTTCTGTTGCGCATTAACCCGGCAACGGGGGCCAGTGCGCAGGCATATACGGCCAATCTTTTGTTGACCATCCGAGAAGAATTTGAATACAATGTCACCCAGCAGATTTATGTGAGTGACGCACTTTGGTCCATCATGGTACAGGCACGCGACAATGTGAGCCAACTGATCATTCGCGCCTCAGAAGGCGCCGATAGTGGGGAGCAGGTAGCCAGTCGCCTGCGTTTGATGAGCAGCCGACAGCCAGACGATGCCATTGGCGTTGGCCAGGCGGCCATTCGTAAGGAAGCTAGTTTGGTATTATAAGTTTTTTCTGCTTCGCTGATGTTCTTCCTAGCCGTTTCTAAGCGCGTGTCTAAAAGTGCTCGGAAGTGGGCGCGGCCGCAGGTGCAGGGGAGGTTAATAAGGCAAAAGCTCTTTCCCCAATAAGCAAGCTTATAAACTTTTAATATACCATTAAGTTATACCGACCGGTCAAGACTAAACCCTAGCCCCCCTTTTCCGTGTTAAGTACTTCACACGGCATGAAAGACAAAACGATCCTCATTACGGGAGCAAACGACGGCATTGGCCGAGCCACCGCAGAGCGGCTGGCTGGCTGGGGTGCGCATTTGGTCCTAGCTTGTCGAGACGAGGTAAAGGCCCAACGCACCGCTCAGGCAATAACCGAGAAAACGGGCAATCAGAATATTGATACGCTCCCCCTTGATCTGGCCAGCTTCGCCTCCATCCGGGCTGCCTCCGATGAGTTCTTAGCGGAACACCCTAAGCTTGACGTCCTGATCAATAATGCCGGTTGTTACACCGATAGTCTCGAACTTACGAAAGATGGCTACGAGCTACAGTTCGGTGTCAATCACCTGGGTCATTTTTTACTCACCATGGCCCTCATGCCTGCCCTCCGCTGTTGCCGGCTTTGCAGCAGGGTCATCAACGTAAGTAGTGCACTCCACAAAAAAGGAGGACTTGATTTTGGCAGTTTCGAAGGCGAACATGGTCCTAAAGCCTATAATGGTTCGAAGTACTACGCCCAGAGTAAACTGGCCAACGTTCTTTTCACGATGGAACTTGACCGTCGTTTCGGCGAAGAGCTGACCACCAATTGTCTTCACCCCGGCGTCGTTGGCACCCGCCTTGCCAACAAAAAGGCTGGTACCCTCACCAGCGCCGTATGGTCAATGTATAAGCCCTTTGCCATTACCCCAATGAAAGGAGCAGATACCTCCGTATACTTGGCCGCCAGCCCCGAGGTAAAGGACGTTTCTGGCAGGTACTTCGATGAAAATCAGTGCCTCCAAAAGCCCTCTAGCATCGCTCGGAATGAACAGCTTGCCCGCCGCTTATGGGAGTTTAGCGAGCAGGCGGTCGCCGAGTTTCTGATCCGGGACAAGTAGCGCATAATTGAATGGCTACACCACTGTCCGTTCGCTCCAGTGCGGGCGCTCGCTCTGGGCGAGCAAGCATAGTTTTAGGATTGGGTACAGCTGCCACCATCCCCCTAATTAGCTTCACTGCTGCCTGCTGCGATAAATTATTTCCCCGTGCTGCAACTTATCCTTTGCCTCGCAGCATTATCTCCCCAGACAAAGCAATCCAACCATGATTTTGATCAACAAAAATAAACGGTTCGACCGGCGAGATATTCGCCGGGGTATTAATTGCTAAGCCTCCGAAACGGGCTTAATAATTATGCCCCGGATAAATCCTCCCCCCTCGTTCCTCCTTTAGCAGTATGAGAACTGCTCCTTGTTAGCGCCCATTAATGGCCGACTAGCATACCCTCCGACGTATTGTAATTGGTTAGCATAGTAGTCTCATAAGCTGCTGGTAATAGTTCGATCCTATTCGTCGGGACAGTTTTACAGATGTGATAGATTGATAGCGCTACCGCAATTGGTCACTCACTCCGCTCGGCTACTTAGTCGCCGAGTAGGACGGTGATAGATACACAGTGAGTTACTGCCCGTGACAGCACTATAAATCTATAAAGGCCGAAGGCCGCCTATCAATCTATCCATCTAATTCCGATGTGGCGCAATTGGTCAGCGCACCCGTCTGATAAGCGGAAGGTTGGTGGTTCAAGTCCACCCATCGGGACGATAAAACAGATTGATAGTTGGTAGATTAATAGCGCTACTGCATAGGGCAGCTCGCACCGCTCGACTTCGAAGCTGATAGAACGTCGTGATACAAACGGCGTGAGCTAATACTCGTGGCAGCGCTATCAATCTATCTACTATAAATCTATCATTGGTGCGTAGCTCAGTTGGCAGAGCAGCGGTCTTTTACACCGCGAGTCGTGGGTTCGAGCCCCACCGCACCAACCAGGTTGCAGGTTGCAGGTTGCAAAGTACAAGTTACAAGTTTGCCCCAGTGCAACCTGAAACCTGCAACCTATGAAAAGGCAGCCCAGCGGGCTGCCGCAAGGTGATGTAGTTCAACGGTAGAGCAGTGGATTGTCTATCCACAAGTTGCGGGTTCGAATCCCGTCATTACCGCAAAATATAATATTGACCCAATGGCCTTGCGTTAAACCGTTGGTATGCCTTGGGTCAAGGGGGCGAGGGACTGATAGAGCCGTAGTGCTCATTGATCCCCAGCTCTTTTATTTGGTTTCCTAGCTCAATGGTAGAGCGGCACCCTGTTAAGGTGCGGGTTGTGGGTTCGAGCCCCACGGAAACCTCAAGAGCAAGTGCGGTGTGAACTACATCGGAATGATTTCCGACCCGGGACTTGAGGTCCCATATTGAATTACTGTTGAAGTCCCCAACAAGGACTGTATCACCGTTAAGTAAGTGGGCGTAATGATTTATAGCCTCCCAGATTTGTCCAACATAACTTCTACGCCTGTTGTCTTTATCCTCCATTGCCCATATAGCAAAAAGTAAAAAGCTGTTGATTTTACTTTCGCAGCGTATTGGAATTACGTACCTGAAAGCCGGATTGAACGCGTCCAGAACCTCTACTTTATAGTCAGAATAGGACAGAATCGCAATCCCCTTGTTTTGGTTGCTTCCATACCAGTAGTAGCTAAGCGGTGTCGGCGTTAATTCACCAAATTTAAGCCTTTGAGGATTTTCACATTCAGTGACAATTACTAAATCCGGGTTAAGTCGCAACACCAGGTCGTTTTTTTTCCTAAAAGCCCCCTGGCAATTCCATGATATTATTTTCATTTCGTATTTTAGTTCCAAAAGAGAAGTCGCCGTATCGCGATTTGGTTGTTAAATGCTTGTTTAACACAATGCTCCATTACACCCTCCTGCACCTGCGGCCGCGCCCAAAAAACGAACATTCGTCGATATTCCATCCCAACTCATCGAGTCCTAGGCATCCAAACCAACGGATATCTTCCTCACGTCTTACCCCTAAAAACCACTCATTCATGAAACCACTCTACCTGCTATTCCTCCTCCTGATGGCCTGCGGATTTTTCGCATGCACGACGGACATCGACCAGGAGACCACCGAAATTATGCCTGCTCCTGAAGGCAAAACACTAGATGCTTTTAGCTTCTCCGAATTTACTGAGCTGTTGGTTGACTTCGACGTTTTTGATGAAGCCTCCCTGCAAGAAGAAGGGGATTATGGTGCCGGGGATTTCCGCCTCTACCATGACGAAGACGGAGAACTTACACTCGACCCACTTACTGAGGGGGCTTACCTTGAATCAACGAAATACACCGATCCGCTTGCCGCATTACCCTCCCGTCATTGGGAGGCGACCATTGAACTTGGCTTTGTCCCCGAATCTGCCAACCGATTGAATGACTGGCTGGTAAAAAAATTCAATGGCAAGCAGTCCATTGACCTACGCATCATTCTTGTGGAGAACGGTACCGTTTTATTCCAGGGTATGCCTACTACGGAAGAAGCATTGGCCGACTTTCCGGATATGGACTGGTTCTAGCGGTCAGTTCCCAGTAATGTTCACCACCTTTGCACCGTGACTGATTCCCCGCCCAATTACCATCATTATTTCCTCCACCTCGCCTACGACGGCACGGCCTATCGCGGCTGGCAGCGCCAGCCCGGAAACGTCCGCTCCGTCCAGCAAACCCTGGAGGAGTGCCTGAGCGAAGTCCATGGCCGCGAGATCATCCTCGGTGGCTGTGGCCGGACGGATGCTGGCGTGCACGCCTCGCAGTACTACGCCTACCTGCGAGCGGTCCGACCGCTGCAGGAAAAGTACGTTTTCATCGTCAACAAGCGCTTACCGAACGACATCACCCTGCACGCCGCCATCCCCGTTCCACCCAATGCTCAGGCCCGGTACGATGCGACTGAACGCACCTATGATTACTTCCTCCACGCCAAGCCAGATGCCTTCCTTGGTCGCTTCAGCGGACAGTACGATTTCCAGACCTTTGATGCCAAAGCAGTAGCAGTTACCCTACCCTTACTGTACGAACACCAGAACTTCCGGGCCTTTTGCAAAACCCCGGACCGCCACAATACAACCATCGTAAAATTCCGCCAGGCGACGCTTTATCGCCATGCTACCGGCAGCAGGTATCGCTTACGCTTCGTCGCCAACCGATTTCTGCGGGGCATGATTCGGTTGTTGGTTAACGACCTGATGTTGGTGGGTAATGGCCACCTCTCCCGGCAAGCCTTCACCGAAATGCTGGAAACCGGCCTACGGCAACCACACTTTCAGTTGGCCCATCCCGAAGGTTTGTTCCTTACCGGCATCAGTTATCCCTATATTGACCAGGAGGCCGATCTGCCGGTTAGCGGCCAGGGAGACTGGCAAGAAGTCTCTTAATTTAAGTCCTGCCCTATTCCCGGTTTTTCGAATCGATCCAAATCGTCACTGGTCCATCGTTTACCAAAGCTACTTGCATATCTGCTCCGAATTCCCCCGTGGCTATCGGTCGCAACGCAGTAAAGGATAGCGTTTTCACAAACGATTCGTAGAGCGGAATAGCTACCGGAGGCTTGGCACTTCGAATAAAACTAGGTCGATTGCCCTTTTTCGTACTCCCGTATAGGGTGAACTGAGAGACGACCAATAGGCCGCCGTCGACATCCATCACACTCCGGTTCATCAAGCCTTCGTCGTCGCCGAATATCCGTAGTCGGCTGATCTTCCCACAGAGCCAGTCGATATCCTCCTGGGAATCGGCGTCCTCGATCCCCAGCAAGACCAGGAGCCCCGGGCCGATTTCACCCGATACTTTTCCGGAAATGGTTACGGAAGCGGAAGAGACTCTTTGAATTAGTGCGCGCATATTTCATGGATTTTCCGGCAAAAAAAAACGGAGAACAAAATTACAACGCCTTCTCCATTATCCAGTCTTCCATCAAATAGCCATGTCCGATGTCGGTGTCATACCGTCCAACTTTCTCAAAGCCCAGGTATTCGTAGAAACCCACTGCCTTATTCTCGTAGTTTACGTCCAGTCGGAGGGTCTGCTGTCCAGCAGCTCGGGCAATGGCCTCAACTTTATGGATCATGGCCTTACCGTAGCCTTTACCTTGCACGGAGGGTAGTGCATACAGTTTGTGAATCTTGGTGGTTCCGGGCTTGTAATTAAGCTGATGGCTTACGTAGGCGACGGGCTCGTAACGACGGGCTGTTGCCGACGCTCCTACCGGGTAGTCGCTGTTTTTATGGCCGGTTTGTTCTTCTACCAACAGGTGAAAAACATGGCCTAAAACCACCTGCTCCTGCATGGCTTCCAGGCTATACATCATCCCCAACATGTATTCAATCTGCGCTTCGGAGAGGATGTCCCCAAAGGTATCCGGCCAGGTAGCGTGGGCAATCTGTTGAATGGTTTCGTGTTCAGCGGCAGTGACAGGAAGGATGCGAAAATTAAGCATTGATGAATAAGAGGATGGGTGAATGAGGGGAGAGCTGGATAATACGGTGAAATTTCAACTCGCTCCTTCCTTCATTAATTAATTTTCTCATTCCCTCAACCGTTCGTGTAGCTCGGGGCCATTATTTCGCACGTTCCCGACCATTGCCCCAACGGGATAATATTCCAGCGTACCGTCTGGCGGAGTATGCAACAGATCCAGTACATCTGGTAAGGGAAGGCTCCGGTCCAGCCAATGGCTTTGGGTCGTTTCATTGGTTAGCAGCATGGGCATCCGGTCGTGGATGGGCGTCATTTCAGCATTCGGAGCACCGGTTATGATGGAATAGGTGAATACCGGGTCCTGGTCACCACCCTTTGGTCGCCATTGTTCCCAGATACCTGCCATTACGAGAAGGCTGCCATCGGCTGGTGAAATGCGGTACGGCGTTTTTCCACCATCATGACGCTGCCATTCGTAAAAGCTATCGGCGATGACCAGGCAACGACGCTCACGGATGGGTTTGCGGAAGCTTGGCTTGGCTTCAATCCCTTCGCTGCGGGCGTTGATCATCCGGGCGCCGATCTTCAGGTCTTTTGCCCAGAAAGGTACCAGCCCCCACCGGAACAGGTCGAGCTGATCGGGGTTCCGGTCGGTAATTACCAGGCCCGATTGAGTTGGGGCGACGTTATAGTTCTTTGCCAGACCGCTCATCGGCAACTGGAGCTGCGAAGAGAATTGTTTTCGGAGTTGTTCTTCAGTGATGACGATGGAGTAACGGCCGCACATGTTTAGAGGATAGATTGATGGTCGGCCTTCGGCCTTGATTGATTAATAGAGCTACCGCACAAGGCTGCTCACTTCGCTCGTTAAGGTCGGACAATTTGACGACATCAGGCACCATAGGACCATTTTCTGGGCGGGGCCGCAGGTGCAAGGAGTGGTTAAAAGCAAGGGGGAGGTAGCTGGGCTAACGCCTAATCGTACGACGTATTGACAGACATTCAACAACTGGCTCGACGGGCCTCACAAAGTCGACTGGCGGGTAGCCGTCGGAGCGATGCTTAAAGAGTATGCGTCAACCCCGGGAAGGGTAGCGTAGCAAGCCCGTAGGGCCGTCTCTTGTCCAGGGATAAAACGATGATCCGCAGGATCAAGAAGCCCCCCTCGTTTTCGTTTCAACCCTGCCCGCTAACTTCCCTTGCACCTGCGGCCTCGCCAAAAAAAATGTAAAAGCCCCATCCAAAATACTTCGGATGGGGCTTATCAATTTTCTGTAGCGAAAATGAAGTTTACTTCATCTTCTGAGCGATCTCAACAATCTCGTAACCTTCGATTACATCGCCTTCTTTGATGTCATTGAAGCCTTTAATGTTAAGACCACATTCCATACCGGCACGGACTTCTTTGACGTCGTCCTTGAAGCGCTTGAGGCTGGCCAGTTCACCAACTGCGCCTTCCTTAAGCGGGAAGACAACGATGCCATCTCGAATGATCCGGATAAGCGTGTTGCGGGTAATCTTGCCTTCGTCGACGTAACAGCCGGCGATGGTACCAATCTTGGAGATCTTGAAGGTTTCCCGAACGGCCACCTGACAAACGGTACGCTCTTCCTTGGTAGGTTCGAGCATGCCTTCAATGGCGTCACGAATTTCTTCGATTGCCTTGTAGATAACCGAGTAAGTCTTGATTTCGACTCCTTCACGTTCGGCCAATTTACGAGCCGAGCCACTTGGACGAACCTGGAAACCAACGATGATTGCTTCCGAGGCCGTAGCCAACAGAATATCCGAATCGATGATCTGGCCAACGGCCTTGTGGATTACGTTTACCTGAACAGTTTCCTGAGAGAGTTTGATCAGGGAATCGGCCAGGGCTTCTACAGAACCATCTACGTCACCTTTGACGATGAGGTTAAGCTCCTTAAAGTTACCAAGTGCCAAACGACGTCCAATTTCGTCGAGAGAGATTCGCTTACTGGCACGGTTGGCCTGTTCGCGGGAAATTTGGGCACGACGGCTCGCCAACTGGCGGCTTTCCTGCTCATTTTCCATCACCTTCAACATTTCACCGGCTTGCGGAGCGCCATTGAGACCGAGCAGGAGCGTTGGGCTACCTGGCCTGACTTCTTTCACCCGCTTGTTCCGTTCGTTGAACATGGCCTTCACACGACCGCTGTGCTCACCGGCTACGATGATGTCCTGAATGCGGAGTGTACCATGGTTGACGATGATCTTAGTAACGTAGCCGCGGCCGTGCTCCAATGAGGCTTCCACAATGGTAGCAATGGCCGGACGGTCGGGGTTCGCTTTCAGTTCGAGAATTTCGGCTTCAAGCATGATCTTTTCCATCAGGTCATCAATGCCGATACCTTTAAGTGCGGAGATGTCCTGACTCTGGTACTTACCACCGTATTCTTCGATTGGGTAACCCATCGTGGCCAGTTCGCCTTTGATCTTGTCGGGGTTCGCTCCCGCTTTATCGATCTTGTTGATGGCGAAGATCATTGGTACGTTGGCAGCCTCAGCGTGGCTGATGGCTTCCTTTGTCTGTGGCATGATGTCATCATCAGCCGCGATGATAATCACGGCAATATCCGTCACCTTTGCACCACGGGCACGCATGGCCGTAAAGGCTTCGTGACCCGGCGTATCAAGGAAAGTAATTTTCTTACCGTCCTTATTCTTTACTTCGTAGGCACCGATGTGCTGAGTGATACCACCAGCTTCGCCTTCGGTGACACTAGCCTTACGGATGTGATCGAGGAGGGAAGTCTTACCGTGGTCAACGTGACCCATTACGGTAACGATTGGCGGACGTTCCAGGAGGTCTTCCGGATCATCTACCCACTCGTCTTCCTCTTCAACATCTTCTTCGGCGGAGATGAATTCAACTTCGTGTTCGAATTCTTCTGCTACCAGTTCAATGATCTCTGCGTCCAAACGTTGGTTGATGGAAACGATCACGCCGGCATTCATACAGGCCATGATTACATCTCCAACACCTACGTCCATCATATTGGCCAGTTCCTGGGCAGTGATGAACTCCGTTACCTGCAGCTTATCCGTGGTGCGTTCGGCCTCGATGGCTTCCTGACGTTCACGGATACGTTCGCGGTTATCGCGCCGCTGACGCTGACGTTTCTTTTTGCCACCGCCGCCCTGCAGGCGGGCCATGGTTGCTTTGATCTTATCTTCGATTTCCTTAGCGGAAACTTCCCGTGGCTCGTTGTTGCGGTTATTCCCACCCGTACGACCACGATTTGATCCACCTCCGGAGCCGGAACGACCACGTGGGCCACCACCAGAATTTCCGGTCGCACCTGGAGTGGTGGTAATCTTTTTACGCTTGCGCTTACGGCGTTGCTCTTCTTGAGTAGGCTTTTTCTCCGGCTTTTTAATGTCGATCTTCCCCATGACCTTAAGGCCACGAAGTTCGGGAGTACCGGTACCGGCACGGATCACATTTGGCTTTTCGGGCGTGGCCGGAGCAGCAGGCGGAGGTGTAGCGCTGGCGGGCTTCTCTGCAGGTGGAGGATCAGCAGGAGCCTTAGCCGCCGCAGGAGCAGCTTTCGGAGCTGGTGCTGGCTTGGCAGCTGGTTTTGCAGGGGCTTTCGCCGCTGGTTTTTTCTTGGATGGTTTCCCGGCCCGTTTTGCTGCGTCGAGATCGATCGTACCCAATACTTTCAGCCCAGGAGCTTTACGTCCTTCACTAACCGGAATTTCGGGCTTAGCAGGCGCTGCTGGTGCCGCAGGCGTTGGAGCCGCCGGAGGAGCCACGGGAGCTTCCGGAGTAGCAGGCACCTCGGCTTTGGGTGGTTCGGGGGCAGTCGGTGCTTTTGCTTCAGGAGCAGGTGTTTCCTTTTCCACGGGCTCCGGGGGTGCCGTTTGCTGCACGGGTGCAGGTGTAGCCGGCACGGGGGGTGGCGGCGGCGTAGGCCGGGCAGCTGCTGGCGGGGGTGGAGGTGGAGGAAGTGTCCGGCCGGGAGTTGGCGGCGGGGGCGGAGGTAAAGGAGTAGCCGTAGGACGAGTATTAAACTCCATAGAGTCTGCCTTCTTCTTGTCCTGCAGTGCTTTTGCGAACGCCTCACGCACCACGTTCTCCATATCCGGCGTCAACTTGGCCGTGGGCTTGTTCTCCACGTCAAAGCCTTTACTGGACAGGTGCTCGACGATTGTCGAGGTGGCCACATTAAGTTCGTTCGCTACTTTAATTAGTCGTTTACTCATTCGATCTTTTAAGCACTGCAATATTTAACCGCGGAGTGCTGCCGCGGGGCGATTTAGAAAAACCCTAAATAGCCGTGGTTTCCTCTTTCCAACACCGCTTTAAGAGGAAGATTTCCGAAACAATTTCCGGAAAGCGAGGCAAAGATAAGGTACAGAGAGAAGAAAACAGTATCTGTTACGCTTCCTCTTCACAACCTTTTCAACAAGCCTTCTAGTCAGTTAGTTGCATAAAGTCAAGCCGGAGAGGAGTGAAGCCCCTCCGGCTCAACGATATCTATTCCGTCATTACTCTTCTTCTGCAGGAGCGGGAGCCTCTGCAACGGGTGCTTCAGCAGGCGCTTCTTCAACTACTTCAGTAGGAACTTCGGCTACTGCCTCGGCAGAAACTTCAGCAGCAGGTGCTTCGGGAGCCGGCGCTTCAGTTGACGCAGGTGCAGGTCCGTCCGCTGCAGGAGCGGATACCACCTTAACTTCTTCGTCAAATTCTGCTGCTAACACACGAAGTACGTTGGACACGGTCTCTTCCTCAAGGTCAGTCCGGCGAACCAAGTCTTCAACGCTGAGCTCGAGTACGGACCGGGCGGTATCACATCCGATGGATTTGAAGGCGTCCAGTACCCACATTTCGATTTCATCCTTGAATTCTTCCAGGTCGACATCGTCGATCTCCACTTCGTTGTTACGGTAGACATCAATTTCGAATTCCACCAACCGGCTGGCCAGCTTGATGTTCGTGCCGCCTTTACCGATGGCCAGGCTGACCTGATCTGGTTCGAGGTAAACCTTCGCCCGGCGGCCTTCCATATCAAGGTCGATGTTGGAAACCCTTGCCGGAGTCAGACTACGCTGAATGTAGAGTGAGGTATTATTGGTGTAAGGAATAACATCAATGTTTTCCTGATTCAGTTCCCGGACGATGCCGTGAATACGTGAGCCCTTCATACCGACACAAGCGCCGACGGGGTCAATACGATCGTCGTAGCTTTCAACCGCAACCTTAGCACGTTCACCAGGAATACGGACAATGCCCTTAATCGTGATCAGACCATCTTCGATTTCCGGAACTTCCTGTTCCATCAGTTTAGCCAGGAAGCGTTCGTCGGTACGCGAGACGATAACCACGGGGTTATTGTTATTGCGCATCTCCACTTCCTTAATAATGCCACGAACCATATCTCCCTTCCGGAAATAGTCTCCGCGGATGGTTTCCACCCGAGGCATGACAAGTTCGCGACCGTTGGCATCGTCGATCACCAGAATCTCACGCTTGAGAATCTGCTGTACTTCGCAAAGCACCAGATCGCCAACGCGTTCGGTGTAGCTGCGGTAGAGCTCGTCTTTCTCAAGGTCCATGATCCGGCTGATAAGCGTCTGCCGTGCAGCCATGATCGAACGACGGCCAAAGTCTTCGAGAAAGAGTTGCTGGTAGCATTCTTCTCCTACTTCGTAGTCTTCATCGACCGCCAGGGCCTCCGAAAAGGAAATTTCGGCCAGTTCATCGGTCACTTCACCATCGGGTACAATTTCTCGAACGCGCCAGAGTTCCAGGTCTCCCCGGTTGGCGTTCACGATGATGTTGAAATTTTCATCGGTGGTAAATTTCTTCTTGATCAGGGTCCGGAATACGTCTTCCAGCACCCGCACCATAGTGGGGCTGTCAATAGCTTTTCCGGAGCTGAAGTCCTTAAAGATTTCTACTAGATTCATAGTTAGAAACTGATTTTTACAATTGATTTTTTAATGTCGGCGTAGGAAATTTTCGTTTCCTGCACCACCGTTTTCTTGCGCTTGCCTTCTTTGATTCGGACTTTAGCTTCCAGGACCAGGTGGTCCGCTTCGGCTGTCGTCATTTTTCCGACATGCTTTCCACCGTCTTCCGTCGTCACTTCCATATTCCTGCCGACGTTTTTCACGTACTGGCGGTGAAACTTCAATGGCCGGCCGACGCCAGGGCTGCTGACGTTGAGGGTGTACTTCTCGCCCAGTGGTTGCTCCTCGTCAAGGTAAGCCTCCACAAAACGGCTGATGCGTTGGCACTTGCGAAAAGTCATGGACGAGTCTGCGTCGACAAAAATATCTAGCTTGGTGTTGCTAAGGTTAATGTCGACCACAAAACAGTCCGTAAAGTCCTCGCTGGTGGCGAACATTTCTTCCAGCATTCCGGTGATGTGCTCTTCCATCGGGTGTACTCTTTGCGTTTAAACCATTCCCGGCACCTGCGTCCGCGCCAAAAAACTGAGTAGTTATGGCACAAAAAAGAGGGAATCTAAACGATTCCCTCCGGGTGCTTTTAACGGCCTTGTGATGCAAAGATAACGCTTTGCGGGCAAATGGGTTTAATGCCGGTTCGAATAATTAAAAAGCGCCGGAAAACCAAGGTGATTTCCCGACGCTTTTTCCGGCGCGAACGCAGGATGCAAAAATTGCTTAAGGGAGCCGGAAGACGAGTCTATTAGCTCACGGACCTCCTGCTGGCATTAAAAATTTGCCGGGAGCAACACTTCGTCGATCAGGTGAATAACACCGTTTGTCCCCTGGATGTCCGTCAGGATAAAGTTAACGGCCGTTGAATCGGAAGTGGCGATCTGGAAAAAGTCATCGTCCGTAGAATTAGAATCTGCCCCAGGGTTGATTTGTAGATTGACCATATAGTCCATGTTCAAGGTACTGACCATCGTCTCCGTCAGTTCATCGCTGGTGACGTTGCCGTTGGCAACGTGTGCAGCTAATATACTGGCCACGCGTTCCACAGACAGGGTGGAAACAGTATCGGCAATTGCCTCAAAAGCAGCATTCACCGGGGCAAAGACCGTGAATGGTCCATCTGCACTCAGCGTTCCTACCAAGCCTGCGGCCACTACGGCTGCTTCCAGTTCAGAGACTCCGTCTGCTTTAACGGTAAAGTCCACGATGCTTTGGTATGCCAGCACCTTATCAAGGGCGTGCACCACACCATTTGTGGCATAGACGTCGGGAACTACGACCGCAGCGTCAGCATTTAGCGTGACGTTTCCGTCAGAAAGATCAATCAACAGCGACAATGATTCGTCGTCCGGGCCTGAGGTATTGAGGGTAGTCACAAAGCTGTTACCGGAAGCAATACGGCCGGCAGGTATACTCTGTCCCAATACGTGGTAGAGTAATAATTCCTTCAGGTCTTCGTCAGTTACTGCGTCCAGGTCAATATTAGCGGCGGCAAATGCGTCATCAGTAGGAGCGAATACAGTAAAGTCTCCTTCACCGGCTACTACATCATCCAGCTCGGTACGCTCAAGTGCAGCAATCAGTGTAGTAAAACGACCATCGAGCCGCGCCCGATCAAGGATGGAGGGTGGCAAAAGTACCTGGTCGATGCCGTGGATCACACCATTCACGACCTGTACGTCGGCCGCAACTACGGTCGCACTTTCATTAATATTAATGGTACCACCGTTATTGTCTACGAATAGTGGCAAAGCACTACCCTCAGGCCCCGTTTTATTTTCGGTATCCAGCGGAGTACGTCCGCTTGGGATAGTAGCGGACAAGAGGCTCTGGCCACGGACAACGTGATACAGCAAAACGTTGGTGAGTGCCTCGTCAGACAATGCACTCAAGTCGATACCTGACGCAGCAAAGGCGGCATCAGTCGGCGCAAAAACAGTAAGTCTTGCGGTAGGTACATCAAGGGCATTGTCGAGGCCGGTACGCTCCAACGCTGCCGTTAGCACTGTGAACCGATCGTCCCCTGAAGCAACGTCAAAGGCAGTACCGATTACGGGGTTGTTGGGCACATCCTGATCATCATCACAAGAAGAAAAACCGAAGATAAAAAGCAAAAGGATGACTGTCCATCCGGTGGATAGGTTACGCATAATAATTATTTAAGGCGGAATGCACGCTGTTAAGTGGGCCTAGGCATTTCCGCGGGTTTAATGGATTGGGTTATTGTTGCTTTTTCTAAGAAAACCAGATATAAATAGTTCCGGAGACACCACCTTAATTTTATTTTTTAACGTTTAAAATGTTAAAGGTGAAAAAACCTTAATTCGCAACAAACAAACGGAGTTTTCCATGCGTCTAAGCGATCGAAAAAGGAATAACCCTTCTATCAATATAATTAACAACATATAAGTCTAAACAAGAACAAGACTCTTTCCAAATAACTAATTAAATATAAGTTTAGACAACAATTAAGTTAATAAAATTAATATGGCCCGGCTTCGTATTTTCAAAGACGGGCCATATCAAAACAATTATGCCTGTAGGAGTTTATTGCAGGTTGTCTTACAAGCCTGCGGGCAACATTACTTCTGACACCAGGTGAAGGATACCGTTTGTTGCCTGAATGTCTTCGAAGCGCAGAGTTAGTGATTGTGGACTTGTCGTCCGAACGGTTCTTCCCGTAAATAGTAATTGGTCTCCCTGCAAGGTTGTTAGTGTACCAGGAAAATCATTAAACCGCGTACTCCGGCCTCCAACAATGTGGTAGAGTAGGACCTCAAGTAATTGAGCATCACTAAGCGGAGGGTTAGGCATAAATTCACTATTAATGGGGGCAAAAACAGTGAACAGGTTGCCGGAAGTAAGGGAGTCCAGCAGGGGAGTTCCGCTAGCCAATGGATTGGCCTCGTCAAATAGTGCGGAAAATTCGGAGAGCAGCGAGTTTTGCCGAATCATATCTCCGACTGTAGGTGGAAATAACACCTGATCGATGGGATGGATAATTCCATTATTGCCGAGGATTTGTGGGTTTTCTACGGTGGTGCTGCCGTTAAGTTGTATGTCATCTCCTAGGCGCTCGACAAAAAGTTGTACGCTGCTATTGTCCGGGCTATCAGTGTTTGCAGTGCTCACATAAAGCTGTCCTTCTAAAAACGACGCTCGGGTACGCAGGACACCGGCCTGTAGATGGTAGCGCAGGATGTTCTCCAATTCAATTGAATCTACGGTATTCAGGTCGAGACCAGAGGCAGCAAAAGCTGCATTAGTTGGTGCAAAGACGGTAAAAATAGCCCCTCCCGAAATGGTCAGATCCAATCTTGCCTGGGTAAGCGCTTCAACAAACGTCGAGAACTCCGGGCTACCATCCATAATTTCCAGAATTGGCCGATCGTCAATTCCCTGGGGGGGCTGGTTGTCGTCATCAAGCCCACCGCATGCGGAAAATATCAAACCAGTAAGGGCAAGTAGGAGCAGGGGTATCTTTTTCATTCTCTTCAGTTATTGGGGGGGAAAGGGTGCAAAGATATACGCAAACCGCAAAGGTTTGGGATATGATTAGCTTACAGTTCGTAGCGCTCGCAGTTGCTCAGCGCCAGACCATTTTCCAAACCACTTTGTGTCGGGTGAATGGTGATCTTCCATCCCTTACCCTGGCAGAATAGAAGGAATCGTTTTTCACAACAAAGAGGAATAGCTCAACCAATCGTTACGGTACGAAAGACGGCCTGAAAGTGGAGAACGTTGGTTCAGTAAGTATTTCTCCTTCCTATCCGTGCTGTACCGCCGGAGCATCCCAACCGCGATCATCCGGATTGTCTTCCAAATGATCCAGTGCACTCTGGATCGACAGGAAATTATGGGCAGCCCCCATACGCTCCATTAAGCCACAGCCAAAAAGCTTGTCTCGTACCGGGCCGATTATTCCGCATAGGTACAAGCTGACACTTTGCTTCTCCAGTGCTTCCAGGAAACGGGTCAGCTCAAAAAGGCCGGAAGTATCGATGTCATTAATTGTATGACCATCAATGATGACTACACGAAGCGCCTCTCCCCGTTCACGGACAAGTGCCTCCATCCTATCCCGGAAGTACTCAGCATTTCCAAAGTACAACTCAGCATCAAACCGGACCAGAAGGATAGCAGGATCAACTTCCGCTTCTTCAAATCTTTTCCGATTACGGAATGCATTGGTTCCCGGAACACGGCCCAACTCAGCCAGATGCGGCCGGGCCGCCCGCCAAAAAACGAATACCAGAGAGAGTAATACCCCTCCGGCAATTCCGTATTGCAGGCCGGCAAACAAGGTGAAAACAAAGGTGATCATCAAGGTAGCGAACTCCTTTGGAGCTAACTTCCAAAGTCTGCGCATTTCTCCCAGATCAAATAAATTCCGAATAGAATAAATAATGATGGCAGCCAGCACAGGAATTGGAAGAAAATAGAATAGGGGAGTGAAAAATAGTAGGACCAAGAGTAATAAAAGCAAGGCAACAAGACTGCTTAGCGCACTTTTACCTCCTCCCTCTTCCAGAACTGCAGAACGGCTAAAGCTTGCAGAAGAAGGGATTGCCTGAAAAAAGGCTCCTCCGATTTTAGCTATTCCAAGCGCAATAGATTCCCGGTCGGGAGCAATTCTGTAGTAATTGTGGTTGGGGGCAAAAGTCTTACCGATCGATAAAGTCTCAATAAAGCTAATCAGCGCCATAACCAATGCAACCGGAAACAACTGTTTCAAAATATCTAGCTCGACAACCGGCATGGAAAATACCGGAAGTCCTGCCGGAATATCTTCAACGGTAGCCACCCCCCACCCCTTTCCGAACAGCGATACAATTGCCGTAGAGACTACGATCAACATCAGCATAGTCGGAAATCGGCGAGGCAGCCAGCGCCCGGCTGCCAGTAAGGCGAGAAAAGCGCCAACGCCAAGTACTGCTGTTGGCAAATGAAGGTTCGGAGTTCCGGCCATCAGCCCCCACAGGGAAACATGGAACTGTCCGGTAGCGACGGAAGGAATTCCCAGAAGAGCATCGAGTTGAGAAACCATAATGAGCACGGCTGCAGCGGAAACGAACCCCGAAAGTACCGGTCGGCTGAGAAGGCTGACAATGCCTCCCAACCTTAGTAACCCAAACAACAGGTGAAGGGCTCCCGTAAGTCCTCCGAGTAGTACCGCATAGGCCAGGTACTCAGAGGTTCCAGGATCCGCAATGCCAGAAAGACCATTGAGGCAGAGCAAAGAGGCCAGTGCCGTAGGACCGACGGAAACATGAGGAGTTGACGCCAGCAGTGTGTACAATGCCAGGGGAATCAGGGCCGCATAAAGTCCGTATACAGGGTCTACTCCTGCCAGCATTCCGTAGGCCATGGCCTGTGGAATCAGGAGAATACCCAGTGTAAGGCCTGCGGTCAGATCAGAGAGCGAGTCAGTAGTACGGTAGTCTTTAGGATGAGGAAACCAGCCAGCCATTGCGCGTTAGGTAACGAGGTGATTGATCTATACCGTTTCCAGTGCCAGGATGTCTGCAACCTTATCTTGTACATTAATCAGCTCATCGAATCCACGAGATTTAAGCAGGCTAGCGGCAATTGTGGAACGATACCCACTACCACAGTGGAGGTAATATTTGTTTTCCGGGATGAGTTCCTTCATACGCCCATTGAGGGAAGCCAAGGGGATATTGACGGCTTTGGCAAGGTGGCCATTTTCGTATTCACTTACCTTGCGCACATCTATTATGTGGGCAGCCTGTCCTTGACTGAAGGGCTCATTGAACTCTTCTGCACCAATTGTATCAATGGTGTCAATTTCACCGCCAGCGGCCTTCCAGGCGGCAATTCCGCCTTCCAGGTAGCCAAGCGTTTGGTCATAGCCCACCCTACTCAATCGTTCCACAGCCTCCGCTTCTCTACCTGGTGCTGCAACTAATAATATCGGCTGCTGCAAATCAGGAATCAGCTCTCCCGCCCAGGGGGCAAAACTACCGTCAAGTCCGATAAAGATGCTATTGGGAACAAAGCCCCGGACAAAATCAGCCTTATCCCGTACATCCAGAATCAGCGGTCGCTGGTCGTTGGCAACTTTCTCGAAGGCAGCGGGAGAGAGGGCTACGGCGCCGCGGTCCATTACCTCGGCAAAAGATTCGTATCCCTGTTTATTCATTCTAACGTTCTCACTGAAGTACGCTGGTGGAGGCAAAAGACCTTCCGTTACTTCCCTAACAAACTCCTGGCGGGTCATATCAGCCCGCAGGGCATAGTTGGTAGCTTTCTGGTTGCCCAGGGTATCCTGCGTTTCGCGACTCATTTTTTTACCACAGGCGGAGCCTGCGCCATGTGCGGGATACACAATCACATCATCGGGCAAGACCATGATCTTACGTCGAAGACTGTCATACAGCAGCCCCGCCAAATCTTCCATCGTCAATGCCCCTTTTTTCTGAGCGAGGTCCGGTCGGCCAACATCACCAATGAAGAGGGTATCTCCTGAAAAAATAGCCTTGGGCCTCCCCTGTTCATCGAGCAATAAATAGGTGGTACTCTCCAGCGTATGACCGGGGGTATGCAGGGCTCGGATGGTTACATCTCCGAGTTTAAACTCCTCCATATCGTGAGCCTCATACTTCTCGTAATCCGTCTTGGCTCCCGGGCCGTAAACGATGGTAGCACCCGACGAAGCGGCCAGATCAAGGTGCCCGCTTACGAAATCAGCATGAAAATGCGTCTCAAAAATGTACTTGATCTTACTGCCAGCTTCCTTGGCACGGCGTAGGTATGGCTCAGGGCTTCGCAGCGGGTCAATGATCGCTGCTTCTCCGGCGCTCTCAATGTAGTAAGCTCCCTGGGCAAGGCACCCTGTATAGATCTGGTCAATTGTCATGATGCAAAGGTACGGATGAATGAAGGTTTGTTCATGTATCCGTACGTCACTACAGTTTCAAATCGGGCACCAAACTCAACAGTTTCCTAAGTTTTTCACGATTTGGTTCCGATAATGGCATCAACGGTACACGCAACTGGTTATGGCAAAGCCCCAACATCGACACCGCAGCCTTAATACCGACGGGGTTCCCTTCCACGTAGAGCAGCGGGTGAATATCAAGCATGTCGAAGTTTAACTTACGAGCCTTTGGGAAGTCGCTGGCAAGTGCCGCATTTACCATACCACTGAAGTGCTGGGGTAAGGCATTCGCAATTACGCTGATCCCACCATGTCCCCCCAGGGCAATTATTGCAGCGGTAATCGGGTCCTCGCCAGAAAGCACCCCAAAGTTCGCGTGGCAATGCTTCAGTATTTCGACCGATTGCTCCAGTTTACCACTGGCTTCCTTAACGGCCGCAAAGTTCTCGTGATGCTCAGACAGCTTAAGCACGGTTTCCGGCATCACATTGCTACTCGTCCGCCCGGGTACGTTATAAATAATGACCGGAAGTGGGCTGGCATCTGCCACCCGCATAAAGTGCGCGTATATTCCCGACTGCGGGGGTTTACTGTAGGCCGGACTACTGGACATAATGCCAGCGACGCCGTCAAAATTGAAATTCCTGATTACTTTTTCCAGCTTATCCGTGTAGTTCCCACCAAAAAAACCAGCGACGATCTCCACTCGGCCATCTACGTGTTGCAGGGTAAAATCCAGAATCTCCCGACACTCCTGACTGCTCAGTGTTATGGCCTCACCGGTTGTTCCCAGAGAGACGATGTAGTCAACACCTCCCGCTATGACATAGTCAATAATATTCCCCAGCGCGGGGAAGTCTACAGTATTGTCTGGACGAAAAGGGGTGATCAGAGCGACGCCGGTGCCGCTAAACCTTGGAAGTGCTCGTTGCATTCGTAAAGGTGAAAATTTTCACAATAGCTGCCAGTTGGTCTTTCAGTTTAACCGAGAGGCTACCGTCAAATTGCAAGTGATAAGGATTAGTGATGTCTTTAGAAAAGGGACCAACCTTTAATTTAGCGGGTTTGGTTGTTGCTAAAAAGTCCAGAACGGGGTGCTGGGCGGGGCCCAGTCGTAATAACAAATCGGTGTCATCACTTTGGACTTTTTTGACGATATCTCCCTGCGGCACTCCGTACCAATTAAGGTCTTTCACCGATATTATGTCGAAGTCGAAACTAGCGGATCCAACTTCCTGCTCGAAAAAGCCCACCACTTTGATTTTACAACCGGGCCGCCGATTAGCGTCCCGCCATTTGTCCACTGCTTTGCGGTCTTCAGCGGAGTCCGCAACAAAAAGGATTGTTATCAACCTCGCGGTATTCAGGTTCACCTGGTTGCCTGATCCCTTTGCTCTGTGGTTGGAAGTTTCCTCTTCCATCCGCTTGTTGAACAGCCTTTGCTTTATGTTTTTAAAAATAGACATTAGCCAGCGTTTTCTACTCGTCCAATGGCCGAGTACTTCGCAATACGCTCTTCAATTACCTGTTCGATATCTTTTTCCTGTAAGGCTACAATAGCCTTTTTCAATTGTCGCTTAAGGCTCTTGGCCATTTCTTCCGGAGAGGAGTGGGCACCGCCCTGAGGCTCCTTTACGATTTCGTCAATGATACCAAATCCCAGCATATCCTCTGCCGTTAGCTTCAGTGCTTCGGCGGCCTGTTCTTTATAGTCCCAGCTTCGCCATAAAATGCTGCTGCAACTCTCCGGGCTGATAACGGAATACCAGGTATTCTCTAACATCATCACGTGGTCTCCCAACCCGATACCTATCGCGCCGCCACTGGCTCCTTCACCAATTACAACACTAACAATTGGTACCCGCAATTGAGCCATCTCAATCAGGTTTCGTGCAATGGCCTCTGCTTGCCCACGCTCTTCAGCTTCGATGCCAGGAAAAGCTCCCGGCGTATCAATCAGCGTAACTACGGGAAAGCCAAAACGCTCCGCCATTTTCATCAACCGAAGCGCTTTACGATAGCCTTCCGGGTTGGCCATACCAAAGTTACGGTATTGCCGCATTTTAGTATTCACCCCCTTCTGGTGGCCGATGATCACCACCGTTTGTCCATCCATATTACCGATACCCCCTACAATAGCTTTATCGTCTCCGTGGTAGCGGTCACCGTGTAATTCCACGAACTTCCGGCACATCTGCTCAATATAGAACAAGGTATAAGGGCGCTCAGGGTGGCGACTTAATTGGACACGCTGCCAGCCAGAAAGGTCATTGTAAATGTCCTTACGGGTCTGCTTGATGCGAGTCTCCAACTCCTGAATGGTCTCCTCCATGTCCACAACACCGTCTTCTGCTACTTCCCGGACTTTTTCCAGTTGCTCGTAGAGTTTCTCCAGTGGTCGCTCAAATTCTAGAAATACCATTTAATCAGTGGTTTTTGGTAAGCGGGGCAAAGGTACAACAAGTTGCAGGTTGCAGGTTGTACAGCTCGCAAATTGACAATTGCCCGTTGATCGGTTGTAGGGTTCAAGTGAGGCAATCGCTGAACAAAGAAACAAAGTGATTTCGATAAGCTCAATCGCCGATTTTTCTTTGGCAAGAGCCATCAATAATTCGCCTGGGGCGAATTATTGATGGCTGATTGACATGAAAGATCATGTATTGAGCCTGCCAAAGTATTGTCGCAATTTATCTAAAATTGCATGTGGCAACTTGTTACTATCGTAAATTAACACTAGCAGCACCCAGCAGTCCCAGGTCCGTAAAAATTTGAGCACGGTAGTATCCCGCCTTCAACTTCACGTCAAGATCGTGGGTAAAGCTGATCCGTTGGTTTTTTTCCACGTTTACATCCCGGCCTTCCAATGCAATGAGGTCCATTGCAGCACCGTTCACAATCGCCTTAGCGCGTACGGGGTTTTCTGAAACAACGGGCGTCCCTGACTGGTCAGAAAGTACAAGGTAAATGGGACGTACGCCAAGATATTTATCTGGCACGGCGGTGAGATCAAAGCTAACGTTCATCCGCTTTACCCGGCTGGCATCAGCGGTGACTTTATCTCCTTTATTCCCCCGGAACATATCAACCTGAATGGCTGTAGCCTTAAAGGCACCAAGCGTCATCTCCGTAATCTGTTTCTCCATACTTTGGGTCATGGTCTCCAGATTTTCATTCTTCTTCTCGAAGTTGTATGCGGCGGTTTTAGCATCACTCAGGTCCTGTCGCAATACGACATTGTCCTTCTTGAGTTTTTTGTTCTCCGCTTCCAGGGCCAGCAGGCTCGTTTCAAGATTAGCCCTGGCGTTAATAAGGTCTTCTATCTGCAGACGCATCTGATAAGCAACTTCATTATCGTTCTTGCGAGATTTTTGGGCTTTACGCATATCGTAGAGCGCACGCTTGGTAACGTCTTGTGATTCGGCAAGCTGTCCCTTAAGCGATTCGTTGTCCGCAACGGCTGTTTCATAAATAGAACCAAGGCTGTCCACCTGCTTCTCCAGGTTGGCTCGTAATAAGGAGAGCTGATCTACCTCTGCACTGATCTCCGTGTTGGCGGCTGTCAGTTCCCCAGCGGCATTATTTCGGCTGATCCCCCAGAAAAGACTGGCTAAAAAAAGCAGGGCCAATAGGATGGCAACGATCGTTAGTGACTTCTTATTCATTTCGCTTAGTGTTGGTTTTCGTCGTAAAGAACGCATTTACGGCGCATTTGCTCATTAAAGGTTTGTCAAACAGACCACTTTTAGGCACAATGTGGATGGTTTTAACGGTTTATGGCCTGCTTTCTGGTCCTGGTTTTTGCACCTGCGGCCGCGCCCAAAGGAAGGGTAGAAAGGGAAAAAGGGAGAAAGATAGCCTAGTCCCCTGCCCCTGCCCCCTTTATCGTTTACCCCTTCATATCCATTTTTTACTCCGAAACCAAAGCAGTAGGAACCCAGCGATCATCACCATAGCCGCCCAGAAAATATAGTATCCGTAAGGGTTCTCCAGGCCGGGCATCACGGCAAAATTCATCCCGAACACGCCGGCCAGAAAGCCTAGAGGAATGAAAATGGTAGAGACAATGGTGAGGGTTTGCATCACGCTGTTCATCCGGAAGCTGATTTCGCTGACGTAGAGGTCATATAAACCGTTCGTTACGTCCCGGTAAGTTTCCACCAGGTCCGTCACCTGAATGATGTGGTCCTTTAGGTCACGAACATAAAGTTGGGTGTCTTCCGACACCAACCGGTGCACCGTATCTCCATATTTTCCGGCCATTTCCCGCATCGGACTCGTGCTTTTACGCATCGTTAAAAGCGCTAGACGGAGGTCATGAATCTTAGATTTGGTATGAGGCTCCGGATCGGTCAGTATTATATTTTCCAGCTCATCCAGCGTTTCCTCAATGTTATCAAGTACCGAGAAGTAACGATCCGTAATGTTGTCAATCAGCGCATACGCCAGATAATCCGGCCCTTTGCTGCGAATACGGCCACTTGACGATTCCAGCCGTTTTCGAACGGCCTCGAAAAGGTCCCCGGCGTCTTCCTGGAAGGTGATCACGGTTTCATCGGTCAGATAAATGGACACCTGTTCGATGCTTAGATCCCGGGTGTTCCGATCAAAATCAAAGGCCTTTAGTTGCAGCAAGATACCATCCTTATAGATTTCCATCTTGGGCCGCTGTTGCACGTCCACCACGTCTTCCAGCGCCAGCGGATGCATCCCATATGTTTTACCCAATTTTTCAATTAGCTTAACCCGGTGCAGTCCACGAACATCGTACCAGGTGGTCTTTCCCGGCGCATTATCTTCCGGTATTTCACCAATCATCGTACTACAATGAAAATGATCCGCATCGTAGTGGGTAAGGTGAACATGCACCTCTTCCATTTCTTTTTTACCTGTGTATACGAGTGTTCCCGGAGGTGCCCCGGCAGCTGTTCGGTTTATTCCGGCACGTTCGGCAGCGGTTTTAACAAGTCGGGTAATGCGCATGATGTAAGATAGGATTCAGGGGTCAGAATTCAGGGATCAGCAGGCAGTTTTCGCTAATCAGTTTTTAGTAGTTAGGGCTCTCCTTTCAGGGCATAGATCGTACCGTAAGATAATTGCTGAGTGCTAAGGGGCGGGGTCGCAGGTGCAACATCAGGTAGTTAATCAGCAAGGTGGGCGGACGCCAGTCTTTGCCCATTGATCACGTAAATGCTCCTTTCTACAACGTAAAACCGAAAAATGATGGAAACGTTCGTCTTTCTCCAGCCCCTAATCGTACAACAACATTTTTACCTTTGCGATCCGCGAGCATTAACGTTCTCCATCAAACGCGCAGCGTTTGGCTAAGCCCCTCCCCCGCGGGGAGCGGTTGGGAAAGGGTTAAAGCACAATTTATTCAACTTAGCTATGTATCAACTCAGCCACCCCAACCCTACCCTCAAAGGACACATTGCCCTCACGGGCTCTAAATCCATCGCTAACCGGGCCTTGATCATCAGGGCACTGACACCGGGTGGCTTCCCCATTCATCGCCTTGCTGCAGCGGACGACACCGTGCGCCTTGAAGGCATGCTCGCCAGCGACGACGAGGTACTGGATGCTGGCCCCGCTGGCACCACCTTCCGTTTCCTCACCGGCTACCTGAGCCGGCGGCCAGGCCATCAAATACTCACCGGCAGCCAACGCATGAAGGAACGCCCTATTGGCATACTGGTCGATGCCCTTCTCGAATTGGGCGCAGACATCGAATATACCGAAAAAGAGGGGTATCCTCCGCTCAAAATTGGCTATTCTTCACTTGACCAGGCCGATGCCATCACCATTGCTGCCGACACCAGCAGCCAGTACATCTCCAGCCTTCTCATGTTGGCGCCGACCCTACCCAACGGACTCCGCCTTACGCTCGACGGGGAGATCGTCAGCATCCCCTACATCAAGATGACCCTTTCGCTGATGGCCTACTTCGGCGTAACGAGCAGTTGGGAAGGCCAGACGATCGTCGTCCTTCCCCAGGCTTACCACCCCCGAGAATTTACGGTTGAAGCCGATTGGTCCGCCGCCAGTTACTACTACGGGCTAGCAGCCCTGGCCGACAGCGCCGATCTTCAGATCGATGGCCTTTTCTCAGACAGCGTGCAGGGAGACGCCGTGGTGGCAAAGCTCTACGAACGCTTTGGCGTTGTCACCACCTTCAACGATACCGGACTCCGCATCGAGAAAGCTGCCGGTGCTGCCGTTCCTCCCCTCTTTGAACAAGATTTCGTTGAATGCCCGGACATTGCCCAGACGCTGATGGCCACCTGTGCCGGACTTGGCGTTCAGGCCCTCTACAGTGGCCTGCAAACGTTGTTCATTAAAGAAACTGACCGCGTAGCAGCCATGAAGGCCGAACTCGGTAAGATGGGCATCGCCCTCTACAAGATTCCCGCCCACATGAGTGGTGCTGGCCCCGGTCAGCAGGTATTCGCGCAGGAGGGGAAGGCAGATTTTAGCGCCGGAGCCCCCACCTTCGCCACCTATCATGACCACCGGATGGCGATGGCGATGGCCCCGCTGGCGCTGTTACACCCCATTAAGATTGAAGACCCGGAAGTGGTAGGTAAAAGCTACCCCGATTTTTACCGAGATTTTGAACGACTTGGGTTTGTAGTGGAGAAATAATATCCTCCATTAAGGTGACCGAGTCCCGTATAAATAAAGTAGCCCATAAGAAAAGACCCTCCCGAAACTGGTTTCGGGAGGGTCTTTCCATTTGAACTACTAAACAGAAATGATCTACTGCTTCATGAAGCGTACAGACTCTATGCCCATCTCAGTCGCCAATTGCGCGAAGTACATTCCGGGAGGGAGCATACTGATGTCCAGGGCCAGGGTGGCCGTCTGGCCACCACGAGCTAGTGGTTGTACGGAGTAAGAAACGCCATTAATGTCGCGCACGTAGACCATACCACCGGGCATATTACCGAGGCTTTCGATGTCGAGGTAAATTACGCTTCCGCTGGTTGGGTTAGGTCGGGCGGTCATCTGCAGAGCAGAAACGACACCATGATCATCGCCATGGCCAGGATCATCAAAGCCAACTTCATCGACGCGGGTAACGGTAACGAAGTTATCGCTAAGGTCGAAACAACCATCAGTAAGTTCAGTCATCAGTGCGTTGTCGTTTAACCCGGCAATGATCTCACCAGTGTAAGCCAGGCCCCAAACGCGACAAACGCCTACGCCAGAAAGGCCAAAGTCAATAGTAGCACTTTCGCTGATGGCGAGGAGCATATTGTCTTCATCGGTTACTACGTAAACGAAATTGTCCAGGGAGTCAGAAGTCGTCATGAAGGAAACGATCGCCGTAGCATCCGTGCCGCTACCGGCAATTTCCACCTCAATTTCCGTTTCACCTCCGGCTGTAGTGACCATGCCTGCATCGGGGTCGATGTAGATCACAGTAAGGAAGTTACTGGTCAATGCGCCACATGCCGTACTTAACAGCGTCGTATTAATGTTCTGATTAATATTCACCAGGCTCATGCCAGTGTAGTTGAAACCGTAGATGCGGTACTCTCCTGGCCCGAAGCGCTCGAAAGGAATGATTGGGCTAGGCAGGTTAGCTACAAGCACGATACCATCTGCATCCGTGACAATGTAGTTGTAGTTTGGTCCGCTTACGCTTGCGTCTACTACAGCAATCGGGTTATCACCGTCGGCAACACACCAGCGAATCGTATCTCCCGTTCCCTCCGTTGTCAGGTTAAGGATAGTTCCGGCATCAATGCTTCCGCCTTGTTCTACGTCCAGGAAGGACAAGGTAAGTTCGTAGCAATTATCGGCCAGTACGGCAGTAGTGATGTCGTCACCTGCTTCTACAAGCACATTACCAGTGTAAGCCAATCCCCAAACCCTGTACGGGCCTTCGGGCAATGAGCCAAGGGGGACATTTGTCTGATCGGTGGAGACAAGTTGAACGACGTTAAAAGTGTCCGTCACAATCACGGCATAGCCTGTCTGGCTATCGCTCGTCGTAGAAACGCTTACCGAACCATCTCCATTAACCGTACAGAAAATATCCGTAGCCGGAACATTATCAAAGCTGATTTCTCCCGCTTCTGGCGTATCGTTGAAAATGGTAACGTAGTTGTCAGAAATATCGACACACTCTGTAGCCAACTGACTGTTCAGCAGGCTAAAGCCAGGCCCGGCCAGGAATTCGCCACTCCAGCAAATACCGTATACCCGAAGCTCCATCAGGGGCAGGGTACCAAATTCGAAGCTGTCAGCCGGCATCACCGCCAGGATAACGGGCTGTATGGTAGCCGTTGTAATTACGTAAGTGTAATTATCACTGGACGTACCGCTGGTATTATCAAACCGCGCAAAGCCATCATCGAGGTTTTCAGGGCAGAAGTACAGTTCTTCCGCTCCGTTACCAAGAATCGTCGCACCATCCACTTCCGTAACAACGACGGTGATAAAGGTATCACTGAGTTCAAAACAGCTGTTGGACAGGTCCGTTAGGAAGATATTCTGTCCGGGGCTGATCGACAGGTCACCAGCAAACGCCAGGCCGAAGATCTGGTAAATGCCGCCCTGCGCCATATTGAAGTTGAAGCTGTCTGACGGGATCGCCGTGAGGGCAATGCTGTCCTGAGCGATCAGGTAAGTGTAGCTGCCTGAAGTTGAAGTTGTAATAAACTGCAAGGCAGGTTCCTCTTCCACACCGGAACACACATCAACGACGTTCGTACCGTCGTCCAGGCTTACACTGCCACCTTCCGGGATCTCTCGGGTAACGGTAATGTAGTTGTCGGAAAGGGCGAAACAACCGCTAGCAAGATCATCAGTCGTAACGGTGTCTCCCACCATTACAGCCACCTCACCAGCATAAGCGAAGCCCCATACGCGGCATACGCCGGGGCCAGCCGGGTCAAAATCAAAGCTGCTACCTTCGACTAAGGCCAGCACTTCGTTCTCTTCGTTGGTGACTACGTACTGGTAATTGTTACCGGTAGCGCCGAGGTTGGTGAAGGAAAGCAGATCAGCGATCCCATCAGACGGACAAGTAGAAACTTCCGTAGCGCCAGAACCCAGCGAAACCTCTCCACCCAAAATATCTTCTCGGGTAACGGTAACGAAGTTGTCCGACAAGTCAAAACAGCTTGTTGCCAACATCGCAGTGGAGGCGTCGTCGCCAGCCACCGCAGTAAGTTCACCTTGGTAAGACAGGCCCCAGATTCGGCAAACGCCGAAGGGAGCTTCGTCAAAATTGAACTGAGGGCCAGCACCAATCTCCAGGATAATGTTTTCGTCGGTAGTGATCACGTAAGTGAATCCGGCGCCAACGGCGTCGGAGCTTACCACCTCAACGATGTCATCAATACCGTCCATTGAACAAACGGATACTGCGTTTTCACCATCTACTGTCGTGATGGTACCACCTTCGGGGAGTTCTTTCGTTACGGTAACGAAGTTTTCTGAGAGTGCGTAACACTGAGTCGCCAGCGGATCTTCACCGGCTACATCTCCGGGGCTTGCCGCAATAATACCGTCATAGCCCAATCCGTAGACGCGACAAACACCTACCGGCAATTGTTCGAAATCGATTTGATGCGTAAAGGCAACGAATGCGACTACGTTGTTGGCGTCGGTTACCAGGTAATTGAAGTTCGTCAGGGTAGTCCCCGTAGAATCAAAGCGGAAAAGATCAGGGAAAGCATCTCCGGGACAAGCCAGGATTTCCGTCTCCCCAGCTTCAGTGCTGATGGGGCCGGTCGTTGCGTCCTGACGGATCACCGTGATAAAGTTGTCACTGAGAGCAGAACAACCTGTAGATAGGTCCACGCCATTGATATCATCCTCTACACTGGCAATCAGGCTGCCAGAATAGGTCAGGCCGTATACCCGGCAGGTGCCGGGAGGCACTTCCTCGAAGTTAACGGAAGCACTGGCTGGAAACCCAAGAATACTGCCATTCTCGTCGGTAATCACAAAAGTGAAGTTATCTCCGACGGAGCCCTCACTTACGAAAGTTAAAACATCGTTGACCCCATCTCCTGGGCAAACGGTTGCTTCAGTAGCACCGTTATCGAGTTGAACGGTTCCACCTGTTGGCAGTTCCCGGAATACCGTTACGAAGTTGTCACTAAGGGAGAAACAGGCATCTGACAGGATGGTCTCAGTAAGGTCGTCTCCAGCCTCAATCAATAACATACCTGCATAACTTACCCCCCAAAGGCGGCAGGCTCCCAGAGGAGCATCCTCAAAGTTGGCCGAATTACCAGTAGGAATACTGAGCACAAGGTTGTCCGCATCCGTCACCACGAAGGTAAAGTTGGCCGTAGGGTCAGCATCGGTACTAACAAAGACTACTTCATCAGCTATTCCGTCTCCGGGACAAACAGTAATTTCCGTTTCTCCGTCTTCGGTAGCAACGGTACCGCCAGCGGGTATGCTACGAATAACATTAACAAAGGTCGTACTAAGTGCAAAGCAGTTGTCAGCCAAGTCCGTTGCAGTGGTGACATCCATTCCGGGGGTAAGCGTAAGCGTACCCTGGTAGGTTAAGGAGTAAATTCGGCACGCACCTACGCCAGCACCTTCAACGTCGAAACTAGGCGTTTCACTGAAATCTAACAGGACATTGTCTGCATCCGTAATGAGGTAAACCAGTGTTCCACCAGAGGCATCGGTGGTCACCACCTCAATCAAATCAGCATTTCCATCACCGGGGCAGGTCTCCACTTCACTGTCACCATCAGTCGTCAGAATGGTACCTCCGGCTGGAACTTCCCGACGAATCTCTACGAAGTCCTCCGATAGATCGTTACATCCTTCCGTCAATGGACCAACCATGAGATCTTGTCCAATTGCAGCCGTAAAGTCTCCATAAAAGCTCACGTTCCAAACACGGCATACGCCAACGGGAGCGGTATCAAAGTTAGCCGTTGGCCCTTCAGGCAGGCCAATGATCATATTATTCTCATCCGTAATGATCAGACGATTCTCCGGGCCGGTAGCTCCGGTTACCGCAAATTCAACGATGTCATCATTTCCGTCACCAGGACAAATAAGCAGACTGCTTTCTCCCGCTACCGTAAGAATAGAGCCTCCTTCCGGAGATTCCCGAATTACGGTTACAAAATTCACACTAAGGTCAAAACAGCCATCTGACAGCTCGGTGGCTAACAAATCATCTCCTTCCTCAATGGTAAGGTGGCCCACATAACTGAGGCCCCAAACACGACAGATACCATTAGGCGCTGCATCAAAATTCACAACATCATCCGTCGGAATAGCCAGAACATTGTTATCGACATCGGTTACAACGTAAGTGTAATCAGCCGTAACATCCGCTCCGATTCTAACGAAGCCAACGTTATCATCAATACCATCACCCGGGCAGACGGTCAACGCTATCAGCCCTTCATCGGTCGTTATCAAGCCGCCTTCGGGCGCTAACCGATTAACAGTTACGAACGTAACACTGAGGGCAAAACAGTCGTCGGCAAGATTAGTCGCCGTGGGAACATTCACCCCTTCCTCAAGTGTGAGGTTACCCTGGTAAGTAAGCGCATAAATACGGCAGGCACCAGTACCCGCACCTTCTACATCAAAGCTTGGCTCCGTATTGGATCCAAGCAGGTCACCGTTTCCGTCGGTTATCAGGTAAATCACTGATCCACCAGAGGCTCCGGTACAAAAAACCTCAATCACGTCAGCTTCGCCGTCATTGGGGCAAGTCTGTACGTCACTTAGTCCATCAATTGTTAAAACGGTACCTCCAACTGGCACTTCGCGGCGAACTTCAACGAAACCATCGGAGAGGTCCTGGCAACCACTGGCCAACTGTGCTTCAAGGATATTCTGTCCGACTACAGCGATGAAATCTCCCGTGAAGGCAAGGTTCCAGGCACGGCAAACGCCGACACCAGCGTCATCAAAGTTGACCGAAGTGCCTTCTGGCAATCCAATGATCATGTTTTGATCATCGGTAACAATGATGCGACTGCTCCCCCCGGAGGCACCAGTGATGGCGAAGTCGATCAAGTCATCGTTGCCATCTCCGGGGCAGGTAAGCACACTGTCTTCTCCGTCAGTTGTCAAGATGGTACCACCGTTAGCTTCTGAACGGTTGATGGCAATAAAGTTGGTGGAGAGGCCGATACCACAACCTGAAATACCATCGAGTACGCTGAAGGGATCACCCGGTGCTGCTGGCACACCATTCGGTGAAGCAAAGGCATACGCCCTGCAATTTCCCGGTGTAGCATTATTAAAGTCAATTACGCCCGTTTCGCTGATCGCATTGATCGTACCAGCAGCACTGACGACAACAAAGGAAGAATTGGGTACTGATGACGTAAACGTGACCAGGTCGGGTTCATCATCCAGGCAAATATCATAAGCATCCTGCTCTGCCATGATGACGACTTCTCCGGAAGTACCGTTGTTGACGGTAACGAAGTTTGCAGTAAGGCCCGCACAAGGAACGGACAAGGTTGCCGTATTGAAGTCTTCACCAACACTGGCCGTAATTCGGCCGTAGTTGGAAAAGGCAAAGACCCGGAGGGTGCCAGAAGGCAGCATATCAAAATTAATGAAATTGCTGAAGCCGATGGAGCGAATGATGTCTCCTTGGTCTACCACCACATAGGCATAAGCCTGGTTGAAATTGTTGACTTGAAAACGAATGCGATCCATAATGTCGTCATCCGTACAGGTATTTAATTCCGTAGCACCGGAAAAAGCAAGACTGACGATGGCGTCTTCCTGGCAAGGTCGTCGATCACCACTTCCTGGATCCTGTGCAAAAATGGTCGTCGTTAAAAGAAGCGTGCAAAAAAGTAAACGGAACGCGTTGAAGTATAAATTCTTGTGCATAACAATAGTTTTGAGATGATGATTGGCCGTAAATAGCATCAACTCCAATGTGAGATTATCTGGTAAATTTAGTGAATTGCGTCCGATCACAATAAATTTTATATGTATTGAGCCAAGTTATTGTTAAAATCGACAGGTTTTAACGCTTTTGAGCGGGTCATAAAGATCAGGGCGCGGCCGCAGGTGCGGACAAAGGGACAATAATAGCAGGCAAAACCGACGTTTATCTCCCCTGCGCTTCTAATTCTTCCTCTGCACCTGCGGCCGCGCCCAATGCTTACACCGTTGCCCGGCTCCACTACACCGCATTCTAAACGCCCGAAAGAATACTTTTCCCGACTCACGAAGTATACTTGTTTTTACGTTTACTTTTGGTTGTACCTTTCGAAAGAATAATTCCTTGCTCAGGCTTCAGCTGGCAAGTAGGTTGAAATTGTGTTTTGAACGAGTCCCCCGCCCAAAAACTAAGATTTGTCGTTACTACGCTACATTTTTTGCCTGCCTTTACTGGCCATGGCTCCCGTGCTACTTACGGGCCAGGGGCTTATGCTCGACCCCGATTATGAGGCCGACCGGTTAGTCCGTGACGTATTCGCTTCCGGCGAGTGCGAAACAATCTTCAACATCCGTCAGATCGGTAGCAACCCCGATGGAATCGGTTTTTTCTCTGGCCCGGACAGTATTGTAGGCTTCGGCAGGGGGATTGTTATTTCCACTGGCAAAATCGCCGATGCCGCCGGACCCAATGACGACACCAACGTCGGGAGTGAACTCGAGGGCCTGACGCCTGACCCGGACCTTTCCCTGGCCAGCACCGGGGAAATATTTGACCGTAGCGGTCTCGAATTTGACTTCATTCCTCTACAGCCAACCGTTACTTTTCGCTATGTTTTTGCTTCAGAGGAATATTGTGAATTTGTAGATGCGGCCTTCAACGACATATTCGGCTTCTTCATTAGTGGGCCCGGCCTTAACGGTCCTTTTGATGATAATGCGGTTAACATCGCGACCATCCCTGGCACCAATCAGCCAGTTAGCATCAACAACGTAAACTACTCCGCCAACCGCGCGCTGTACCTCGACAACGAGTTCCCCAGCGTTCGGAGCATTGCCAACTGCGGTGGAGCCGCAACAACCGGCCCCCGGTTCCTGGACATTGAATACGATGGACAGACCGTCATCTTAACGGCAACGGTAGAACTTCAGACCTGCCAGACCTACCATATCAGAATGGTCGTCGGGGATGTTGAAGACAGCGACCTTGACTCTGCGGTATTCCTTGAAGCAGGAAGCTTTGACCTGGGCGGTAGTGTTTCACTTGCTGGCGAGGGTGGAGACACCATCAATACGCCCACTATTTTTGAGGGCTGTGCCACAACCAATTTCCGCGTACAGCGTGGCCCGGAAAGCAACCCGGCCAGGGCCCAAACCATCGCCTACCGAATCGGTAATAATTCTACGGCGACGGAAGGCACCGACTTTACCGCCGGCACCGGAGAAATCACTATTCCTCCTGGTGCGATGTTTGCAGAAATTCCCATTGTTGCTTTCGCTGATGGCGTAGCCGAAGGGCCTGAAAATGCCTGGTTGTATCTCGACATCCCCTGTGCTTGTTACACCGATTCCATCGAGCTGATCATTAATGAGCCTGCTACGCTTGAGGTAGGACTTGCCGAAGCCTATTACTGCCCGGACGAAACGGCCACCCTGCAGCCGGAAGTAAGCGGTGGAGTGCCCCCTTTCCGCTACCAGTGGAGTTTTGGCAGTACAGAACCGGCTCCGCGATTAACGCCTCCCCTACCCACTTCAATTGACCTGACGGTAACGGATGCCTGCGGGCAGGCAATTAGCCGGTCCATCGCTACTTTCAGCAGCGTCCCGCCATCATTAAGCCTGCCAATTCAGGACCTCCAGGCCTGCAGGGGAGAAGATCAGGCCATCATCCTTGACCTTACCGGAACGGCTCCAATCACCGTTACTTATCAGCTGAACGGCGGTCCGCTGGAAACCCGGGAGTTCAATAATGACGGACGGCAGGCCTGGCCCATCGACCGCGGCGGTAATTATAATCTTATCTCCGTTGAAGACCGGGCTTGCAGCATTGCGGTAAACGAGGTACTACGCGCTGACTTTTTCGAGCCTGCTATTAACCCCAGGCTTACTAACCCGAGTTGTGCCGGCCAGAACGACGGAGCCATCTCCGTTACTCACCTGCCTACCGTGCCTCCTTATCAATACGACTGGACGGGCATTAGCCCACCAGGCCTAATGGCAGACAACCTTCCAGCTGGCAATTACTCCCTACGAGTTACCGATGCCCTAGGCTGCACCAGTGAACGCACACTGAACCTTAGGGATCCTGACCCCCTGATGCCCGTGGTAATTACCTGCACAGAGGTGCGTCGTCCTCCCCTTATTCCTTCCGCAGGTGGTGGCCGGCCGCCCTATGCCTATAGCATTGATGGCGTTAATTACTTCGACCGATCCGGTTTTGAAAGCCTGAACGAAGGCCAATTCTACACGCTGCGCATCAGAGACGCCGAAGGTTGTGAAATTACGCAGCCCGATTTCTTTTTCCCGAAAGCTACCCGCCGACCGGCCCGTCTGCCAAGCTTCGTGCCCCAGGAAATTGCCGGAAGCGCTCAGGTCGTTCCCGATTACTTTGTTCCGCCGGATCAAATTGTAGCCTATCGCTGGCACCCAGCTGAATTATTCGACTGTCCCACCTGCCCCACGCCAACTGTCAGTGCGCCCAGTAGCCAGCCCATTAGCCTGGCCATCGATAATCTTTATGGTTGCACCGACAGCCTGGTGACCTTTGTGGCTGTCGATGGCCGCATACCGGTTTATGTTCCTAATATTTTTACGCCAAATGGCGATGGAACCAATGACTACGTTGCCATTTATGCCAATCCACTCCAGGTAGAGCGGGTCCTATCTTTCCAAGTCCTCTCCCGCTGGGGAGAGTTGCTTTGGGAAGATTATGACTTTCCACCAAACGACGGTCGCCGGGGCTGGGATGGGATGCTCAACGGACAGGTAGCTGGCATCTCAGCCTATATCTGGACGGCTGAAGTACGGTTAACTACCGGAGAATTACAGCGAGAGTCGGGGACGGTAGTATTGATGCGGTAATCATCCCACCTCCCTAGCTACATGGATAGGCTTATGGACTAGGGCAAACGCATCAAACTTCGTTTGCCACGTTTTTGATTGGCGATATGCGATTGGCGATACTCGATTCTTGATTTAGCTACCGCATGTGGCAGCTCCCTGCGGTCGTTCCAACAGGAAATCAACCTTATGGTTATACATTCTGTTTTGATGCGTTTGCCCTGGCTTATGGACTGAGACACTACGCAGGTTCCGAAAATTCCGGTTACATTCGCACAACCGCTATGAAAAAATTAAGCGAAATAATATTACTGGAATACCGGGGGCTATTCAGCGTGAACCTATTTCAGGCCCTGGAGATCGTTGTCCTCACCCTGCTCATGCTGGGCATCTATCGCTTGTTGCGTAGAAAGGTCTTTCCCTGGTATTTTGGAAAAGAGACTACTTCCAGTAAGAACCGGGAGCGGACGTTGCGGGTAACCAAACTACTCCTGTTCAGCTTTTTCATCGTTGTGGTTCTGCGCGTTTTCAACCTTGATTATAAACTAATTGAAGAATCTCTTCTCTCTGCCGATGAACTTAAGCGGTACGAAATGGAGAATCCCGATGCGGCGAATGACAACCCGTTGAAGTTTATTGTCCGTATCAGTACGCTGATCAAGGCGTTTCTCGCCTTCGTAGTGGCCAATGTACTTGACCTGGTGCTTGGAGAAGTGCTGACACAACGTTTCCACCGTAAGAAGTCGAGGGCTAAAAAGGCAGGAGGCTCCATTGCCGCTGGCGCTGGTCTTCCTGACAGGATCAAATGGCTCAAACCAGTACTCTACATGTTGGCGATCATCATCATCGTCAATGATACCGGACTGGCACCGTATGACCTATTCAACTTGCCTACGGGCATGAAAAAAACGATCCCATTTTCCGTAGGTCGCCTGGCGAATACCATTTTCATTTTCCTGCTGATCAGCCTGGCCATCAATTTCTTTGTTTCTTTCCTGCTTCGGGGGTATTACCAGCGGAGTAAGATCGATACAGGCAGTCAGTTTGCCATCAATCGACTGTTCACTTATTTTGCCTACTTGATCGGTATTCTCCTGGTAGTTCAAACGGCAGGTTTCAACCTGGTCGCCATCTGGACCGGTGCTGCAGCCTTATTGGTTGGTATTGGTATTGGTCTTCAGCAAACGTTCAACGACCTGATTTGCGGCATCATTATTCTCTTTGAGCGATCCGTGAAGGTAGGAGACGTGGTGGAGCTCACCGGCCATCAGGTAGGCACTGTGCGCCGAATCGGGGCGCGTACCAGTATCGTGGAGACCCGGGACGACATCATCATCTTCGTTCCCAACTCGAAGCTGATTGGAGAGAACGTTACCAACTGGAGCCACATCGAACGCAAGGCCAGATTTCACGTTACCGTAGGCGTTGCTTATGGCTCCGACACCGCCCTGGTTAAAGAAATACTGGAACAGGTTGCTGACGACCACCCACGGACACTGGACAACCCCAAGCCATTCGTTCGCTTCCTTGATTTTGGTGATTCCTCCCTGAATTTTGAGGTGCTTTTCTGGTCGCGTGATTTTATCCGGGTCGAGAACATTAAAAGCGATCTACGCTTTGCCATTGACGCCGCCTTTCGGGCCAGGGGCATTGAAATTCCTTTCCCCCAACGAGATCTATGGATTCGTGGCGGATTACCGGGCGTCGTTAAAGAAACGCCGCCGGAGGAGACTGAAGAGACCGAGGAATAATAGCGCCTCCATCAGCAGATGATTTTTTGCACTTATTTAGGTGCTACCAATCTACTGACAAGTATTCAACCGGCACGCTTTCGGCCAACCATACGCCATTAGCCGAGCAATAGAATTTGTGTCCGTCTCGAGCCATGCTTGCTGCATCTACTTCAAGGATAACGGGACGGCCATGCCGACTGCCAACCGCTGTAGCGGTCTTTAAATCCAGGCTAAGGTGAACGTGTTGGCGTTTCTGGGGCTTTAGGCCGGACTTCATGATCGCCTCCACGGAGGTTGTTGCCGTACCATGGAAGAGCTTTGCGGGAGGAGGGATTGGTTCTAGCTGAAGGTCTATATCAATGCTGTGCCCCTGGTTAGCGCGAATTTTCCGTCCGTCAGTACTGAAACTAAAACGCTGCTTGTCATTTTCACTAACAATCAGTTCCAGATCTTTACGTTTCATCGGATAACCTGTGGCCGAAAGGCGACTGAGGAGTTCATCTACTTTCGCCCAACCGTTATCATCGAGTGTAATACCGATGGCTTCGGGCTGGTGCCGTAGTACCAGGCTGATCTTTCTGCTGGCGCGTTTAATTTTTCTTGGGTCCATTTTTAGGTGTCTTTTACAATGGAACGATCTTTTAATGCGAAAAAGTTGCTTTATTGATAAGCTAACAAAGAACTGGCTCAAAAGCAAAAAGCCGATGAAGTTCCATCAGGAACAACATCGGCTTTTTAATTTTGAGGGTGAAGCTTCTACTCGAGCTTGAACTTCACCGGAAGGTTAAACTGAACACGTACGTTCCGTCCACCTTGCTTACCCGGGCTCCATTTGAGGCCCTTGGAGTTCATCAATTCAACCACGCGAAGTGCTTCTTCACCGGTTTTAGCACCGGGGTTCCGCACAACTTTGGCGTCAGTTACAGTACCATCTTTTTCAACTACGAAAGAGACAACGGCCATACCTTCTACACCGTTCTCACGTGCAATTGCGGGGTACTTGATGTTACCGTAGATGAATTCGAGCATCTTTTTGTCGGCACACTGCTTTTTCTCAGCGTAGCTACCCAGGTCTTCACAGCCGGGGAAAAGTGGCATTTGCTCTACCACTTTAAAGATCTCGTCTACTGCGGGTGGTGGCGGCGGCGGCGGTGGTGGTGGAGGGGGTGGCGGTGCAGCCTCTTCCACGATTTCCGGCGGAGCTTCCATTACAGTTTCCTCGTCGATAGAGGTATCCTCGAATTCCGGTGGATCTTCTTCAATCAATTCCTCTTCCGGCACTTCCTCGATAACGGGGGGTGGCGGGGGGGGAGGTGGGGGTGGGGGTTCTGCCGTCCGCGGCGGCTCCATTTCGATCTCATCTTCGAGATCGAGGGCACCGTCGGGGATGTAGATTTCCTTAGAGTACTGCGTCCAACCGAAGGCGAGGAGGGAAAGCCCCACTGCCAGCGCAAGGCCGAAGTTGAAGAAAGTGGAGCTGAGGCCGAAGACGTCGAGTCGCTCGTACTTGGCACGATTTGCCAGGTAAGAGGTATTCGCTTCGTCGGCTGCCTGGTATTCACCCTGCAGTGCCTTCTCTGTCCGCTTCTTGTACACATTTCTCATGAAGATAATGAGTCCAATAAAGAGGAGCAGCATGGCCGCTAAAGTTCCTGCCAGGGCACCTCCGGAAAGTGAGATATCCATGACTATTGAGTTTAAAAAAGTTATTCATTTGGTTCCACCGTTGTGGACAACCATGTTTTGAGTAGTTGATAGAGGAGAAAAGTCAGTCCGCCGCCGACAGCGCCAAGCAGGTTGGCCACCATGTCAACGGGGTCGGAACTGCGTCCTGTCCCACTAATTCCCTGAAGTAATTCCATTGCTCCTCCGAAAAGTGCAGCAACAAAAATAGCCAGAGGTATTGCCCATCTTATTCGGCGTTCCGAAAAGACGACCGACAATAATAAGGCAAAAAGACCGTACGCACCAAAATGAGCGACTTTGTCGGGAGAAAATAGTGTACTCCAATCAGGAATTGACGGTAATTTACTTCCTGGCAGCACACTTCCCAGTAACAGAAGAAGCGCGTAGGTGCCTGTCACTAACCATTGTAAGCGACGATTACGGTGGGAAGATGCAGCTGAGTTTAGTTTTGGTGGAGGCAAAGAAAAAATTTATACAATTGCTTTCTCGTACTCCTCAGCAGAAAGCAACCCTTCACGATCTTCTGGGTCGGAGAGTTCGATTTTTATGATCCATCCCTTCCCATAAGGGTCTTCGTTTACCAGCGTTGGGTTGTCTCCTTCGTCCTCGTTAAGTTCACTGTTAAATTCAATGATCTTACCAGCCAGGGGCAGGAAAAGGTCACTCGTGGTTTTCACGGCTTCCACCGTACCAAAGATTTCGTTACGACCTAACTCTTCGCCGACGGTGTCCACTTCCACGTAGACCAATTCATCCAGGGCATCCTGGGCATAATCCGTGATGCCGACGGTGGCAATATTTCCCTCAATGAGGACCCATTCGTGTTCTTCCGTATAGAAGAGATTAGCGGGGACGTTCATACAGTTTAATTCTTGATTGGTGATTCCTGATTGGTGATTCCTGATTATTGACTTATAACTATTGATGGATCCTACCAAATCAACAATTAAGCGTCAATAATCCGGAATCATCAATTACTTCTTGATTTGGCTTTTGACCCAGTCGCTGGTGACGGATTTAGGACGCTCCAGTGGCATTCCAAGGGCACGACTCCAGACGCCGGCAGCAAGTACACCCAGCGCACGACTCACACCGAAGAGCACCGTGTAGAAACTGTACTCACTAAAGCCATAATGGACCAGCAGAGCACCTGAGTGAGCGTCGACATTTGGCCATGGGTTTTTGACTTTGCCAAGGGCCTCAAGCATCGGTGGAACTACATCGAAGATCTTCCAGACCGTTTCGATCAGTTCACTGTCCTTAATGTATTCTTCGGCAAAGCGACGTTGCGCCGTAAAGCGCGGATCTGGCTCGCGAAGAACCGCGTGGCCATAGCCGGGGATTACTTTGCGAGCATCCAATGTTTCCTGGACGTATTGTTGGATTTGTTCTTTGGAAGGAGTTTTAGTGCCTAGTTTTTCGATCATCTCGAAAATCCACTTGATCACCTCTTGGTTGGCCAATCCGTGCAGAGGGCCAGCCAGAGAGTTCATACCGGCAGCAAAAGACCGGTAAGGGTCGGCCAGTGTGGAAGAGACGAGGTTAACGGTGTGGGCCGAAGCGTTGCCACCTTCATGATCGGCATGAATGGTGAGGTAGAGACGCATCAGACTACGGAAGTCTTCGTCATCACTGCCAAGCATATGGGCGAAGTTAGCGCTCCAGTCCAGGCTGGTATCGGGGGCAATATGGTTACCGTCTTTGAACGAACGGCGGTAAATATAAGCTGCTACCCGAGGCAAGCGGGCAATCAGGTTCATGCTGTCTTCATAGACAGCATCCCAGTGCTCGGTCTTCGGCATTCCCTCTCCGTAGCGGCGATCAAATACGCTGTCGGGCTGCATCGCCATGATGGCGATGGTGAATTGCGTCATCGGGTGCGTATCAGCGGGTAAGCTTTCCAGGGTCTTGAAAACCTGGTCAGAAACTTCCGCGCGGCTTTGCCAATCTTTGGTCAGCGCATCCACTTCATCTACAGTGGGTACTTCTCCGGTAAGCATCAGCCAGAAAAGGCCTTCTGGCTTAGGTTCACCCTGGGGGCCGCTTGGCAGCAGCTCTTTAATCTCAGGAATAGAGTATCCCCGAAAACGAATCCCTTTGATGGCGTCAAGCTGGCTGGTCTCCCACAGCATCATTTTGATGCCTCGGGCTCCACCCGTTACCTGGCTTAGCTTTACTTCGTCTACTTTTTGGTCGCCATGTTCCTTATTGATGGCACGAAGTTCGGTGTAAAGGGCAAGTGCTTTTTCAGCAAATTTCTGTTTAAGGGATTCCATGTTGGCGAAGGGCGTTGGTTTGGATTAGTTTAGTTATTCAGCAGGTATCTTAATTGACTGCTATTAGCGCCAGTTTGGACGATGAGCAAAAGTCCAAAAAAGCTATTAAAGTAGTAACGCCAAGATACCAGTTGAGTTCGAGCATTACGTCTTGGCGGGCAAATAACGAACATTTAGGGCTGGTTTTTGACCTTCACATTGTGAAAGTTCGTCCGTTGGCCAAAAAATACGCGATTAAGGGGGGAATGGAATGGAAAAATGAGAAAAACAGGGCGGGAAGGTGCATACAATTATGCGACCAGCTTTTTTTCAGGCGCGGCCGCAGGTGCATAAAAAGTTGAAAAAGCAGGGTAAGCGTACGGTCTTTGCTTCTTTAACCAATTCTTTGCACCTGCGGCCCCGCCTCTTCAGTCGGCGAGTCAGGGAGCCAAACAATATTCCGTTGACTATCTGACTACCGGACTGTTTGACTACCTGACTAAAAAAGGCTCCCCTGTTCCGCAAAACTTTTCGGATTCTCCAACGCTAGTAAACGTCGTTTAAAATCAAGGCCATAAAAATAGCCCTGCAGGTCGCCCGACTTAGCAATGACCCGATGGCAGGGCACAATAATGGCGATGGGGTTTCGGCGATTGGCTTGCCCCACTGCCTGACTTGCCTTGGGGTCCCCTACCCGATCAGCAATGTGCTGATAGCTGCAGGTACGGCCGTATTCGATGTTGCACAACTCCGTCCAGACGGCCTGGTGAAAGGGCGTAGCCTCTCCCCAGTCCAATGCCAGATCAAACTCCCGCAACTCACCGGCAAAATACGCCTTCAGCTGACTAACAGCAGCGCGCAAATGGCGGTTGGTTGGCGGCGGTATCGATTCAGGCACATCAATATCTGTGATCCGGGTTTCCGTCAATCCCGCTTCCGTGGCGGAGAGTTGAAAGATTCCGAAACTGGTATGCAGCCAGGTGGTTGACAGTTGATTCTTAATGGTTAATTCTTAATTGCTGATTGATGACTGTTGATTGTGGGTTCCTCACTCGCTAAGTTAGGCCTCGATTCACCATAATTCGTAATCATGCATCACCAATCATGAATCACCAATCAAGCATTAAGTAGCCCGAGTGCTGCCAGGCGTCCACTGCGCATGGCAGCGTCCAGCGATCCATTGAGCTGGTGGTCTCCGGCCAGAAAAATCCGGTCTGCCAGGCGGGCGTGAGAAGGATCATAGGTGTAAGTAACGTGTTGCTGATCAGGCAAGGCATGCTTAACATCGTACCGATGCAAAAAACGGAGGCTATCGTTGCCCAATCTGCTGTGTCGTAGCAGATCTTGCTCTGCCTGTCCAATTTGGCTGTCACGGGTGATGGCCTCCCGAAGCGTTACGGAGATCAGCGACCCGCCCTGCCCTTTAAGTTTATAGGAAGGGGCTACCTCGTCGAGGACCGCATAAGTATTGATCAGGCTGGTAGGGTCAGAAACCAGGTTGATGAGCCGATTTTCCTTCAGCCGACGACTGCTGTAGAAATACAGGTTGGTCGTCGACTTCCAGGCAACGGATGTGCCAGTCATTTGCGGCAGCAGCTTTTCCGGAGGACAAGCAATAATGACGCCACCCGGAGAGACAATTTCCGTGCCGTCTGCCAGTGTAACAACGTTACCGGCTACGCCGGAAACGGGAGTATTACAGCGAATTTCTGTTTGCTTCAGTTGCCCCGCAAGTTGTTTAGCAACCGCTTCAATGCCATCTGCTGGCAGTGCCGCCCCCCCATGGCCGAACATCTTAAAGATGAATCGAAAGAGTGCGGCCGGCGTCCGTAGTTCCTGTTCCAGGAAAATGCCGCCAAAGAACGGCCGGAAGAATCGCTCCACGATCTGCTCGCTGAACCCCAATGACCAGAGGTAGTCAATTGTTGGCTGCTCTTTATAGGACTTACTAAAGCAATCTTCAACGGAATAAGCCCGAAGCTTAAGCCCCAGCCGGGCCAGCTTAATCTTGTCTGACAAGGTCCCAATTGGTGAAAGGGTGGATCGGACAATCTGCGCCGGCTCCCGCATCGGATCCGCAAAGCGAAAATTCAACTGGCGGGTATGGACGTGCCCGCCGGGCCTAAAAGCTTTCACCTTCAGCGCCTCCAGATCGAGGTAACGCTTTACTTCAGGATACTCCGTTAACAGGACCTGAAAGCCCCGGTCAAGGAGAAAGTCTTCGACTACATCCGTCTTTAGGCGCCCGCCGACGCGGTCGGCGGCTTCGAGCAGGAGCGGACGATGGCCCGCTCGTTCTAATTCAATGGCGGCGACGAGGCCGGCTGCGCCGGCGCCAATGATCGTGATCTGAGGGTGTGACAAAACTGGGGAAGTTGAATTTTCGCAAAGATGGGCATTGTGGGCTTAGGTTGCAATGATTCGTCCCGCCAGCATATACCCATACCGTAAAAACACCCCCCAGGCCAATACCGCGCTCATGATCAATCCTTCCTTACCATCCCGGAAACCACCCTGCATAACGTAGTGCTTAAAGAAGCGGTACAAGGGTTTCACGAAAAGGTGGTACAGCCCTACCCTAGGCGTTTTGGGACCATAATCCTGCGCCGACCATTTAGCGTAGCGACGGGTTTTGTCCAGGAAATGATCGAAGTCCTTAAAGGTGAAGTGATTCATCCGGCCCTTCAACCGGCCAACGCTGATGCCTTCCGTCTCGATCTCTTCGTGGACTTGCTTAGTGTTGTACCGGCAGCGGTCCCGGTGAAAGAAACGGATGACCTTATCCCCGGCCAGGCCAGTGTGGTACATCCGTTTCCCCATGAAGTGGTTGTCGCGGCCAATCCAGTAGGCGTCCTGGGGAATGGTACCCAATGCCAGTAGGGTATTGATTTCTGCTCGTAGTTCCGGTGTCACTAGTTCGTCGGCGTCAAGCAGAAGGATCCATTCGTGTTTGGCCTGCTCAATGGCCCAATTCTTCTGATCGGAAGGGCCTACGTATTTCCGCTGGCGGAGAATGACGTCCTCCCGGGCCTCCAGCAGCTCGGCCGTGCCGTCGGTGCTGAAACTATCGACTACCACCAGGTCATCCGACCAGTCGGCCACGCTCTCCAGCGAGCGTTCGATGATATCGAGCTCGTTGAAGGTGGTATAGATGATGGAGAGTGGTTTCATGTTGCAGGTTGCAAAGATCGGTATTCTGCGGAAATGGGTTTAGACTGACAGGTCATAGCATACGAACCCATCTTCCTCTCCCTGCTCAGCATAACCGGCGGCCAGAAAACAGCGGCGGGAAGCCACGCCACTAGTGGCAACACAAGCACGAAGGGTTTGGGTACCCATCTTTCTTGCAAGCGGTGGTAACACTGTCACCAATTTATGTCCAAGCCCTTGCCCTCTTTTATCAGGAGCAACCAAGATCAATACGTGTGCAGTATTCTTTTCTTTTTCCAGCTCGATCAACCCAACGGGCATTTCTTCCTGCCAAAGCAGCCAGGCGTGCTTATCTGGATCACTAATCAGGCTTTGCAGTTGTTCTTGAAGGGGATAGAAACCTCCCAGCCGACGCTGGGTTTCTGCATCCTCGAACCATGGGCTAATGGTGGCAAAGTGCTCGGTTTTCAGAGGTTCTATCCGCATAGGCCATTTCATCTTAACACGCTAACAATTCCTCCCGCACATTACCGTAGGCGATAAAGTGTGGGTTGAGCAAAGATTCTTTGTTGTACCGAAGTTCTTTGCCGGTACCATCATCCACCAACTTACCGCCAGCCTCCAACAGGATGGCGTGGGCGGCACCGGTGTCCCATTCCATGGTGGGTGCCAGACGGGGATAAATGTGGGCGTTTCCCCGTGCCAGCTCCATTATCTTGAGCGAGCTACCGCGCTGTACCAATTCAGGGCGATCGAACTGGTCGATAAAATCCTGGGTTTTCTGGTTGAGGTGGCTGCGGCTGGCGACGAGCCGCAGGTTTACGTCCTGCAAAGTAAAAGCAGCAGCGAAGATGCGGCTGGGCTTACCACCAGCTTCCTTCACTTCCCAGGCTCCCAGGTCGGGAGCGGAGTAGAACAACTCATTGGTCACCGGTACATAAACCGCTCCGAGGATGGGCTTCCCGTTCTCCACCAGCGCGATGTTGACGGTAAAATCTCCGTTGCGCTTGATGAACTCTTTGGTTCCGTCCAGGGGGTCCACCAGCCAGAAGCGGGTAAATTGTGACCGGGTAGCATAGCTTATTTCCTTGCCTTCTTCGGAGATGATGGGGGCTTTAAAATCAAGTGCTTCGAGGCCAGCAACGATGACGTCGTTGGCGGCTTTATCAGCCCGGGTAAGCGGACTATCGTCCGCTTTATGCTCAATGCCAAAATCTTCGGTAGCGTAGATGTCCATAATGGCAGCACCCGCGAGGCGGGTGATCTCGCCTACTTCGGCGGCAAGTGTCAGGTAGTCGGTCATGGGACAAAGGTAGGTTTCAGGGTGCAGGTTTCAGGGATTAGAAATCAGTTTTCAGCGTTTAGGATTCAGTAGTCATCCCCTCCTGAGGGCTGACCGCTAAATCCTACGACTTAGTCCGGAAGACTAATTCCTACAACCTTCCCTTGCACCTGCGGCCGCGCCTGATCATTCTGCCCCTAACGGATTCCATATTCTTCGAACAAGAAAGTAAATGCCCGTTCCAATACCACATCATTATCCGCAGCGATGTCATCTACCGAATTCCGGGCATAGATGTCGGGAATGTGCCCGATGCCATCAAGACTTGTACCGTCGGGCAACAGGAATTTCATTATTGAGTAGCGGTACTGCATACCATTGGGCAGGAAGCGGCGCATGCCCGTGTCGGAGAAATCGCCTGATGTAACGTCCCCAATCTGGGTTACCGTCGGAATTGGTTTGAGGTAAAGCAGCATGACCTCACCCGCACTGATGGTTACCTGATCAGTCAATACCACCACCGGTCTGTTAAAATTCTCCACACCGATTCTCCGACTAAAATATTCCTTCTTCCTAGCAAAATCAGTATGTTCCGGTCCGTTTCGTTCCTGCACCGTGTAGCATAATTTTTCTTCCTGAATAAAGCGTCCGGCAATTTCTGCGCCTGTTTTATCGTCTCCTCCGGTATTGTTTCGCAAGTCGAGAATGATGGCCTGGTGGTGGCCGATGTCTCTTAGGATTCGATCCGTGATATTAGGATCGCTCATGTCGATGCCCGCAAGGTGGAGGTAACCAATGTCCCGCCCGCGAAAATCACCGTAGAGGTATCCATTGAGAGATGATGAGTCTCTCACCTCTACGTAATCATTCGTAATCAGATCAAGGCTGAATTCTTCCCGAACCTGATCCCGGCCGGCATCCCCAGAGGCAAAAAACTTTCTGCCTGGCCAGTAGACAAAAGTGTGCCGGTCATCCAGGTAATCGATCATCTCACTAAAAATGGAAAACAGTTCTTCGTCGGTCGTTTCGGGCACAACCCTACCTTCGTATTCCGTCCGGATACTGTCCCAGTCCCACTCCCGAACAGTAAAGAGACCATAATGGCGATCAAAGTCTTCCCAGAAAATATCAAAATTGTTTTTTGGGGTATTCACCTCGTCTTCACCGAGGATCATTTTTTGGCAACTGATGAACAGGGCCGCAAAAAGAAGGATGGGAAATACTAGCTTTTTCATTGTTATTTTTTTGTGGAGAGAAGATTGTCGGTGTGCCAGAATGATGCGACGTAGTCCTAAAGCTTTTACTACTAATACTTGCGTGTGGCCGAAACGGTAAACTGGTTATTTAGGATACGAACGGGATCAAGACGCTGGGTACTGTAGTAACTCAGGCCATAGCCAGCTTCCATCGTCCACTTTTCGTTGAAACGATACTCCCAACCAATTGAGGCACGGAGGCCGGTAAAATCGTTGAGGGAAGTCCATTTCCCACGGGTCAGTATCCGAAGCAGCGCGGTATCGTTATCGCTAATGAACTTATCCCAACCGGTATAAGGCGGTCGCACCAACAGGCCGAAGACGGGTAAAGACCCGGCCACCTTCAGCCGGTGACGATCTCCCGTTCGCCATGCGGCATCTCCCGCCAGTTCAAAGCCATGAAGGGCAAAAAATGAAATCGCTTCCGTTCCTTCAAAAATGCTAACATCAATGTAGCTTCGGTACTTGCCTCCAAGGCGGATCTGCCGGTCTCCCTCTGCAGGTCCTACTGCCCGTAGATAGCCCAGAGAAAGGTCGATCAGGTATCGTTCAGTTGTATGATATTTGGAGGCCCGGGATTTCAACTTGGTTAGCCCCAGTCCTAATTCTGCGCTCAACAAGTGTCCAGATTTAGTGGTCCGTCCGTAGCCAAGGCCAAAGCGCAGCCCGCTGGCCTTATAATTTAACGGAGAAAAATTCTGGTCTTTTACGTAACCGTGGTGAGCACCAACCGTCAGGGTAAGCTGATGACGGTAGATAGGTTCAGCGGGGGACGATTGCGCTGGAAGATTACTAAAAACAGTGAGCAACAGGGCTGAGAATAAGTAGCGTGGCATTGATAAATATTAAAGCGCTTATTTGATGTTGACAAACATCGGCACGCTCCTACTTCATCGCAAGAAATCAGCTTACTCGCATGTACGGAATCCTTAAAACCTAAGAAATCAGGACGTTTTGTGGGCTTTTCGGTAATCTCCAGGAGTGCTTCCCGTGGCTTTCTTAAAGGTACTGTAGAAAACACTGCGGGACCTAAATCCGGCCTCCATCCCGATTGCTTCAAGAGAATATGGCGCAAAAGTTGGATCTGTCAGCATTTCCCGGGCGGCATTGATGCGAAAGCCATTGACGTAGTCGGCAAAACTCTCACCAACCTTTCCGTTGATGATCTGGGAGAGGTACCCTTCGCTTATGCCTAATCGTTCGGCAATTACATTTCGACTGAGGTCGGGATTGCGGTACACCTCTTCTTCCTCCATCAATCGGGCCAACTGCCCGGGATAACCCTCCGTCGGCTCATTCACGGTTGCTACACGCTCCAATGAGGGCTTACGTATTTTGAGGATTTCGTGAATCTCTGCCTTGTCGTCCAGGATACGTAGCTGATAAACGCCCGTGTAAAAGATCCACCAGAAAAAAGCTGAAAGGGTGATCCAGATAGCAATCTCAGGCCGGTCACTACCATAACTCTCCCCAACAAATACCGACAGGTACCAGACGACAAGCACCACTAGCATCGCAACCATAAAACGAATCAACCAGTTTCTTTTTTCCGGCACCAGCCCCTTACTTTCTCTGGCAAGTAATAAGGCCCAGCCAATCAGAAATACGTTGAACCAGAAGGAGATAGAATCTTCCAGTTTATTGTACAACTTATACTCGGGCCCATCTGCCGAAATTGGCAATTCAAATAGCTTGAACGTAAAGCTGAGGTCGAAGAAAATACCTACCGATACACTTACTACAAACGGGACAAACAGCCACGGCAGCCATTTTGCCTTCAGGTACCTGTGGTCCAATACGTGTAAGACGTAATAAAACATCGGAACCGGCACCAACAATTCCCAAATATGCCACCACAGATAGTCCAGCCAGAAAAAACCGAAGTTTTGCCACCCCAGGAAGCAAACAATACTCAGCAGCAAAATACTTGCCCCCAGATAGTTGTTGGCCTTGCTTTGGTAAGCAGGTCTGATCAGTATCGTCAGCCCAATGCATACCCCTTGAAGGATGCTAGCAATAATGAAGAAATCAGCGAGGCTTAATGACATGGGGTAAAGGTAGGATTCAGGATTCAGTGGTCAGGGTTTAGGGTTCAGGATTCAGTGGTCAGGGTTTAGGGTTTAGGGTTCGGGAACCACGTTGCGGAAACCTGAATCCTAAGCACTAAATACTGATTCCTGACCACTGAATCCTGGTTACTGACCACTAAACCTTCCCCCGCCACAGCCACCACCCCTGCATCACCGCCCGCAACACCATGAAAAAAAGCAGGCTGCCCCATAAGCCCCAGTTAACATAGTACTGGCCTACCAGATAGTAGGCAAATAGGTAACCGGCGAAAGCCAACAGCATCGTTTGCCGCATGGCGCGAGCGGCCGTGAGGCCGACGTAGATACCATCGAGCAAATAACAGGGTGTTGCCAAAATACAAAATACCACAACGATCGGCAGGTAATGGAGTGCTTCTACCAAGGTATCCGGGGCCGCGTCTTCAGGTGCGAACAGGGCCAATAAATGGGTATTCCCGAAGCCGTAGACCAGGGCATAAAGTATTGCTAACCCCATCCCCCAGGCGAACAGTAACTTAAGCAAGCGTCGTAATTTTTCCGGCTGCCCGGCACCGTGAAAGCGGCCAACCAGACTTTCCGCTGCGAAGGCGAAACCGTCAACACCGTAGCTCAGCCAGTTGACCAGTTGCAACAAAATGACATTAGCGGCCACCACAGCGGTGCCTACATCCAGCGCATTGGCCCGGTTGTAAAAGAAGGCGAAGCTGAGCGTAAGGCAAAGCGTGCGGATGAAGATGTCGCGGTTGATGGACAAGAATTCTTGCAGTTCTGGCCCTGCCTTTCCCCTTTTCCCCTTTCCCCCTTTTCTCAGGCGCGGCCGCAGGTGCAAAAGGGCTGTTTTCAGGGGCAATGCGTGGCGCTGGCATTCGTACCACAACAAGCACAAACCAATAACTAAACCCAGGTACTGTGCGGCCACCGTGCCCAGAGCGACACCTTTGATTCCCCACCCCAGCGCCCGGACCAGGTAATAACTCAAGGCCATGTTCGCCACATTAACGATCAGTGTAAGGACCAAAGGAAAAGTGGCATTTTGCCGACCGAAGAACCAGCCGAACAGGACCATTTGCAACAGCGCCGCTGGCGCTGCCAGGATGCGGAGGTAAAAATAATCGTCTACCAGTGCCACCTGGTCCACCCGCAGGTTCAGCAGCCAATGAATCAATTCTGCAAAAGGGTATTGAAGCAAAAGCAATAACCCTGCCAACAATAGTGCCAGGCCTCCGGCCCGGACCAAGCTGAGCATCTGCCCTTCTTCGTCTTCCTTCCCATAAGCCTGGGCGGTGATGCCAGTGGTGCTCATCCGCAGAAAGCCGAAATTCCAGTACACGAAATTCAACGCCATTGCTCCCATACCTACCGCTGCGATGTAACGACCTCCAAGCCCTCCCATTAAGCCCGTA